>NZ_CP026517.1:0-300000 GCF_002953415.1 Deinococcus sp. NW-56 | reverse complement strand
GCTACATATTTACGCAAAGATCAGTAGTACGCTAAGCCGCCTCGTCCTCCCGCGGACGAACGGCTGAAGCGCGCTTCACGATGTCCATGACGGTGTTCTTGCTCAGATGCAGCTCGCGAGCGATCTCCCGGTACGACCGCCCCTCGGCACGGAGCCGCAGCACTCGCGCGGTGTACCGTTCGGCTTTGACCCGTTGACCCGGCTGACGTCCGAACTGCACGCCGCGCTCCTGTGCCGCCGCGATCCCCGACTTCACCCGTTCCCGCAGCAGGTCCCGCTCGAACTCGGCCAGTGCCGCCATCAGCGACGCGAACAGCTTGCCCTGGGGCGAACTCAGGTCAAACTGTAAGCCCGTCTGCGCGATCACCGAGACGCCGCACGCCTCCAACTCCCGCAGACTGTGCAGCAGGTCGGTCGTCGAGCGTCCCCAGCGGGTGAGTTCCGTGACCAATACCGCCTGGATGTGACGGTCGCGCGCCAGCGCGACCACTTTGCCCCGCTGCGCCCGCTGGTCCTTGCTTCCGCTCGCCGTTTCCTTGAACACACCCACGACCTCATACCCGCCGCGCTCGGCGAACGCTCGCAGGTCCCGTTCCTGGCGGTCACAGGACTGGTCCCCCGTGGAGACCCGGCAGTAGATGGCGACGCGCTGTCCCATTTGAACCCCCTGAAGTTCAGAGCTGTTTTTGCTCGTGTTCATCGTACCCGTGAGCTGTCCCCTTTAAAGGACTGTTCAACTGGGACACGCTGACCTGCAGGTCGGAATGCGGCTTGACTGTGCCCGCCTCATGCGGCTCTACGTTAGGTTCGCTGACGGCGACCTCATTAACACCACCTGCCATTCTTCACCTGGAGCTGACCGGCGTGCCCAGTCTCTTCTTCATCCTGTTTCGCGTCCTCACGCGCCGTGCAACTCCCAAGACCGAATCGAAAAGCGCCTGACTACACAGTGGCAGGCGTTGGCGTGGAAGAGCGATTGCTGTGAGGTTCCCGCAAGAGGTAGGGTGCTTTTACTCGCGCAGGCGCCCATCGACGATGCTCACCACGCGGTCGCAGAGGTCCAGCACCCGCTCGTCGTGCGTGACCATCACGGCGGCCTTGCCCCGCTGACGCACCTGCCCGGCGAGCAACTCGACGACCTCCCGGCCACGGGCGCTGTCCAGGCTGGCGGTGGGTTCGTCCGCGAGGATCAGGTGCGGGTCGTTCATCAGGGCGCGAGCGATGGCGACCCGCTGCCGCTGCCCGCCGCTCAGCGCGTCCGGGAGGTGACGGGCACGCCCGGAGAGGCCCAGCAGCCCCAGCAGGTCGTCCGCCCGCGCCTGAACGTCGCGGCCACGGAGCCCCGCGAGGTGCGGCACCAGGGTGAGTTGCTCGCGGACGTTCAGGTAGGGAATCAGGTTGCTGCTTTGCAGCACGAAGCCGAGGTGTTCCAGGCGGAAGGCGGACAGCGCCCCCTGAGGCAGCGCCGTCACCTCCTGCCCGGCGATCTTGACCTGCCCGGTGGTGGGGCGCAGCAGCGCACCCGCGATGGACAGGAAGGTGCTCTTGCCACTGCCGCTGGGGCCATTCACGGCGACCAGCTCGCCGGGGCGCACGTCCAGCGTGACGGGGTGCAGGGCGGTGATGGTGCCCTCGCCGTCGCCGTAGGTCTTGCTGACCTCGGAAAGAGACAAGACGGGCGTGGTAAGGGGCGCGGAGGTGATGCGGGGGCGCTGGGACGTGGCAGTCATGTCAGGCTCCTGAAATGCGGCGAGAGGATCAGACCGGGAGGGGGTCTCCCGGCCGGGGGGGTCAGGCGACGGTGCCGATGGCGATCAGGGGATCGACCCGGGCGATGCTGCGGAGGCTCAAGAGGCTGCTGAGGGCGGCGACACCGATCAGGAGGGCCGAGGCGGCGAGCAGGACGGAGGGCGTAAGGGCGAAGGGAATCCCCGCCGGAAGCAGCGTCACGAGGCCCAGGGTGATCAGCGCGGCCAGGGCGACGGCCAGGGTCGTGAGCAGCAGCATCTGCGCGACCAGGCTGCCCGCGAGGGTGCGGGTGCTGGCCCCGATGGCCCTCAACAGGCCGAACTGCGGCGTCTTTTGCAGGGTCAGGACGTAGAAGAACACGGCCATTACAAAGGCGGCGACGACCACCAGGAAGACCTGGATCATCGTCAGGCTGCCCTGCTCTTCCTTGTAGCCGGGCAGGACCTGGAGGGTCTGGGCGCGGGTCAGGACACCCAGCCCGTTCACCTGCGCGAGCCGGTCGGCCGTGGGCGCGTCCGTTTTCAGGGCGACGGCATTCACGGTGCTCCCCGTATGGAGCAGACGCTGATCTTCTTGGCACCGGTGCAGGTGTGGGAGAAGGTGCGGTCACTGATAGAGGTCGGGGCAGCGGCGCTGGCACTCCCCACGAAGGCGGCGGTCAGAAGCAGGAGCTTGGAGTTCACACCTTGAGCAGAAAGACTCCAGCGTCCGCTTCCCGTGGAGTCATGCCGCCTGCTTCATCGACCTTGAGACCGACGGGGTAGACCATGACGAGGATGAAATCTCCTTTCATGGACCTTCAGGGGTGCTCCAGCCGGGCGATCAGCTCGCGGCTTCGTTCGTCGGTTCGCAACTGGTCTAGCAGCTCGCCAAGCTCCCCCGCGCCACTGCCCTCCACCTCCCGCAGGGCTGTCAGGTAGATCCGTTGCGAGAGACCCGACAGCCCCAGAAACTTCCCCACCGGGTCAGTGCCCAGACGGGGCAGGTTGACCGGCCAACTTGAAAGCAGTTCGCTCATTCCATGCCTTTCATCGCGCTGTCACGGGAATGACCGTCAGTTCCTGAACGCCAGGCTGGCGAGCTGGGCCGAGTACCGGCCGGGAGCGGTCTCCTGTAAGGTCAGCACGCCGGTCAGCTCGTTCTTGTCCTGGTCCGCGAAACGCCAGAGGCTCGTGACGGTCTTGCCCGTCGTACTCCTGTTCAGCAGGGTCCAGCCGGTGGCTTTGAGCTGGACGCTTACGGGGTCCAGCAATTACACGGCTTTCAGGGGAGCCACACCGTGTGCGCCGCGCTGCGGTCAAGCAGGACAGTGAGGTCGCTCACGGGATGGGCTTCGTCCCCGCGTCGAGAAAGCGGCGCACTTCGCCCAGCCCGGCCGGGGCGGTCATCACTTCACGGCTGGGCCGATGAATTAGCGCGGGCGTGGTGCGCAGGCCGTGTGCCCGAGCGAGCGCCTCGAACTCCGCTGGGTGCTGCTGGCGGTGCACGACCTCGATCTGCCCTATGAACTGCCCTTTCAGGGGGCCAGCCAGCATCCGCTCCAGGCGCTCACAGGTGGGGCAGTGGTCCTGGGTCAGCAGGACGAAGGGCGGGTCAGTCATGCGACACCCGCCCACTGGCCGACTGGCCGGGGAAGCCGCCTCCCCACAGTTCCGCGATATCCCCGTCCGTCAGGGGTTCCACGCCGATCTTGGCGTAACTGCTGCCCTTAGCGCTGAAGAAGTCGTGCGTGGTCCCCTGCGCCCGGATGCCGTTCTGGACCACCGGATGAATCTCCTCGTCAGGAAAGGTGTGCTCTAGGCCGAGGTTGTCGGCCAGCACGTTGAAATTGTAACGGAGAAAGCGTTTCACCTCGTCCGTGAGGTTCACACGGGCGTACAGCACCTCGGTGTAGGCCAGCTCGTTCTGGTACAGCGTGTCCAGGGCCTGGCGGTACCAGGCTTTCGCGTAAGTCTGCTCAGCCCCGTTCATGGCGTCGAACTGCTCCTGGGCCAGCAGGGCCACATACACCCCGTGCAGCGCCTCGTCCAGGATAATCAGGTTGAAGATCTCGCCCGCTGACACCATGCGGCCCTGCCCGGCCAGGTACAGGGGGTAGAAAAAGCCGCTGTAAAAGAGCGCCGTTTCCAGCATGCATGACACCACCAGCTTCTTCCAGAGGCCCAGCCGGGACACGTCAGGATCGGCGAACACGTCCCCGATGAAGCCGATCTTGAATTGCAGGTGCGGCTGGGTCCGCACCCACCCAAACACCTCGCGCTCCTGGCTGGTCGTCAGGAAGGTCTTGTTCATCAGGCTGTAGCTGCGGGCGTGAATGTCCTCCATCATCCCTTGGAATTGCAGGGTGGCCTTGCGGATGTGGCCGCCTACCAGCCCGCGCAGCGTGGGCATTCCGACCTCGCCCTGGAGGGTGTCCAGCGCGTTCAGCCCCGCCGAGGCGTGAATGTAGGTCCAGCGCTCGTCGTCGCTCAGGCTCTGCCAGACCAGCGCGTCGTTCGTCAGGGGAATCTCGTCGGGGAACCAGAGCTGAGAGGTGTACTTCTCGTAGAAGGTCGCGGAAAAGTGGTCTTCGGGGTCGGACCAGTTGGTCGCGGAAAAGGGCATTTGGGACATGGGTTTCCTTGAAGTCGGGGAGGCTACACCACGCAGCTCAGGCAGTCCTGCACGCCCGTCTTGCGCAGACGGGTGTAGTACAGGGTCTTGAGGCCCAGGCGGTAGGCGTACAGGTAATAGCTTTGCAGCATTCGGGTGGTGACCGTGCTCGGCACGAAGAGCGTGCAACTGATGCCCTGGTCCACGTGCCGCTGCGCGGCGGCGACCGTATCCAGCACGCGGCGTTGGTCCATGTCGTAGGCCTCCTCGTAGTACCACTCGGTGGTTTCACTGAGGTGCGGCATGGGGTAGATGGTGCGGGCCTTGTTGCTGGTGCGGGTCTCGACCTTCTCGGTGATCGGCATCAGGCTGGCGCTGGCGTGCGACACGTAGCTGATGCTCCCGGTGGGGGCCACCGCCATCACGAAGGAGTGGGCGAGGCCGTACTGCCGGATGTCCTGAACGAGCTGTCGCCACTCCTCACGGGTGGGCAACGTGTGGCCCCCGAACAGTGCAGTCACCTCCGGCGTTTGCGGCAGGAAATCGCGCTCCAGGTACTGCGCGAAGTGCTCGCCGCTCTGGTAGCGGCTGCCCCCGAATCCCTCGAACACGAAGCCAGTGTCGCGGGCAATCTCCATGCTGGTTTTGCGGGCGTGGTAGTGCGCGGCGGCAAAGAACACGTCCACGAACTCCAGCGCCTCGGGGCTGCCGTACACGATCTCGCTTTTTGCCAGGAAGGAGTGCAGTCCCATCGCCCCCAGGCCGATGGAGCGCATCTCGTCGTTGGCTTTTTTCACAGCGGGAACTTCATGCACGCTGGTCGAGCGGGCCACGTTGTCCAGCAGCCGCACCGCCGCGCCCACCACCCGCCCGAGGTCACGGCTGTCCATGGCCTGCTCGATCACCAGCGAGGCCAGGTTGCACGACACGTCCAGGCCAATCCGGTCTTTGTGCTCCTGGCCGTAGGCATGAAAAGTGCTGGGTAGGGTGGGCTGGAGGATTTCCGAGCAGAGGTTGCTCATCTTGATGCTGCCCACGTTCGGAATGGGGTTGGCGCGGTTGGCGTTGCCTTCGAACAGCAGGTAGGGGTAGCCGCTCTCCCCCTGGGTGAGGGCGATGTCCTCCAGCACCCGCCGGGCCGAGACACGCTTCTTGCGGACGCGCGGGTTGTCCGCGAGCGCCTGATAGTCGCGCGTCCAGTCGATGTCCGTGAAGTCCTGTCCGGTCTCCTGCGCCAGCGAGTGGGGATAGAACTGGTAGATGTCTTCGCCCGCGCGGACCTTTTCCATGAAGACGTCGGGAATGGTGGCTCCGACGGAGAGGGTCTTGAGCCGGGCGTCCTCGTCGGTGGCGATCTTCTTGGCGTTCAGGGTGTCCAGAAAGTCGGCGTGCATGACGCTGAGGTAGATCGCCCCGGCCCCCGGCCGCTGCCCCGCCTGATCGGCGTACCGCAGCATGTTGTCGAGCATCTTCGCCACGCCCATCACGCCCTTGGTGACGTTCTGAATCCCCCGCAGGCTCTCGCCCCGGGCTCGCAGGTTGCTGAGGTCCACCCCGATGCCGCCGCCCCCCTTGCTGAGTTCCGCCACAAAGGACAGCGTCTTGGTGATGGAATTCAGGTTGTCGGTGCAGTCCTGAAGGAGAAAACAGCTCACCAGGCGGCCCGTGTTCGCCTTGCCGCTGTTCATCAGCGTGGGCGTGGCTGGAGTGAAGGTCTGAGTCACCAGGTGATGGACGAGTTCCAGGGCGTCCTCGGCGGTTTCCGAGCGGGCCAGCGCCGTGACAGCCATGCGGTCCTCGTAGCGCTCCAGCCACCGGCTGCGGTCAGGGGTCATGCCAGCGTACTCGCTGTAGAACTTGTAGGCACCCATGAAGGCCCGGAAGCGGAACTTGTAGCTGTAGGCGCGGTCAAAGACCGCCTGCACCTCTTGCGGCGCGTACCGCTCGAAGACGCTGGCGTCCCAAATGCCATGCTCGGTGAGGTAGCGGATTTTCTCGTTCAGGTCGTGGAAAAAGACGGTATTCGGGTTGACCTTCTCCTGAAAGAAGACCTGCAAGGCGCCGAGGTCGTGCCGGGTGTCGATCTGGGTGCCAGCCAGCACCTTGTTGTTCAGTTCGGTCCAGGGGTCCATACGTTCTCCGTAAGCGTGAGTGGGGAGGGGGCGTGCTGGTGGGCCAGCACCCACCGGGCAATCTGGGTCACGTCGGCATCGGTGCCGCTCTTGTTCACCTTCGCCACGACGGGCACGTGGTACTGCGTGGCAATCAGGTCCGCCGCGCGGGCGAAGTGGTCTCCCCAGTGATACGAGCCGCTCGCCACCACGCCCAGCAAGTGGTGGTGATGCCGGGCGAGAAAGGCGCGGGTGGAGTCGGGCACCGCGCCCCGGTGGAAGGTGTACGTCAGCAGCAGGAACCTGCCCCTGGGCTCGCCCTGGCGAAGGTCCAGCACCTCCAGACCGCCGACCTGCCGGGCCACCCGCCCGGCCAGACGGCGCACATTCCCGGTCAGGGAGTCGAAGACCAGTTGCATGGGGTCAACCCCTCAGGAGTGCCGGGGGCAACGCTGAGGCGGGCTGGCCGAGTTCCGCGTCGAAGGCCCGCATGTCGGCCGCGAGCGCATTCACCACCCGCCGCACGTCCTCCTCTGTCAGAAGGTCCCGTTCGTGCAGCACGGCCAGCAGTTCGAGCATCATCGCTGTGCCGCCCCGACCACGGGCCACACCGGTCAGCAGCAGGGGCCAAGGGTGGTCAGCGGCCATCGGTCGCGCCCTCCAAGGGTGGCACGCCTGTGGGCTGGCCGTCGTCTCCCAGGGCCACCAGAACGAAGGTGCCGGTGCAGCCCAGCTCACGTGCCGGGCTGTCCATCTGCTCAATCAACAGGTCCACCCGCACAGTCATGCTCGTGCGCCCGGTGGCGACGACGCGGGCAATCAGTTCGACCAGGGTACCCTGCGGAATGGGGCGGCGGAACTCCATCGCGCCCAGGTGCCGGGTCACCACCTTGCGGCGGCAGTGCCGCGTGGCGGCGATAAAGGCGGCGCTGTCCATGTACGCCAGCGCCTCGCCGCCAAAGAGGGTGCCGTGGTGGTTGGTGGTGCCTGGAAACACGACATGCGTAATCCGAGTTTCGTTCGGGGCGGAGTGGGGCGGGTGAATAGCAGTGGCATTCACACTGCCAGGCAATTCGGTCATCAGGTCGGCTCCAGTGGAAGCGGCAAAAGGTGACGGCAGCACCGGCGGGTGGCCGGTGCCAAGAGATGCCAATAAAGAAGACGTACCCCGCCCAGGGCACGTGAGGTTCAAGGTCAACTTTGCAGCATGGATCCGCCTGACGCCCCTGACGCGGGGGCACGCGAGAAGACGTTCTCCGCGAGGCGAGCGTTCGGACTGTGACCGTAGCGCGACTGTGCCGGACTGAACCCCCATTTCACGGCTTGGGGGCGTGACCGGACTTCCCTCGGTTCCTGCGGAGGCTTTCAAGGTGAAAGCACTAGTGGATACTAGATGTTGTACCGTTCTGGATCAAGAGGTCCAGACCTTGACTTGGAAGAGAAGCATGACACCCGGAGGCCCCAATCAATGGCAAGGATCACTCGCAGGGGAGGTGCCCCTTTGGCGGATGAGGCCCAGCAGGGGACAGGCCCGGCGATCCTGTCTAACCCTCTTGCGCGTGGGCGGTGCTTCCCTGACACAACCCCATACAGCAGTCGGCTGAGAACACGGCCCCTGAGCAGCCGAGATCCTCTCCTGGCGAACGATCCATCCGTAGCCACCCCACGCTGCGGGTCTCAGTGGGTTCAGCCTCCGGTCTCATCCCCTAGCAGCCCCAGTTCCATCGCCCGGCGCACCGCCTCGGTGCGGTTGCCCGCGCCCAGCTTCGCCAGGATGTTGCTTACATGGACCTTCACGGTCCCCTCGCTGATCCCCATCTGCTGCCCGATGCGTTTGTTGGGCTGTCCGGCGGCCAGGGCGCGGATCACCTGCACCTCGCGCTCGGTCAGGGCACCGCTGGGTTCCAGGCGGGCGGGCACCCGCAACTGCTGCGCGAGCGCCTGGGCGACGCGGGGATGGATGACCTTCTCGCCCCGGTGGACGCGCCACAGCGCGTCCAGAATCTCGTCGATCTCCGCACTCTTGAACAGGTAGCCCGCCGCCCCGGCATTCAGGCCGCCTGTCATGTCCTCCACCTCCTCGAAGGTGGTCAGCAGCACCACCGGGGGGCCGTTCCTCCGGCGGAACTCCGCCGTGGACTGGATGCCATCCATCACCGGCATCCGCACGTCCATCAGCACTACGTCGGGACGCAGCTCATCCGCGAGGTGCAGGGCCTGCTGTCCATTCTCAGCCTGGGCCAGCACCTGAACGTCATCTTCCAGGTCGAGCAGCGAGGCCAGACCCTGTCGCACGAGGGGCTGGTCGTCCACGATCAGGACGCGCAGGGGCATCACGCCTGGGTGGGGATAGGCAGGGTCAGACATACCTCGAAGACCTCCTTGTCCTGAGTCACCTGAACTGAACCGCCCAGCGCCTCAAAACGAGAACGCAGTCCGGCCAGGCCCGCGCCCCCGCGTCGGTGTTCGCTCCAGCCGTGCCGGGCGAGGTTCAGGGGATTGCGGACGGAGAGGGAGAGTTGCCGGTCGTCCCCGGACAGCCGGGCCGCGATGGGCTGCCCGGGCGCGTGCTTCTGGGCGTTGGTCAGGGCCTCCTGCAACCCCCGGTACAGGGCGAGTTTATGCGAGGACGGCAACTCGGGTTCCTCGCCCGCCAGGCTCAGGTTTACCTGGACAGGCCAGGTCTGGACCAGATCACGTAAGGCCTGGTGCAGCGTGCCGTCAAGCTGCGGCACCTTCAGGGTGGACACCACCTCCTGAAGTTGTTCCAGGGCCTCGCCGCTGCGCGCCATGACGTTATCGAGGGAAGCCGTGATCTGCGGCTCGGTGCCGCCCGCCTTCTGCTGGAGCTTGCGGACGCGCTGGGCCTCCAGTCGCAGGGCGGTCAGTTGATGCCCCAACGTGTCGTGCAGCTCCCGCGAGAGGTGGGCGCGTTCCTCCAGGGCCGCGTGCTGCAACTCCAGCGCCCGGTAGGCATGCAACTCACGGTAGGCTCGGCGCAGGGACACCTGTTTCTCCTCGTTCTGGAGCATGAACTCGAACGCCGCGTAGGTGAAGCCGCCCTGGGTCAACGTGACGACCACCAGCCCCAGCAGACCGAACCATTCCTGCGGGCTGGCGAGGGTCGGCAGCGGGGGAATCAGGGTGTAGATCAGCAGGCTGCCGACGAACAGGGCCGTGAACAGGCCGAGGGTCTGGCGCAGGGTCAGCCAGTAGCGGGCGACGAGGGGCGTGACCATCAGGGCCGCTGCCGGGCGGTCCACCCAGACCGCCAGGATGGAGAACGCCAGCGTGCCCAGGATCAGCAGGGCTTGCTCTGCCCGCACACGTTCACCGGGCCGGATGGCCCATAGAACTGCCGCGAACCACAGCACCGCCACCACCAGGCGCAGCAACACACTCCCGGCGTCCAGCAGAGGCAGTGTGGCCGTTTCCGCTGGATTGAGGACCAGGCTGCGCAGGAAGGTGACCAGTATGCCCAGGCCCGCGAACAGCACGATGGGGGTTACCCGGGGACGTTGGAGAAACGCCTGGACCTCCGGGCGGTTCAGATACGCGCGCACCGTCATGGTGATTCTGAGAGGTGGAAGGACGGCATGACAGGACAGTTTAAAGTCCAGGATGATGCCGCGCGTCTGCCGAGGGCATACGTCGAAAGATATAGGCGGCCTATGTCTTCTGGGAGATGGTAGATGGGAGGACGCTGAGTAGATTGCTGACGTATGAAAACGAAAGCACTGCTCTTGTCCGCCCTGATCCTCGCCCCCACCGCTGGCGCTGCCGCCGCGCAGTCTGCTTCCACGCAGGACTTCAGGGTGCAGACCGGTAAGGCTCTGGCGGCTCCTGCCCAGGACTTCCGCGTGAGCTACGGCAGCACCACGCAGGCCACCACGCCCACCACCTTTGCCAAGTCCAACCTGCCCCAGGCGCTCAGTGATGCGGAGCTGGATGAGGTGAAGGGAGAATTATTATGGTTCGCACCTGCTGTTCCGGTGATTGGGGAAGTCGTGGTGACAACTGTTGCCCGCATCGCAGCCGGTGCAGCACTTGGCGCTATCCTCACATCCGATTCAGCTCAGCAAAAACCCCTCACCAGCGGCGATATTCGGACGCTGAAGGAGAATGACATTGATCCCCATGAACTCAAGCAATCGGGGTCTGGAGGACGCGTGTCAGACAAGGATCTCTACAAGGATCGAGATGGCAATGTCTATGTCAAGCCCAAGGGAGGAAAAGGCCCAGGCGAGCCTACGGGTGTCAATCTGAAGGACCTTCCTTGAAATAAGGTCATCGGCGTAGGATTTTTGCGCCGATGACCTTTACGTGTATGCAGCCTAAATGATTCGGGAGTCAACTATGTCTACTCTATCGATTAAGTTCGTTGCCTCTGGCGAGTTCAACGTCAAGGATTTTACATCTATAGCTGGAGTTTCTCCAACACGCTGCATTGAGAAGGGCGAGAGATTCAGCAATAAAATACCGAGAATTTCAGAGAAAAATCGTTGGGAGTACTCTCTTCCCAGAGATGGTTCTGACATGGATCTTGACCAACAAGTTGCCAAGCTGACCTCTGTATTTACCCCAAATGAAAAAGCAATAGCTAGATTCAAAGAAGAATGTGATATTACTTATACTGTTTTATGTTATTTTGACAAGTCTAAAGATTCGCCTATGCCATCCGTGTTTCTGACATCTGAGACATTAAGTTCTCTAAGTCGCCTAAGGTTTGATATAGATGTCGATATTATTGAGAATTAGAATGCTAACAAAATGGGGCTTGCTGTTATGTTATGCCTTAGGCTTAAATGCTCAAGCAGCTCCTTCGGATTACCGCACCCTCCGCTACCAGGCTGTCGTCGGCCAGACCACCGATTTTACCTGCGGCCCGGCGGCCCTCGCCACTCTGCTCACCCACTACTACGGACGGCCTGTGTCCGAGGAGACGTTCACCGAGCGTTCCGTCGCGGACATGCAGGCACGCGGCAAGGAAGTCGTGGAGGGCCTCACCCTGCTCTCGCTCCGCAACGCCCTGACCACCGAGAGCGTCTCCTCGGCGGGGTACAAGCTCACGCTGGAGCAACTGCGCGGCGTGATGGAAGCGGGCCTCCCCGTCGTGGCGAACGTCGTCTATCCCAGGGGACATTACTACCTCGTGCTGGCGGTGGATGAGCAGAACGTGCTGCTGGCCGATCCCAGTTGGGGCGTGCGGTCGCAGCCCATCGCCAATTTCCTCAACGCCTGGAACGGCGTTATCCTGATTCCCGAACCCTCGGACGCCGAGGCCGCCCAGGCCCGGACCCAGGTGGCGCAGCAACTCGCCAAATACAGAGAACGCCTCGAACGCCTCAAGACAGGAGCCTGACCATGTTCAAGAACAACCTCTGTCGGGCGGGGCTGCTGGCCTCGCTCGTTTCCATCGGCGCAGCGGGAGCGCAAAACCTCCAGCCCATTGACCCCCTTCAACGGCCCCAGACGGGGGCAGGCAGCGCGAGTTTCAGCGTCAGCGCCGGATATGCCCCCGACCTCCAGCAGACGCTGGAGGGACTGACCTCCAGCGTGGCGGGTGGCCTGGGCATCACGGCGACCTACAACGTGACCGACCGCTTCGCTGTCACGGCGTCCACCGGTATCGGGGGAGCCAGAACCCGGACCTTGAATGGGGAGATGGTGGCTGCGGCGTCCGACGTGAACTGGAACGGCCTGGATGTAGGGGCGCAGTACACCTTCGGCGGGCGGTATGCCCCAGCGGTGGGCTTGGACGTGGCGCTGCCTCTGGCGGGGGGCGGCTGGGCTGTCACGGGGAGCACGTCCGCCTCGCTGCTGCGTGACCCGGTGATTCTGGACGGCACGCTGGCCGCGACCTGGCGTAGCGAGGGGGCGCCGTCCCTCAGCGCTGGGCTGGGCGTCGGCTTCGTGGTGAACGAGGCCGTGACGCTGCGGGCGGATGCCATTCAGAGTCTGACCTTCGGCACCCTGACCGTTCCCTCGACCACGCTGGGACTGGGCGGGGCATACAAGATAGACGAGCAGAACAGCCTCCAGGCCCGCACGACCCTGAACGTCACCGGGGGCCGCACGACCAGCGGTCTGAGCGTGAGCTACCTGTACCGCCCTTGACCCCGTACCTCCCCTCCCCGGAGCAGTGGCTCGCCTACGTGTCGGCCCGCGTAGTCCCCAGCGAGCAGGAAGAGGCGCTGGCCGCCGACCGTGACCGCATTGCCCGGTGGCGCGGGGAGGGCCTGGACAACGCTGAGATCATGCGCCGTCTGGGCGATCCGGGTCTGGCCGCGCGAAGCCTGGAGGCCATCTACCTGACCCGCGAGGAGGAGGCCCGGCTTCGTCCTCTGCTGGGCTGGAATCCCTGGCGGGTAGCCCTGGTCTGCCTCACCGTGCTGGTCCTCTCCCTGGGCTTCGAGTTCTGGGAACACCGCAGCCTGTCCCCGTGGAACCTGCTGGTGGTGGCTTACGCCGCGGCGGTGACGGCAGCCCTGCTGTGGCTGCGCCGCCGCGTCTCCCCCTGGGTCTGGGCCTCACTGGGGGCAAGCCCGTTCGCCCTGCTGGTCCCCCTGATCCTCATGACTGCCGAGATCCGGGACCACGACACCACTTCGGGAGAGGCCACCGTCCTCTTTGCCCTAATGCTGCTGGTGACTGGCCTGGCCTACGCCTTCGCCCCGTCGCGGCAGAAGCTGGAGCGTCGAGAGCAGGTCAGTGAGGACAAGACGCCTTGAAATTGACCTTCAGCAGCCCGGACCACTGGCTGACCTTCGTGACGGCCCGGCTGGCGCCCTTCGAGCGGGAGGAGGCGCAGGCACCCTTCCGGGCAAGGGTGGCCCGCTGGCGCGAGGAGGGCCTCGGCCACGCCGAGATTGTGGCCCGGCTGGGGGACGCGGAGGCGACGGCAGCGGCACTGGCCAGGAGATTCGTGCGGGCGGACGAGGAGAGCAGCTTGCGCAACCAGTTGACCGAGAGTCCCTGGTGGGCGCTGTTCGGTTCCCTCATCCTGATGGGGCTGTCCCTGCTGATCGAGCATTCGAAAAAGGGACAGGTGACGGCCTGGAATGCCCTGATTCCCATCTGCGGCCTGCTGATCTCGCTCGCGCTGCTCTGGGTGCGCCGACATCTACCTCTGCGCTGGTGGCTGGCGTTCTCGCCCAGCGGCGCATGGGCCGTGCCGCTGACGTTCGTGGCACTGGCCGTGCGGGCCGAAACGTCTGCGCTCTGGGCGTGGTCCTGGGCGCTGGGCCTGGGTGTTCTGTCCGTGGGCGCACGCTTTGTCCTGCCCGACCGGGGCAAACTGGCGAAACTGGAGCGTCTGGCCCGTCACGGCTCACCTCGTCCAGCTCCCTGAAGTTCGCGGCCTATGTCTTTCGATATAGGCCGTTGGTGCATAGGCGGGGCGCACGCCGCCCGGTAGCGTCAGGGGATGAAGATGATCGCCCGTCAATGGCTGTCCGCCGCTACCCTCTCCGTCCTGCTGCTTTCCGGTGCTGTGCAGGCCGGGGGAGCCGGTGCGCCGCCCGTCGCCCGTCCCGCTGTCCCCGCCGTGCAACCCGCCCAGAATCAGTCTCAGGATGGCCGCGCCCTATTAGACAAGGCACTGAAGGCCAACGGGGGCGAGGCACTCCGGGGACTCCGCACCATGCAGCAGCGGTCCGAGATGACCTTCGTGGATGCCCAGGGCCAGCCGGTGCTGGTGCTGCCCATCAGCAGCAGCGTGGACTACGCGAACGGCTGGGCGCGGGCCACCACCTCCCAGGGCGGGCAAGTCGTCAACGAGCAGTTCCTCACGCCCCAGGGCGCGTTCGTGTTCACACCCCAGTCGGGCACGGTCCCGCTGCCCCGCCAGGAAGCCAAGAGCCTCACCGATTCCTTCTTCTATGGCGCCCCCGGCCTGCGGCTGGGCAACCAGGGCCGTGATTCAGTGAAGAACCTGGGTGAACAGACCTGGCTCAAGGTGGAGGGTCGGGACATCCGGGGAACTGTGCTGGAGGTGGTGACCAGGAGCGTCAAGGCAACATACCTGCTGAACTCTCAGGGATTGATCGTGGCCGAGCGGTACCCAATTGAGGGCCTGGGCGAGGTCATCTCGGTCTACGGCAACTTCCAGGAGATCGGCGGCGTGCAGGTGCCGGGGATGACGCTGGGCCTCGCGCCGAACGGCACCCTGCTCTACGTCATCAAGGACCTGGATACCCAGATCAACGTGACGCTGCCCGCCGATACGTTCAAGGTGCCGGAGTGAGGAAGAAGCGCCTCCTGACCCTGGGCCTCGCGCTAACCGCCAGTGTGCAGGCTGCGCCCGCCCCCACCGTCACCGCCCAGGACCTGTTCGACGAGGTGATCTACCAGCTCGCTTCCTTTTACAACGGGCCGTCGGACCTGCGGGCCAGCGACCTGCGCCGCAAGTACCTGCCGGAGGTGCAGCAACTCTGCGGCGGCAAGACCGAGTGTGCGGCGGAGCAAGCTTATGGGCTGATCGAGCAGATGCTGGGCGACCTGAAGGACGCGCATACCAACTTCTACACGCCGTCCCAGTTGGAGGAGGTCGGCAAGCTCCTGCTGGGTGAACAGGGACAGCGCCGGACCTTCGGGGCCGTCACCGAGGCCCTGGGTACGGGTGGACGCGTGGTGCTGGAGGTGCTGCCCGGGTCCGCCGCCGAGCGGGCCGGGTGGCGTGTGGGGGACGTGCTGCGGAGGGTGAACGGGGTGGCGCTGGACGGTCAGGCTGGACAGGCTGCCCTGGGCCGGGCGTCGGCCCGGGGCACACCCGCCCGCTTCGAGGGGACGCGGCAGGGAAAGGCAATGAACACAGCGCTCACGGCAGCGTCCCTCCAGGTCACGCCGGTCAGCCTGAGTCTGCGGGCTGATGGGCTGGCGGTACTGCGTCTGAGGCATTTCAACACGCCGGGCGTGGGACAGCAGGTCCACGACGCCCTGCGGAAAGTGCAGGCGGCGGGAACGAAGGGGGTCATCCTGGACCTGCGCTGGAACAGTGGCGGGCGCGTCGAGGAGTTCCTGCTGAGCGCCGGGGCGTTCACCGACCCCGCGCCGCTGTTCCTGAAAACTCGTGTCGATGCGGCGAAGATCGGATACGGCGCGGGCCGGTATCTGGTGAACGGCAAGGCGCAGGAACAGCCGAGGATCAAGACTCCGGCCCGGTACACGGGACCGCTGGTGGTGCTGGTGGACGAAGGCACGGCCAGTTCCGCCGAGTTCCTCACCCGGACCCTGCTGGGACGCCCCTCGACCCAGGTGATCGGTGAGGCCACCGCCGGAGTGGGTGACACCGCAACCCGCTTCATTCCCCTGACCGATGGCTCGGGGTTGCAACTGACCTTCGCCCGGATGCTGGACGCCGGAGAGCAGCCGCTGGGGACCCGCATCACGCCGCGGGTGGGGGCCAGCGTGGATCTGGCCGGACTCGCCCGCACGGGCCAGGACAGCGTGGTGGAGCAGGCCGCCACGCTGCTGAACAGATAGCACTTCACTGGGCGGGCCTGACCACCATCCTGGAGATGGCTCCATGGGGTTCCGCGTGTCCAGCGGCAGCGGTCTGCCACTGATAGGCACTTCTCTGACGCCGGACCTGAAAGCGGGATAATGGCCCACCCTTCTCCTCTGTTCACGGCGGCTCAGCGCAACCAGTTCACCCGTTTCCCGCAGACGGACGAACGTCTCCTCTCCCGACACTACCTGCTCGACGCCGCCGATCTACGACTCGTGCGGGAACGGCGGCGAGATTTCAACAAGCTGGGCTTTGCCGTGCAGCTCACCGTGCTGCGGCACCTGGGGCGTGCCCTGCGCCCCGGTGAGACACCGCCTGGGGAAGTGCTTGCGTTCCTCGCTGAGCAACTGCGGGTAGACCCGGCCTGTTACACCCAGTACGCGGCCCGCGACCCCACAAGGCGCGAGCACTTCGCGGCCCTGTGCCAGCGGCTGGGATATAGCGAGCTCTCCAGGCACCAGGGCGCGGAGCTGCGCGACTGGCTGGTGACGGTCGCTGCAGGTGCCCGCGCACGACCTGATCCTGCCGCTGGCGGGAGGCCGACTGGCCCCCTCCCAACCGCTGACCCCCGAGGCGTGCCATGCGCTCTCGCTGGAGTTGCGGGACCTGCAACACGCCTTCCGCCTGAGCCGCCCGCAGGCGGACGCACCGGGGGGTGAGGACCACGCGCACGAGGCTCCCCGTCCGGTCCCGCTCGATCCCCCGCCCTGTGCGCCGGACCCCGCGCATGTGCAGCAGGCCCGCACCCTCCTCCAGGGTCGCCGGGTGCTCCTGATCGGGGGACAGCCGGACCCCGTGCGCGAGGCCGCGCTCACTGACGCCCTCGGGCTGGCGGGGCTGGACTGGGTGGCGACCGACGCGTATCACAACGGGCTCGCGGCGGGCGTCCGCATTCGTCCGGACACGGCGCTGGTGATTCTCGCGGTGCGCTGGATTCCGCACGCGCACAACCTGATCCGACAGGAAGCCCGGAGCCGGGGCGTGCCGTTCGTGATGCTGCCGGGTGGCCTGAGCGTGTCCAACGTGGCGTGGCATGTGACCGGGCAGGTGAGTCGTCAGCTCAGCGCGTGAGTCCCACACTTTCCCCGTGCCACTCACAGCTTTCCCCCGGGCGAGTTCCACACTTTACCCGCGACTCCACCACTGTCTTCCCGCACTGTTGCCACATTTTCCCCGCGTAGGCCGCGTTGAAGCCTCCTGTGGCCGCGGGTCAACTGCGTTGCCTGTGCGGGCAAACTCTGGATTTTGGGCGGGAAAAGTGTGGGTCTTTTGCGGGAGAAGTGTGGTTCCGGTGCGGGAGAAGTGTGGGACTCCGGGCATCAGATGCCGATGAAATCGAGAAAAACTCCTCGCCTTGAGAGATCATCAGGATCAAAAAGAAGGGGTTGACCATGACTACAATCAAGGGCGTGGACAACGCGCGGATCAACGAACTCGACCTCGCGCGGGCGGGCATCGTGAGTGCGTCCCAGGCCGCACCCAAAGAACACGAGTGGGTGTCCGAATTCGAGGCAAATGGGGTGCATTACCGGGTGGAGGGACACGCGCACCGGGGGAGACCCTATGGGTTGGACGGTGACATCCTGCTGGCGTTGCAAACCCTGTTCTTCCGGGCGGGCTGTCCGGAGAACAACCGCGTGCGGGTGCCTCCAGCGGTGCTGCTCACGATGACCGGCCTGTCACGTTCTGCCAAGGATTACGTTCGGCTGCGCGAGGGGCTGCTGCGGATCGCGTCCGTACGCTGGGAACTCACCACCCGCTCCCTGGGCAAGTACCGTCCAGAGGACAACCGGACGGCCTCCACCGGCCTGATCTCGGACCTGTGGCTGGACAACGACGAGGGCATGGCCCCGGTCCCCGGCGTGCGCGTGAGTGCCGACTCGCACGTCGATGTCGTGTTCACGGCCACCTTCGCGGCCCTGATCCGCGACGGCCTGTACCAGATTCTCGATGGGGACCTGATGGCGCGGCTCGGGAGTACACCCAGCCGCGCCCTGTACCGCTGTCTGGCCGCTCACCGCATCCGGGGTGAGCACCTCACGCAGGAACTGCGCGTGAACCTGCGTGACTGGCTGGAAGCCTGCGGCATCCGGGGACGAACAGACGCGGCCCTGCGGTCCCTGGACGCCTCGCACGAGCGCCTGATCGCGGAAGGGTATCTGGACGCCGTCGAGGACGAGGGCCGGGGCACGCGGCGGTTCCTCACGTACCGCTTCCGTGCGGCGGCGCACCCGGAACTGGTGGCGGAACTCAAAGCCCGTGGCGTGGTACCTGGCGTGGCCGCAACCCTCTCGGCGGATTATCCGGAACGCGTGCGTCCCGCCCTGCACGCGGTGGAGTTCCGCATGCAGGGCGGCTGGAAACCTCGGTCTCTGGCTGCGGCGGTGGTGGACGCAGTGAAAAACCCGGAGAAGTACGGGTACGCCTTGCCGGACGCCCCGCCCGTCGTAAAGCGCAAGCGCCAGGCCAAGCCCCGGCCGGATGCTGCCGTCCCTGGACACGACGTGCCATCAGACCCCCGGGAGCTGGTGCGGTCGCTGCTCCGGGTCAAGCTGAAGCGCGAAGCGTCAGCCGCCGCGTTGCAGGCCCTGGCGGAGTTGTCTCCTGAAGGCGTCACCACACTGCGCCAGGCGCTGACGTCACAGCCGACCGCACAAGCGCTGGCGTTGACCACGGCCGTGCTACACGAACCCCTCTGAACAGGCGCCAGCGTGTGTTCGGACCACCCGGCAAAGGCGCACAGGCGCTACACCGTGCACCAGGCGTCCGCGAACCGACCCGCGCTCCTCTCAGTGGTACGTCCGCTCACGCCCGGCCATCGCCAGTTCCCGCACCCCGCACGCGACCACAGACAGCATGACGGCCGTGGCTTGCCCCCCATCCAACCCCAGGTACGCCGCCGTGTGCAGCGCGTGGTAGGCCGCTTGCAGGGGTGGGGCGCCCGCCCCCCGCAAGTCCTGATACCGCGCCCAGCCCTGGCCTGGGATGTTCGCGTGTGGCTGCCCGGAAAGCAGGGCAATGTCGTCCGCGTGACGGTCGAGCTGCCGCGCGAAATTCAGCAGGTGTTCTGAGGTGGGCGCCTGATCCCCGACGGCGGGGGCGAGTTCGATACTCGCGACCAGTTGAAGCGCGAGCGCGATGCAGGTCTCGAAGGTCTGCTGGTTATGGTCGGGGAGAGGAACGCGAGCAGTCGAGATCGTCATAAGGAGGGCACCAGGGAAGGAGAAACGGGAGCGTGCGGGCCTGTAGGGTTCATGATGCGGGCTGACGTGCCCCCAGTAAAGGGGATAGGACAAGATCCAAAAATTTTAGTACGCTAAGGAAAAGTCCCTCCAGAACGAGCGTTACGCGAGTAACGCTCGGTAGGTTCCCTCTACGGGCACCCCTTCGGGGTGCCACACATAGTCCCCGGTCAGCCCGATGTGCTCCCACGACAGCGGCGACACGTGAGCCAGCAGTTCATCGGACACGTCCACGCCCTCGGCACGCAGGGCCTCGACGGCGCGCCCCAGGTACACCGTGTTCCAGACAGCGATTGCGGTCGTCACGAGATTGAGGCCGCTGGCGCGGTTGCTCTGGGCCTCAAACGACTGATCCCGAATCTCCCCACTGCGATGGAAGGCCACCGCCCGTTTGAGGGCGTGCAGTGCCTCCCCCTTGTTCAGTCCTGCCAACACCCGGCGGCGCAGCTCCGGGTCACGCAGCCACTCCAACGTAAATAGCGTCCTCTGGACGCGGCCCAGCTCGCGCAGGGCCAGCGCCAGGCCATTCTGGCGCGGGTACGAGGCGAGCTTGGAGAGCATTAACGAGGCCGTCACCGTGCCCGCCTTGATCGAGGTCGTGAGCCGCCGCAACTCGTCCCAGTGCTCGCGGATCAGACGCAGGTTGAGCCGCTGGGCCACCAGTGGCTCCAGCAGCCCGTAAGCCGAGGCCACTTCAGGCGTATACAGCCGAGTTTCCCCCAGGTCTCGAATCCTGGGAGCGAAGCGGAAGCCCAGGAGGTGACACAGCGCAAAGACCTGCTCGGTGTAGCCTGCCGTGTCGGTGTAATGCTCCTTGATCTTCAGCTCCGACAGGTGGTACAGCAAGGTTCTGGCAAGTTAAACCGGGTAGGCTGCTGAACTGTGCAGGACCGGAAGCCCTACCGCCATCGTTTTCCTCTGAGCATCATCGGCTACGCCCTATGGCTGTATCACCGCTTCCCGCTCAGCCAGCGAGACGTGCAAGAATTGCTGTTTCAACGCGGGATGGTCGTCAGTCACGAAACCCTGCGCCAATGGAACATCAAGTTCGCCCCTCTGCTCACCGAAGAACTGCGTCACCGGGAACCCCGACGGGGTTCCCGGTGGTCCTTGGACGAGGTGTGCGTGAAGGTCGGAGGGGTCACCCATTGGCTATGGCGGGCGGTGGACGAGTACGGCGCCGTGCTCGACATCCTACTTCAGCCGCACCGGGACACGCAGGCGGCCCGCACCTTCTTTACCCGGCTGCTTGGTGAGTACGACGCCCCCGAGGTCATCCACACCGACAAGCTGTGGAGCTACGGTGCGGCCATCCGGGAACTTCGCGTGCTCCACCTTGTGGAGCACGTCCAAGTCACCTCAGCTTTACGGTGTAACAATCTGATCGAGCAGTCACACCGCCCCACCCGACGACAGGAACGACAACAACTAGGGTTCAAGCGACGACAACGGACCCAGGAGTTCCTCGCCCTGCACGCCCGCGTCTCGAACCTTCACCAGCACACCCGAACCACCATACCCACCTCAGCAAGGCGAAGCAATTTGACGAACGCGCTGCGGATCTGGGGTGAGACCGTGCAGCAGGCCGCCTGAACTTCAGGCGGCCTGCCAGAAACGTCGCCCCGTACCTGGTTAACTTGCCAGAACCCCCAGGAGGTATAGCTGCTTGAGGTAGTCCTCCATCGCGTGGGAGAGAGTTCGTTCTGTCATGGCCTATTATTTAGGCATGCCTAAATCCAGGTCAAGGGCTTACATAAAATCGCCCCTAGGGGTGGACCGCAGAGGACAGCCAGGCCAGAGGAAACCCTGATTGAGTGCTGCTGGACTCTGATCAGGGCGGTGTCCAGTCCTACGGCCCCCTGCGGTGTTGGCGTGCTCGTCTCCTGCGTCCAGTGAACGAACGACCGGCTACGAGCAGGTCGGTATGGCCGGAATCACTGCGGCCAGTGCGCTTGGTTCAATCCCTTTTCTTCCAGGTTCACGCAGGATCCTGTGGGTGGTCCCGGACGCCATTTTCCTCGCCGCTTCGCCACTTGCTGAGGCGTGCGCCGGGAGGTCTGCTGCGGGAGTCAAATCAGGCCAGAGGCCCGTCAGTCGGTCCCGAAACCCTGCGAGCCTGAACAACCGCTCAACCAACTCCCGTTTTGCCTGAGGAGTCGGTAGCCCACCATAGGCCATGGTGCGACGGACGTTTGGGGTCATCTCAGACTAGAACTCCGTTGACAAAGTCAGCCGGTCCAGCGGGTTGGACTCCCGCAGGTTCAGGCGGCCCACCAGGTGGGTCGTGTCCCCGACTACGATCAATGCGGCGGGGCCGCTACGTTCCCGCCGCATTGACCGCGACCGGCCATCCCTTCCACGGCGATGACGCTGGTGTGGGCAGTAGCCACCGCCCGGGGGATCACCTCCGCCTCGTCCTCCCCGGTCCCCGGGCCCAGCTCATCGGGAGCAGGGCGGGTGAGGGCGTCGGGGCGCAGCAGCGGGCGTGGTCCTAGGGTCGGTTCTCCGTCAGGCCTCGCTGACGGACCCGGGATGGGCTGTTCTCCGCTCGGCGGGTCATGCGGCGCCGCCCGCCCGCAGGGCGCGTCGGGCGGACGTCAGATCTGGCTGCCGAGCACATTCAGGGTTAGCGCCAGGATCGCGACGTTCAACCGGAAGGCGGTGATGCCGTGCCACAGGGCCAACCGGCGGATGACCGGGCTGGGGACGGCCATGTCCGACACCCGAAAGATCATGCCGATCACGAAGGCGAAGTCGAGGGCGGAGGGGGCGCTGGCCCTGGGGTTGTTTATGCTGCTGTCGGCCTCGCCGCTGCATCTGTGAGAGATGCTGCACCAGAACTTGCTCGACCTTCTCGGGCTGTTCCGGAGCAAAGCAGCGGCCCCCATCCACAAGCAATGGGGACCAATCCGGGGAGGAACTTTACTTCTTGGTCGTGCGCTTCGCCCGGGTGCTCTTCGTGCTCTTGGTGGCGGTCTTGGCGCGGGACTGGCCGAGGGTCTGTCCCTTCTCGTAGCTGGCCTGCATCTTGCGGCGGGTCTCTTCGGCCAGGGCCTTGAAGTCAATCACGCCCGCTTCAATGTTCTCGGCGGTCGGCTTGGGCTTCGTGGTCCGGCGGCCTGTGCTCGCCAACTCCTGATCCGTGCTGCTGAACCACTCGTCGAACTCAGGGCTGCTCTCGAAGATCATGTCCTTGATCTGACGTTGGTAGGTCTCGTCACTGCCCCGCCGACGGAACTGTTTGGGCAGATCGAACCGTTCGGGCAACTCGGCGGCATCAAATTGACCCGTGCGCACAGCTTCGCGGAACTGCTTGACGAAAGCGTCACTGCGCTGAGGATCGGAGAGCTTCTGAAGTTGGTCACTTAATTTGACATACGCCATAGAAGAAGCTTACACAACGAAAGTTTGAAGGGATCAGGATCGCAGAGAAAACGCGCATGCTCTTGAACTGCTCTCCCCCACCCTTTACTCCTTGCCTTGTAGGTAGGCGCGAAGTGCGGCTTCCACAACGTGATGGTGCTTCATCCGGTGTCGCACGGCGTACAACTTGAGGGCAGTGACCAGCTCGGTATCCAGGTAGGTGCTGTACTTCTCCCGCTCTGGCCCTTGCCGTTCCGGCTGACCCGTTTCCAAGATTTCAGGCGTTCGGGTTTTCGTGGATGTGGACTTACTGGTTTTCGTGTTTTCAGGTTTTCCTGTATCCGGGAGAATTGGGGTGCTTTCCTCAGCTTCCGTGGACTGCGTCTGAACCGCCTGCAATTTTTTGAGGGCACCACCGAACTTGCTCATGCCAGGACCTCCCGGAGAACCAGTTCGTAGTCCATATGCGCGAGTTTCGCTCGCTGGTCGCCTTTTACGTCACGAACACGGGTGCCCGCGAGCGCGGCCTTGTTAAAGGCGCTGGCCCGGCGAATGTCCCGGCTGAACACGGGCACACCGAGGTCCATCAAGGCGGCACGCGCCTCATGCCCATCGGTGCTGGGGGATGGTGGCACGTCCGTTATCAGCACCCGGTAATTCTTGATGCCACGCTCGATCAGCGGCGCCAGGGTTTTGGGGAGGGCTCGGAGGCTCAAAGCATCCGGCTTGGTGGGAACGATCAACAGGTCGACCGCTTGCGAGAGTTCCAACAGATCCCCAGCATCTTCCCCAGCTTTCGTGTCGAACACCAGATAGGTGTAAGGGCTGAGGTCCGTGGCGTCTAGATCCTCCACAGGAATCACGGTGCAGGCCAGACCTGGGCCAGCGGCCGCCCACTCCGTGGCACTCGCTGTCTTTTCGTCAGCGTCAATCAGAAGGGTCGGCCCCTTGTCAGCCAGCAAGGTGGCCAGCATGACGGCGGTCGTGGTCTTCCCGACTCCGCCCTTGTCATTCGCAATGGCGATTCTGAACATGACCCCACATTAGCGAAATCGGGCTTTCTGGTATACCCGTTTTCAGGTATTCTTGTTTTCAGGAGTCGATATGACGTACCCACAGGTGTACAACCGGAAGACGAAACGGATGGAGTATCTGCACCGCGTAGTTGCGGCCAAGCAGTTGGGCCGAGCGCTGGAACCAGGCGAGGTCGTCCACCACATCAATGGTGACAAGCAGGACGCACGCCCAGAGAACCTAGCGGTCCTTCGCGTGGGTGAACATTCCTGGGTGGAGTGGTTGATTCGCCGCTGGCGCCGAGGCCAACCGCTTCTCCTATCTGACGCAATACCGGAAAACCTGAAAACCTGTTTTCCCGATAGTGTGTTTACCTGAAAGTCTGATTTAGCGGGTGCAGCAGGAAGTGTTCAGAAAGGTAGAACCGACAGTAATCAGCCCGAATACCTGAAAACGGGTTAGCGGGTATTCGGGCTGATTGCGACTGCGATATGACATTGCACTGGACCGCGAGAGCTACAGCCAAGAGTCCAGGCCTGAATACCTGAAAGGAAGTTTTCAGGAAGGCTTGTTTTCAAGACTTCTGGATTTCACCTTTTCGGCTAGATACGATTGATCCCAGTGAGGAGTCGCGCCGCACCCCATCAGGCTCCGTTACGCCTCGTCGTCCATCAGCCCGGCGATCTCACTGAGACGTCGAAGGATAAGTGTCTCGCGAGCCTGACTGGCGGCGTCCGGCAGCAAATGGTAGGAGAGGGTTTCAAGGAAAGCAGGTTGAGTGAGCAGGTCTTGGGCAGACTGAGCCAGGAAGGATTTGACCGCAAGGTCACTCCCAGCGATGTCAGCGACCAGTTCGGGCCGGCCGTCGAGCACGGCCACAATGTCGCTGATGTCATGACTCATCCCATAGTCACCCTGGCCGCGCCCCGCAAAGGCCACCAGCTTGGTAGCCAGGAAGTAGGGCGCGGTGATGACCCGAATGCGCCCTTCGCCCGGCAGACTCACCCACTCGGCATGCCGGATGGCTGGGAGGTACCAGGGGTTGCTGAACCCCAAGACCTGTTCGTCGGTCGGCATCACGTCCAGGACGAGATCGCCGCTCCGAAAGCGGCAGATGGGGGCGCCCTCGCTGGTGTCCTCTGTGAACCCCTGTTGGTTCAGGGCCTCGGTGAGGCGAGCGTAGCCGAGTCTGGTCGTCTCGACGATGGCGTCGATATCGACGGTTTCGCGGACGTCGGCCGCGGCGGCGTCGGTCATGAACAGGGCGGTCGTGCTTCCCCCGACGAAGACCATCTGTTCGGCAAGGGGTCCGAGCTGCCGGACCGTTTCGGCCAAACGCCGCAGGTTCTCTGCGTTGCTCACGAGACGACCGCTGTCTGGAGTCGGTCTTCAAGCATCTTGGCCGCCAGGTGCCGCTCGCGGGTACTTCCCCCGCGCAGGGCGTCAATTAGGACGAGCCACTCGTACAGGGCGGGGTCCTGTCGGACGGCGAACGGTACGGACCGGTAAAGGGGCTTGAACGCCTGGCCCCGCACCGGACCTTCGGGGTCTGGCCAGACTGGGGGAGGATCGTTTCCTTGCACGATGAGCCCTTTGAGGGGAGGGGCGGCGTGGGCGGTGGGCAGGCCCCGGGTCAGTTCGCCGCGTTCGGCGGGGAGAAAGTAGGGCACCCCGTACTGAAGCACTTCACGCACAGCGGAGCGGATGGGGGTGGTCTCACCCTTGACCAGACGGGACTGTTTCAGTCGCTTGAGTCCTGCGTGGACTTCCGAGGCGCTCATGCCGAGGCTTTGCGCCATCTGTCCGTGGGATGTCCAACCGGAGTGCAGGAGTTTGAGGAGGACGAGGAGGTCCTGAGGTTTCAACACCCTTTGATCTTATTCGCAATTTGCGAACAGCGAATGAGTTGTCGCCAGTTGATTTGGAGAGGGAAGCCAGAGGGGATTTAGCCTCAATCTGCTTTACCCTTCTGGTAAGGGGTCTTACCGGAAAGTTATTCGTGTAGAGTAGACACCAACCACATGACGACTTCTATCCCTGAACCGGACGCCTACGAGCGCTCCCCCGACCTACCCCTGACTCACCTCGATCCGAGGAGAGAACTGCTAGACCAGATCGATGACATTCACCGGGTTCTCTTGGAGGACGCCAAACAGAATCCCGGGACCAACCCTCGGCTGCAAGACAGCCCAATGGAGAAAGTCGGCCTGCTTACCTGGCTGGGAGCTATCGCCGGACTTCTGCTGGTCCAAGTGCCGTTCTGGCCCGCATGGCTGGCTCTGATCCTCGCCGTCGCCACCCTGCTGCTCGTCGCCGTAAGCCTCTCGGCAGGCGCCGTGTCCAGCTACCGGGAATGGAAACGTCGCCGGGTGGACACGCTGCAGAGGTTCCAAGCCGCGTCAAAGCACGAGCGCCAACTCGTGGAGCAACTGTTCCTCTATTCCAGGGCCGCGCTCCTCCATGTCGCGGCCTCCGCCCGCGCCGCCGATGGGCGTGTGGGGTCCCGCATCGCCTTCTTCCTGGGCCCGAACCGGGCGGGTGGGGCACTCGGCGCGCTGTTCCTGATTTTCGGCGTCTTCAGTGCCGGAAAGTACCTGCAAGACAACGCCGTCCAGCTGCCGCTCCTGGGAGCTCAGGTTACGGCCGACCATGTCCTGGTGGCGGGCCTGGGGCTGCTAGGCTTGGCCCTCGCCCTGCTCTTCGCCGGGGCGAGCGTGAACAGCCTGAACAGGACAGCAGACCTGCTCGAACGGGTGGCCACCCTGAAGAAGGACCACGCGGAGGACGAGAAGATGGAGCAGGGGAGATGACGCTCGACCTCTACCGGCACGGACCGCTTGCGCCGTCCCGGGCCTGGGTGTCGCTCGCTCCCGAGGAGCGGCGGCGACGGGCAGTCGCGGCGGTCGCGGAGCAGGACGTGGGGACACTGCTCGACCTGTTGGAAGCCCATCACGTCCGTACCCACGGCCATGTGAGCCAAGAGACGCTGCGCAAGTACCGGCTCGGCGCCCGAGTCTGGCTGGACTACACCCAAAGTCATGCGGTGAAGGTGCTGCACCCGGACCCCGAGCACGCGGACCTGTGGGTACGTGGGCTGGAGGCCAGCGGGAAGTCGCCCGCTTCCGTCGGCGTGTTGCTCGCCGGGGCACGGGCGCTCTATGCGGCCCTGCGCTGGGCAAAGGCCACCACAGACCACCCCTTCACCGACGTCAAACCACGTAAGGACAAACGGCGGCCCTGGGATAAAAGACAGCCCTACCCGGAAGGGGATGTGGGCAGGCTCCTCGCTGTGGCACCGATTGAGATGCGGGTACTGCTGAGACTCGGGGGCGTCGCCGGGCTCCGCGCTTCGGAGATCACGTCCCTGAAGTGGGGCGACCTGGACCTTGACGGCGGGTCCCTCACCGTGCGGAACGGCAAGGGCGGGAAGACCCGGCGCGTCCTGCTGTCGTCCTCATTGATGGCGGACCTGCGAGAGCTGGGGCCGCAACACGACGAGGTGGCGGTGATTGGGCGAACCCCGGAGGCGGCACGGGGGAGGCTGCGAACCCTCTGCCAGCGGGAAGGCATTCCCTACCTGGGCCTACATGCGCTGCGGCACACCGCGGGAACGCGGCTGGTGCGGGCGGGCTTCCAGCTCCAGGATGTGGCCGAGCACCTGGGACACAGTGACGTGCAGACCGCCCGCACCTACGGCAAGTGGGCGGATGATCGACTCAAAGAGCACATGAGGGGAAGTTGACATACTGTGGCACTACGCCGGGATGCGGATGGTACGCGCGGGGCCCTCTCTCCACGTCGCCGCCCAGCACCTCGGGCACAGCATCAAGACTTAGGCCAAGTGGATCAATCCCAGCCTGAAACGTCCGTACCTGTGCCCTGCCCATGGGAAAGTCTGGTGCTTCATATCAGGGAGCAGGCACCCACCGCCGTTTCTACAGAGTTTGCATAACCATGCCCCTTACGGAGCTGGCCTCACTGGGGCGAGATCCTTACACAGGGGTCAAGACCCGATTTCAACATTTTTGTACGCTAAGCGGAAACGCCATTCAGCACCGCGCCAGCGTCGGCCTTTGTTCGTGTTTACCCGCTGGCACAGGCCACACCCTGACTTTCACTGCACTGGGCACGCCTCTCAAAGCGTCCAGCACGTCGTCCCGCTTCAGTCGGTCGACGCGACCGGGGCAAGCGCGACGCGAATGACGTGCCGCCGACTTCCACCCAGCCCTTGTCCCGCACGAACGACGTCATAAGTTCGCGCTGCAACGCCTTGGCGTCCCCCGGCGACAGGAACAGGTCTCCCGTCCCGAGGTCGACGAACGCGGGCGTGAGATCATCCAGCAGCCCCACCATCACGCGGTCCTTGGGATGGAGTATGGCTCAAAGCCAGGAGATTTCTGGCTGACGCTTGACGTTCCCCCCAGCGGGACTTACACTGCCCTTGTGTTTAGTCCTAAACACAAGGGCGAGGACGAACGTGGGCAAGAACATGCGTTGGCGCTGCTCGCGTGGTCTCGCCTGGTTCGCGTCGCCCAGAAGGTCAGCCGGCTGGGCGCCGAGCGGCTGCGGGAACGTGGACTGACCCCGGTGCAGTTCGACGTGTTGCGCCGCATTGCGTCCCGTCCCGATCAACCGCAGCAGGACCTGGTAGAGCGCCTCGACGTGACCCGTGGCAACGTGTCTCAACTCCTCAGCAAGCTTGAAGCCGACGGGCTGATCCTGCGCGTGCCGCAAGGAGGCGCGAACTTGCTACGCCTCACCGACCGGGGCCAGGAGATGGTGGCCCTACTCCTTCCCGACCACGACCGATTTATCCGTGAGCGTTTCGCCGCCCTGTCCACAGAGGAGGTCCAGCACCTGTTGTTCCTGCTCGAAAAGCTCGACCGCGACGTGAGCTGACCACGATCTGTTTTTGCAAAGCTTGTTTAGTCCTAAACAAGAGAGACGGGCTCTGACCGCCCGCACAAAAGGAGGACAGCATGAAGGTCTTTCTGACTGGCGCCACTGGCTACATCGGCAGCGTCGTCGCCGAACGGCTGCTCGAGCATGGCCACGAGGTGCTCGGCCTCGCGCGTTCAGATCAGGCGGCGGCCCACTTGCACGCGAGGGGCGTTGAACCGCTGTCCGGCGACCTCGCCGATGCAGGCCGCCTGATCGAGGGCGCCACACGCGCCGACGCGGTGATCCACCTCGCCCAGAGCCGCTTCGATCCAGGAGGCGACTTCGCTGCCCAGATGCAGCAGATGGGCCAACAGGCCACCCGGGCCATGGGGGCCTTCCTAAGGGCGCTCTCCGGCAGCGGCAAGACCCTGATGCTCACCGGCGGCACAGGCGCTTACGGCGACACAGGAGACAGCATCGTGGACGAGGACACACCGCTTCCGGAGAGTCCCATGACGGCCGCTCTCGCCGAGAACGAGCGGCGCGTCCTGACGGCCGCGGGCGTGCGCGGCATGGCGGTGCGACCGGCCATCGTGTACGGTCGTGGCGGCGGTCCCCTCACCCTGCAACTGAGCATGGCCCGCCAATTCGGCGGCGTGATGTTCACGGGGGACGGCGAGAATGCCCTCTCGTTCGTGCATGTGGACGACGTCGCCGACTTGTACGTCCGCCTGCTGGAACGCGGCGAGGCGGGGATGGTGCTCAACGCCGTGGCCGAGCCCTGGGTGACGCAGGGGGACGTGTTGCGGGCGGTGAGCGAAGCGGCGGGCTTCGGCGGTGTCATTCAGCCCATGCCCGAGGAGATGGCGCGTGGCCTCGCCTACGGCGGGGGAGGCCTGTTCGCCCGCAACATGCGTGTTTCCGCCCGAAAAGCCCGTGCCTTTGGCTGGACGCCCCGCCGCCCCTCCGTGCTCGACGACCTGCGGCACGGTTCGTACGCCCAACAGGGGAACCCCGCATGACCTCGCTGCACTCGGCCTCCCCACAAACGCGTATTCATGCGCGACAGCTCCTCACGCGCGCGGCCCTGACGGCCATGCTCGCGGTCCTCCTCAACGGGACTTTATATGCCGCGACGGCTGCAAGAGGTGTCTTCCCACCCGACGTGATCATTCCCGCGGCCGGCCGGCCCATGTCCTTTCCACCCGTGATGCTGGCCTCGGTGCTCGGCGTGATCGGGGCGACGCTCACCCTCGCGCTGCTCGCGCGCCTGACCCGTCACCCCATCCGGAACTTCCGCGTGCTCGGCGGCGTCATCCTGCTCGCGTCGTTCGTCACACCGTTCTCCATTCCGAACATCCCCATCCCCATGCTCCTCACGCTCGACGCAATGCACGTCATCGTCGCCGTTCTGTGCCTCACCCTTCTGCCAGGCCGGGCGAAGGAGGCCTGACGTGACGACGGGTTCTGTTCTGGTCGTGGGTGCCACGGGGAACCTCGGCGGCAAGGTGGTGCGGGAACTGCTCGGACGGGACAAGCGCGTGCGGGCACTCGTTCGCCAGGGCTCGGATGCCACGAAGCTCACTCAGCAGGGTGTGGAGGTGGTGCGTGGTGATCTGACCCAGCCCGCCTCCCTCGGTCCCGCACTCGACGGCGTGGACGCCCTCGTGACCACGGCCGCCGGGTATGTCCGGCGGCGGCGCGGCGACACCTTGCGGAGCGTGGACGACCAGGGCAACCGGCACCTGATTGAGGCGGCCAGCCATGCCCGGCTGGGCCGTTTCGTGTTCACCAGTGTCCTCGCTGCCGATCAGGCCAGGGGGGTGCCGCACTTTTACCAGAAGTACCTGATTGAGCAGGCACTGGAAGCGAGTGGCCTCCCCTTCGTGGCGTTGCGACCGGGAGGGTTTATTGACACGGGCTTGAATCCAGCGCAGATTCGGCGGGGCCTTCTGACGGCCGTGGGCAATCCGGAGACACCGCAGACCGCCGTGCTCACTGACGACGTGGCCCGCGTCCTCGCGCTGGCGGTGGACGAGCCGCGCGCGGTGGGGCAGCGTATCGACCTGGGCACGGATCGTCCCGCCTCGTTCGCCGAGACGGCCCGCGTTCTGTCGCGGCTGCTGGAACGTGAGGTGAAGGTACGAAGACTCCCTCTGGGCGTCGCGCACCTGTTGCTCTCCACGATGAATGTGTTCAAGCCGGGCCTACGCGACTACGTCCCGATGTTTGAATTTATCGCCACGGGTCGGTTTGTGGCGGACACGTCGCGCCAACTTGAGTTGTTTGGGCCGGTGCCCTCGCTGGAAGAGGCGCTGACACAATGGCTGAGCGAGGTCGGTCTTCGCCCGATCCAGACCGTCCGCTTATCCAGTTTACCTTGACCCCCGCTTCCTGCGCCAGGCACGCATCTCGGCGTCCGCGGTCTGGTCGCTGACCTCGGCGTAGCGCAGCGTCGTCTGGATGTGACGGTGCCCGAGCCGTTTGCGGATCGTCTCGAGGCTGACCCCGCCATTCACCAGTTCCGTGGCGTGGCTGTGGCGCAACTGATGCAAGCTGCACTTCACCTCGGCCCGTTCGGTGTACGCCTGCCACCGCTCCTGGATGGAGGAATAGCCCATCGCCCCACCCTTGCCGTTCTTGAGGGCCTGAAAGAGGTGCCCGTGGGTGTAAGGAAGCCCCCGGAGGTACTGGCGCAGGGCGGCCACGAGTCTGGGGTCGTCGAGCAGGATCGTCCGCTTGCGCCCTCCCTTCCCCAGGACCGTCAGGTGCTCATCCCCTTTCGTCAGGTCAAGGTCCTCCAGGTGCAGGCCCAGCACCTCCCCGATGCGCAGCCCCGTCTCGAACAGCAGGCGGAACAGCAACCGGTCCCGTGGCTGCCCGGCGGGAATCACCGCGAGAATCCGTTCCACTTCGGCCCGCCGCAGCCCTCGGGGATGGGGCTCGGGAAGCCGCACCCGCTCCAGTTCGTGGGCGACGTTGCGAGTGAAGTGCCCGCGCCGTTCGCCCCAGGTGCAGAAGTGGCGGAACGCGACGTGCTTGCGGCCAACCGTCGCAGGCTTCCAGTGGGCGTGAGCGGCGAAGTACCGGGCCAGGGCGGCCTCATCGAGGACGGCGGTGTCAAGCCAGGAGGTCAGGTGCCTTAGGTCAGCGGCGTAGGCGCGAAGCGTGTGCGCCGACCGCTGCCCGGAGAGGTCGTGGATGAAGCTGGGCACCAACTCGTTCAGGGGAGGACTCGTCATCGCGCACACTCCATCCGGTGATAAGCGGGCCATGCCTAACCTTCATCGTAGGGCTTCCACTCTCGATTCTTTGCGTACGCTGGCGTAATCCGGCGGGGGTCGCTGGAGTTATCCGGCACCTTCCGCTGGTCTAATCCGGCACCCTGCGCTGGTTGATTCCGGCACCCTCCGGTCGCGGACGAGACTCCCCTGGTCATCCTTGCAGGATGACCAGAAAGCGAGCGTCCATGCGAAAAATCAGGGAAGTCTTGCGGTTGAAACTGGAACTGAAGCTCAGTGACCGCCTCATTGGACAAAGCGTCCAACTCGCCCGCAGCACCGTGCAGGATTACGTCGCACGCGCTCAGCAAGCGGGGCTGAGCTGGCCTCTCCCCCAGAGCTGGACGATGTCCAGCTCGAAGTGCTGCTCTTTCGTACCCGTGAGCAGGCTGCCGTCAGTGTCACCCACCAGCCCGACTGGGCCGCCATTGACCGGGAACTGCGGCGCAAAGGCGTCACTCGTCAACTGCTGTGGGAAGAGTACCGTCGGCACCATCCGGACGGCTGGCAATACGCAACCTTCAACGAGAATTACCGGAAGTGGAAGGCCACAACGGGCCTGACCATGCGCCAGACCCACCGGGCAGGTGAGAAGCTCTTCGTCGACTACGCCGGACTGACGTTGCCCTTGACCGACCCGAGGAATGGGGTCGTCCAGGCTGGCCAGGTGTTCGTGGCCACCCTGGGTGCCAGCGACTACACCTACGCCGAAGTGACCCGAACCCAGGGCATTCACGATTGGATCGCGTCGCATGTCCGGGCGCTGGACTTCTTCGGTGGAGTGCCCGAGATCATCGTCCCGGACAACCTCAAGGCTGGCGTGACCCACGCCAGCCGCTACGAACCCGAGCTGAACCGCACCTATCAGGAATTCGCACAGCACTACGACGTCGCCGTCATCCCTGCCCGGGTCCGCAAACCCAAAGACAAGGCCCTGGTGGAAGTGCACGTGCAGATCGTGGAACGCCGCATTCTCGCCCCGCTGCGCGACCGGGTGTTCTTCAGCCTGTCCGAGGCGAACGAAGCGGTCTGGGAACTGCTGAACACCCTCAATGGGCAACCCTTTCAGAAGAGGCCAGGCAGTCGCCGCAGTGAGTTCGAAACCCTGGATCAACCCCTGCTGCGCCCCTTGCCCGCCCAGCCCTTCGAGGTGGCCGAGTGGAAGCACGCCACGGTCGGTCTGGACTACCACGTCGTCGTCCAGGGGCACGCGTACAGCGTGCCCCATCACCACGTCAAGACCCGGGTGGATCTGCGACTCACCGCGCGGTTGATCGAGATCTACCGTTCAGGCGTACGGATCGCGGTTCATCACCGGGTCCCCGACGCGCTGACGTCGGCCCGGCAACAGACCACGGTGCCGGACCACATGCCCGCCCACCACCGGTACTACCGCGAGGTGGGTCCGGACCAACTCCTGGGTCAGGCTCAGCAGATTGGGGAGGCCACGACGACCCTGGTGCGCGCCATCTTCGACGGAGATCAACATCCTGAACAGAGAAAGCGCGTCGTGACGGGTCTGCTTCGCCTGCACCGCGAGTACGGGGAGCGGCTGGAAGCGGCCTGTCGGCGGGCGTTGGCTCTGCAAGCGCACAGCTTGCAGAGCGTGAAATCCATCCTGAAGCACCGTCTGGACGAAGCGCCACTCCCCGATGCCCCCACCGCACTCCCTGTAGCCGACCACAGCAATCTGCGTGGTCCTGGGTACTTCGCAGAGATCGACGAACCGGGTGCCGAGCGCACCCTGAATTGAGGTTGACATGTTGCCCCATCCGGTGATTCAACAGTTGCGCGCCCTGAAGCTCGATGGCATGGCGCTCGCTTTGCAAGAACAACAGGAACAACCTGGTCTCCGCGAGCTGAGCTTCGAGGAACGACTCACCTTGCTGGTCGACCGTGAGCGGGCCTGCCGGGATACCCGGGGCTTGCAGCGCCGCCTGACGGCGGCGCGTTTGAAGGTCAATGCGAGCCTGGAAGAGGTGGATGTGAAACACCCGAGGGGGCTGGATGCCCGGTTGCTGCGTTCACTGGCCCAGGGTCAGTGGCTCGCCGAAAAAAGGGGGGTCATCATCACCGGCCCCACGGGCGTCGGGAAGACGTTCATCGGGTGTGCCCTGGCGCACCAGGCTTGCCGTCAGGGCTTCACGGCGTTGTATGCGCAAACCGGGCGACTGTTGCAGGAACTGACCCTGGCGAAAGGGGATGGACGGTATCTGAAGCTCCTGGCGAGCATCGCCAGGGTGAACGTCCTGATTCTGGATGACTGGGGGCTGGATGTGCCCACAGCGGAAGGTCGAAGGATTTTGCTGGAGATTCTGGATGACCGCTATGAACGGGCTTCGACGATCATTACCAGTCAGTTCCCGACCCCGGCCTGGCACGCGAATCTGGGAGATCCCACGCTGGCGGACGCGATCTTGGATCGCGTCCTGCATCACGCCTACCGGATCGAACTTCGGGGAGAAAGCCTCAGAAAGAAGAGCAGGAAGTTGACCCCGGAGACGGTCAGCCTTTCATAATGGGGACAGCTCGTCCGTTGGCTGGGAGGGTGCCGGATAACTCCATTCCTGGAGGCCGGATAACTCCAGCAGCGGGTGCCGGATTGGCCAGCATACGCAATTCTTCGCACTTCCTGGAGGAAAATCCGGTGATAGGGACAATTACACCCGGAAAAGGGAACCTCTGCCTGAACGCCTGGGGCTCAGCTTGACCCCTCGGACACCCCTCCTCCTGACCCCCGCACAACGCGAGCAGTTCACCCGCTTCCCCGCCCTCGACGAGCGCACCCTCGCCCGGTATTACCTGCTGAGTGAGGAGGACCTCCGGCTGGTGAGAGAGCGGCGACGCGACTTCAACAAACTTGGCTACGCCGTACAGCTCACCGTGCTGCGCCACCTGGGACGCGGGCTCCGCAAAGGTGAGGCCCTACCCGCAGAGGTGCTGGCCTTCCTCGCCGAGCAACTGCGCGTCGATCCCGCCTGTCACGACGACTACGCCCGGCGGGACTCCACGCGCAAGGAGCACTTCGCCGAGTTGTGCCAGCGGCTAGGGTACGTCGAGTTGTCGGGGCGCCTAAACCGGGAGTTGCGCGACTGGCTCGTGCCCAGCGCCGTCGTCACCGAACAGGCCTTCCCCCTGGTGGGGACGCTCATCGACGAGTTGCGCCGACGCCACATCCTGACCCCACGGCTGTCGGTGCTGGAGCGGTTGGTGAACGCGGCGCGCATCCAAGCCGACCAGTACACCTACGGCCTGCTGAACCTGCCACTGAAGGGTGAACTTCCCGGGCGGGTGGATGCGCTGCTGACCCCGCAGGGCGACGAAGCCTTCTCACGGCTGGTCTGGCTGGGCCGTCCCGTCAGTGTCCCCAAGCCCAAGCACGTGCTGACCCTGCTCGACAAGCTGGCCTTCGTGCGAACGTTCCCAGTGCAGAGCAACCTGCGGGCGTTTCTACCGCAGAGTCGCCTGGCGCACCTGGCTGAGGAAGCCAGACGGGTGAGTGCCTCCCACCTCGCTGCCTACGAGCCTCAAAGACGGCAGGCCACCCTGATGGCGCGCCTCTTCGACCTGTCGGAGACCCTGACCGACGGGGTGTTCGACCTGCACGACCGCCTGATGGTGTCGCTGCTCCGGGAGGGGGAGCGGAACGCGGCGGAGGCGTTCGGGCAGCAGGGACCGTCCGTCATCGAGCAACTCGGCACGTACAAGTCCGTCTGTGCCGCCCTAATTGCCGCCCGGGAGGAGCAGACCGACCCGTACCGAGCCGTCGAGGCGGTCGTGTCGTGGGAGAGGCTGGTGAAGACAGTTCGTGACGGGCAAGACAAGATATCCACCGAACAGCTCGATCCCCTGCACCACGTGATGAAGGCGTATCCGAAGGTTCGGGCCTACGCGCCCCGGCTGCTCTCCGCCTTCACCTTCCACGCCCAGGGTACGGCGGCACCCCTGGTTGAGGCTCTGAATCTCCTGCGCGAAATGTACGCCTCAGGGAAGCGGACCCTGCCCGAGCATGTTCCGCTCAGTTTCGTGCGGCAGAAGTGGACCGCCCACGTCTTCCAGGATGGGGAGGTAGACCGGCGGGCGTACGAGCTATGCGTGCTGGACGAGCTGCGCCTGGCCCTGCGGTCGGGGGACGTATGGGTGGAGGGCAGTCGCAAGTACAGGGACCTCGACGCCTACCTCCTGCCCCAGGACGTATGGCAAAGTCGTCTCCCAGACCTCGCCCTCGACCTGCCGGAGACCTTCGAAGCGTTCTGGGCGGTCACCGAACCAAAGCTCGCCGGGCAATTGCGTGAGGTTGAGGACCTGCTTTCCAAGGGCGCCCTTTCGTCGGTCAGTCTGCTGAGCGGGAAGCTCCGGGTGGGCAAAGTGGTCAAGACGGTGCCCGACGAGGCGGGGCCGCTCCAGCGCACCCTGGCCGCCCGGCTGCCCCGGGTGAAAGTCACCGACCTGCTGTTGGAGGTCAATGCCTGGTGCCGCTTCACGGGCGCCTTTCTCGACCTCCGGAACGGGAAGGGCGTCGAGCGCCACGACCACCTCCTGACCGCCCTGCTGGCCGATGGCCTCAACCTGGGACTGACCAAGATGGCGGAGGCCTCGCCCGACCCGAGTGTGACGGTCCGTCGTCTGATGTACCTGTCGGACTGGTTTATCCGTCCGGAGTCGTATGCAGCGGGGCTCGCTCAGATCGTCAACTTCCAGTCCAAGCTCCCCCTGGCGGCGCTGTGGGGAGACGGCACGACAAGCAGTTCCGATGGACAGCGCTTTCCCACGGGGGGACACGGGAAGGCGTTCGGGCACCTGAACGCGAAGTACGGGCGGGAACCGGGCGTCTTGTTCTACACGCACGTCAGCGACCAGTACGCCCCTTTCCACACCAAGGTCATCACGACGAACGTGCGGGACGCCCTGCATGTGCTCGACGGGTTGCTCTACCACCTGTCCGAGTTGAAGATCAGGGAGCACTACACCGATACGGCGGGCTACACCGAGCAGGTCTTTGCTCTCTGCCACCTGCTGGGCTTTCGCTTCGCCCCCAGGATTCGGGACCTGGGCGAGACCCGGCTGTACACGCCCGAGGTCGCCTCGGCCTACGGTCTGCTGGAGCCGCTGGTAGCCCAGCGGCTCAACCTGCGGCTGATCCGCGAGCACTGGGACGAATTGCGACGGCTGGCGACCTCCATTAAAGCGGGCACGGTGACCGCCTCGTTGATCCTGTCCAAGCTGGCGTCCTACCCGAGACAAAACGGCCTCGCGCTGGCCCTCCGCGAACTGGGGCGAGTCCAGAGAACGTTGTTCACGTTGGAGTGGTTGCGGGACCCGGAGTTGCGTCGCCGGGTGCTGGCTGGGTTGAACAAGGGCGAGTTGCTCCACGCCTTGAAGCGGGCGGTGGCGTTCCACCGAGGTGGCGAGATGCGGGACCGGACGTTCGAGGCGCAGAGTCATCGGGCCAGCGGATTGAACCTCGTTGTGGCGGCGATCAGCGCGTGGAACGCGGTGTACCTGGGGCGGGCGGTGGAGGCGCTGCGGACTGAGGGACAGGACGTGCCGGATGAACTGCTGGCGCATGTGTCGCCGCTGGGGTGGGAGCACATCGGCCTGACGGGCGATTATCTGTGGCGCCAGGAGTTGGTGCCCCCGCCTGGGGCCTACCGGGAGTTGAGGAGCTAGACCCCGTGCTGGATAGCCCTGGCGCTTAGCGGACCAAAATGTCGAAATCGGGTCTTGAGCCCTACACAGAGCACCCGACCTGCATGGTATCGGCGTACATCTGAGTGATGGCACTGCGTTTGTGGCGCAGGAACTTCTGCGCCTGATCCAGCAGCACCCCTGCATCCAGCAGAATCGTCGCCACGCTGGCAGGAAGGCGGTGCGGCATCACCATCTTCTTGCACTGGAATCAAAGTTATGCTATGCGTTATTATGTATTCGACTAGTTACCTTTTTCAATAGCTTCTAGAATCTGAAGCAAGAGTTCAAGTTTGTTATCAAGTTGTTCACTTGCAGTCATCAGTTCATTTTGAATGTTGGAATTTATATAATGTGAAAAATCTTCGCTCCCAATCCTTTCACACCAATAGGTAATAAAGAAAGAAGCAGTAGTATGATATAAATCATGTTTGGCACCACGCAAGCTTCTTTTTAGGAAAGTGGCGTGGCTGCGGTGGAGCCGGGCGGCCTCCCGTATAGAGAAGTCTCTTCGTAAGGTTGCTAGCAGTTGCCATATTGTCGCAACTGAGTTCTGTTCTGCATGGGTGGCTCGGTTAGCCCGCTCAATGACGATAGATCTCGGTACAAGATCGGAGCCCATCATAGCGAAGGCATCGGCAAACTCTTCCCAGATCTGCGGAAACACAGCATTGACCTGAGTTTGGCGGCACAACTCGGCACACTCTCTGGCCATGACAACGCCCTGCTCGGGACGTCGAATGATCCAGTCGGCAACCTGGAACGCAATTGGAATCACGCCAGACACAATGGCTATGTTCTCCACTTCCTCCCTCCGCGCGCCTGGTCTCGACCCGAGCAGTTGGTGAAGGTCCGCCTCCGTGACTTCGAGGGGACCTTGTGGTGCGTACATGCCGCCGACCATGGCAGCCGCCCCACGCAGGGCCGCGTCGAGCGCCTCGCCGTACTTCTGTTCCCGCAGTGATCCCGCCACGGCGTGACTGGACAGCGAGGCCAGGCTCGCCAGCGTGATGTTGGGCCGCGCAAGACCCCGCTGTGCCCACCACGCCGCCTCATCGGCCAAACCGAGCAGGTCAGCGAAGTCAGCCATAACTGCGTCTTCGTGGGCGCCGTTGACCGGGTTGTAGCGGGCGGCGATATGCGGGTGGATGGCACCGAAGATGTGGCGGTACGCCTCGCCGTGGCCCGCCTCAATACTGCGCTTGACTCTGGTCTCGTTCTCCCGTAGGTCCAGGACGCACCTCGACACCAGATGCAGCAGCTTCACGTACGTTTCTCGCCAGCCCTGCAATTCATCTGACTCACGCCTCAGTGTCAGAAGGGCCTCGCGACAGGCCGAATAGGCATCTACGTGCCGGTCCACTGCCCAGGCGGCAACGGCGGCGTCACCACATGCCCGTGCAAACAGCGTGGTGTCCACATCCTCCCGGCCCCGCGCGAACCCTACCGCGGCCGTCGCTATCCGGCACGCCTCATGTGGATCGGCCCTTCCCTCACAGGCGCTGAGCATCATGGCCGCCCGCACCCGGACGTCGCCGCACTGCACTGCCGGTTCCGCAACCGCATGAGCCAACCACGGCTTCGCGCCCTCGTACTGTCTCTGGTAGAAGAACTGCCGACCTGCGGCCTCATACAGGATGACGCGGTCCTCTGGAGACCGTGAGAGACGCAGAGCCTCCTCGACAGTTTGCAGAGCGGCATTCAGGTCGTGAAGATGTTCGCCCTGCACGATGACCTGCGCTTCGACGGACCAGGCCCAAATTACGGGGAGACTGCTCTCCCGGGCCGCCGCTGAAAAGGTTCTGATGTCGTCCAGGGCACGCCGCCAGTCCTGCTGCTCTGCGGGGCGCTCGAACTCCTCCATGAAGCGCCGTTCGGCGACTTGGCGTAACGCTTCCCAGCCCAGCGATGTATCTAACGGGTACACGCCCTGGTTATGGGTGTGCTCAGCAACTTCCAACCAGGCTAGGGCGTTGTCCAGGGTGTGCAGGCGCGGTGTCAGCAGCACGATCAAATTGTTCAGGAATCCCGGCTCGGGCAACGCGACAGGCTCGCCGTGCATTCCCTCCAGGGAGGTCACGCCGGTGATCTTGGTAAGGACGGCGCACGCGAGGCGAAAATCAAGCCGAGCCAGAGTGGACTCACGGTCAGCGAACGCGGAAAGCAAGGCCCACGCATCCGATGACTGGGCTTGGCCCACCAGGGACCGCAGTTCCTCAAGCAGAAAAGAGGCGTCTTCTGTCTGGCTGCCGAACACCTGGAGTTGCAGCGCGCGAATGGCAAAGCGAAGAGCAACACTCATTCCTGCTGGGAGAGTGAGCCCCATCCAGAGGCGGGTGATGAGGGTAGCCTCGGCGAGCACACCCTGGGCCTTGAGTTGCATGACCGCCCAGAACCACAGGGCACCGGCGCGGTTCGGCTCCTCGGCACCCAGCAGGTGTACGAGAACGCGGGATACGTCGTATTGATCCAATGTCTGCTGCGCGAGGGTGTCGTTGGCGAGCGCCAGATGTGTCCCACGCTGGACATCAGCAGTCAGGTCAGCCCCAAGGTGTGTGAGGAGTGGTGACAGGGCATAGGCGCCTTGCGCGCGCTGCTGCACCCATAACCCCAGGAGTGAAGTCAACTTTTCCCGAGGATGGCTGATTTCAGGCTGGACGTTTGCTACGACTTGGGCGTGCCGGAATTGGAAGGTGGTGGGCGCAAGGGTCAGGCGGTACAGCAGTTCGCGCCCACTGCTGTCAGCGACCGTCTCCAGCAGCCGTTCAACTGTCTCCTGCTGCACTTCCTGACCGTAGGACCGCCGCAGCAGGGCCTCCAGGGCCTCATTGGTCAGATTCCACCCGTGCTGGGCCAGCAGGCGTGCGGCGGCTGTCACAAGGGCTGCATGCCCCTCGGTGAGCGCGTGGATAAATCGAGCCACCTGCGACTCCCCGGACATACCGTGAGTCAGCAGCACCTCCTGCACCTCCCTCTCGTCCAGCAGTGGCGCGGCCACGTTGACGGCACCCGCCGGTCCTTCGGTCAGAGTGGCGGGTAAGGGATGATGGCTGGTTGATACCAGCCGCACTCCTTGTTCGGAGGCCTGCTGCATGAGCAGACGCAACCGCCGACCTAGGTCATTTGAGCGAATTCTGGGGAGATCGTCCAGAACCAGGACCGTTCCCCGGCCGAGGCTGCACATGGCCTGTTTGATGGCGTCTGACCCCGGTACCGTACCAGCCAACGAGGCCGTAACGGCGTCAAAACGCATGGTCGTGGCCGTCTCATTCAAACCACGGAAGTCAATCCATGCACTGACCTGTCCTAGGGCGGCGGCAACCAGCAGCGCGAGTTCAGTTTTGCCGACTCCGATGACGCCATGGAGAGCGAACCAAGGAGCGTCCCCCACCGCGCGCAAGACGTATTCCACCGAGCCTTGACGCAGGGACCGACGAGGCAGTGTCGGAGGTGGACTGAGGTCGGGCAGCGTATAGGCTACATATGTTGCCGAGACGTTCACGCCCGCTTCAATGGCAATGACTCCAATCTGCGCCTGTAATTTGGTCATAGCCAGGGCTTGTCGCGCAGCGAGTTCCCGTAATTCGTGAACTGCGGTCTCAATAGACCGCACACGCTCGAACAGCCGCTCATCTTCCTCCGTCCATGTCTCGCTTTCTAGGACGGCGGATAGATCTTGGGAGTGCAGGCGCTTGTCGCCTCTTTCAGACAAGAGCCGGAGCACATGCACGAACAACTTGGCGTACTGCCTGGCGGCCTCTGCCAATGAACGGACCCTGCCACTACTGTAAAGCGTCACCTGCACGAGGTCCTGGAGGGCCGGAGATTCAGGGGCGCCACAACTCCATTCAAATCTCGCAAGCATCTCACGAATCTCTTGATCACTCGCCTCAGACCAGAAGGCCTTAAACACCTTCCAGGCTGCTTCGGAAACCTTTGCCGGTTGGTTCACCCGTGTGAAAAAGGCGCGCAGGGTCTGGCGCTCCTGGGCTGCGGCCTCCTGTTGCCCCGCACGCCACAACTCGAGACCTGGCCTCCGCTCAGGGGAGAGCGCCGGACGCTCAATACCAATGTCCGCCGTTGAAGTGAAGCGGAAGAGGAGCAAGTGGCCCGGGTTGGCGGACCGGTGATGTATGTAATTGGCGATGGCTGTTAGGACATCCCCGTTTCGCAGGGTGACGTTGTCGTCTAGGCGTTTCACCTGCTCAAGCAGCCTTTGTTCGCCGACAACCGCCTGAGCAATGTGGTCGATGTCCTCCCCACACTCCAGCACAAGTTCGCTTCCTGGCGGCAGAGTCACCCAGCGCACTAGCGTGGTATCCACTTGGTATGCGAACCCCCGAAAGACGAACCAGGCGTCTTGCGGGCGGGCAGGCTGGAACTGGGGCATCAGTCGGCATCTATTCTAGCGACATGCACTTATCGATCGCGGCGTAGATTTGCATCTATAAGCTGATGTGGTAGCCGGATGTAACGAATACGCTGCCACGCCCCCCGGAGCTTCTCCCTCAGTGCCGAGACGGAGCAAGCACAGAAGTTTCCCAGAACATTGCGCTTTACGTATGCCCACACCAGCTCAATAGAACTCAGGAGTTGCACCTCGCATAGCGCAGTGAATAGCCGTGCTGGCGGAGAAATTCCGAGTTTCTGCTGAACGTCAGGAGCAGGCGGTTCAAATGAACGTCTGGCATGACCGTCATCAGTGCCAGAGCAGCACACGCCTCCAGGGTCATCCCGGTCTCTCGGTGCAGGATGGCCAGTGTCCAGGCCAGGAACACCAGCAGGACCCAGCGATCCAGGCCCACAGCAGTTCGCAATGCGAACTGCGCCAGACCAAACTGGTGCTTGCCCTCCTTGAAGAACGATTCCTCACTCCACCGCTTCGCCCCCTCGGCGACCACCTCGTCGCCTTCCATCAGTTCCGAAGAAACCGCGTGAAACACCCGGTCTCCACGGTCGACGCGACCCAGCACCAGCGGGTCATGCGGCCAGTTCTTCAATTCGATGTAGCCTCCATGCGGACAGTCAGCCACCGTGACCTCGCCTGGGTGCATCGTCCGCCGGGTTGACCGAACGCCCACCACAAACTCGAAGCCCAGCTGCCTGACTTCATCCAGGAAGACAGCGGATTCGAATCCGCTGTCTGCTAACACGCGAATCCGGAATCGACGACGGATCGCGTCTGGGACGGTTCGCAGAAGTTCTCGTGCCAGAGTCACTGGGGTCGCTGTCCCCTTGCCCCGGTAGACCCGGTACCCCACGGGAAACTTCACCGCTCCGTATTCGGCGAACAACACGACCAGATGGATGCCGTGAACCTCGTTATAGACGCGAACGAAGGGCAGCGTGCTGCCCTTTTTTTCGATGCTGGTCAGGTCGACACTCAGCCGCAGGAGTGGGCGGTGTTTTCGTCGGGCCGCGACAAGCAGCGCGTCCCACTGGGCGCGCTGCAAGATGGCCCAACCCTGTGCCGTATCCCAGGGGTACTCGTTCAGGAGGCGGCTCAGCGCACTTTTGCTGACCAACTCAGCGCGGTGCAACGCCGTTTTGGTGGCAGTGTCCAGGAACATCGACAGCGCAGCCTGGAGGCTGCGCTGTTGGTAGGACGTGGTTGGAACGGCCAGGAACTCATCTGCCAGAATGCGGACGCGCTCCCCCAGAATCTGTGACGTAGACACTCCCAGATTTTCTCGGCTGGGAGCGCTTCCCCGTCGTTATGCAGGTGCAACTCCTGAGTAGAACTTAACTCCGGGGCGTACGGCGGAAGGAAGACCAAGGACAGGCGTTCGTGGTGCGCAACGAACGCCTGAGTGGCTTTGGACCGGTCAATGCCCGCGTTGTCCAGCACCACTACAATCTCTCCCTGGATCTGACGCAGCAGATGCTGGAAGAATCGGCTCACGTCTCCACTGCGAATCGCTCCGGACTTCGTCTGCCGGAAGAATCGCCCGTCCGAGGTGATGGCCCCAAATGGTCGAGAGCTTCTCCCAGTTCGCCGGGAGCGTGACCAGGGGCGTCACGCCCTGGTCGACCACGTCCGCCTCCGCACGCCTTTGAGCGAGAACCCGACCTCATCCAGATAGTGTGGCGAGGCAAGCTTCATGGCCCGGCAGCACGTAGAGGTCAATATGCGGACTGAACGTCAGTGTTCCCCCGATGCCGTCGTTATAAAAACCCATCACTCCCTGAGCCCGCTCCGCATCCTAGGACTATGGAGCGCTCTGAAATACCAACACATCCAGGGTGCTCCATTCGACATGGCAGTTGAGATGGGATATGCGGTCAACACAGCTTCCAGGTGGTCGCGCATGCCCCCCACCGCCGTGTCCAATGCTACACGGGCGCCCGGCGAGATGGGGATGGCCCTGCCTCGCTCAGCCTGGGCACAGACGTGCTTCAGCACCGTGCCACAGGCACCCGAAAGGGCAGGCGCGTGCACTACATGCACGTGCAGAACGGGGCGCGTCATCTACCCAGTCAAGCACGGCCATGACCCTTGAATGTATTCCCCACCGCGTGAAGGGCAACCTTTTCAACATTGATCACGGCGACCGTACACGCAGGGGTGAAGGCTGCCCTTCGTCCTGCCGTCAGTACACCTCGGGGCAGGCCGGTCCGGAGAGCTTTTCCTGATGCAACAGTGTGCGGGGCAGGGGAAAGGCCGAGACCGAGCGTCCAGCCTGTGCGGCAGCAGCTCGCAGAGCGAGCGCCGCCTGCTTGATATGGCCTAATTGAGCGTACAAAGCGTTGAGCGGGGCCGAGGACCGCTGGTGGCGAAGGTCATCCATCACCTGGGGCACGTCTCTCACGGGGACTTCGAATTGTGCTGCCACCTGGGGCGTGAGGGACATGACCTGTATGTCGGGAATGCCCAACGCGTGGAGTTGGTCCACTCGGTGAATGCCGTCTAACAGGAATGGCAGCGCCCCGCTCGGGCTCGGCATCTCCAGCACGATGGGTGGAACAGCCAGTTCGTAGGGAGTGAGAACTGGGGGTGAGGGCCGCCGCTTCCCAGCCAGAGCGACCATCTGCGTGGTCGGCATCCAATCGAAGACAGGATCTCCTCGCGTCGTGTATCCCCCACTCTGCACCTGGTAGCTCATCAGCCAGAGCATCGGCGTCACCACCCAGATGCGCTGCTGGTCAGCGATGACCTGAGAGAACAACTGGTTACGGGCTGCGGGCAGGGTGAACGTCACGCCTCAGTCTGCCGTTTGGAGCTTTGTCCTTTATCGACAAACTCTCGGGTAAGTCAGTGTCTGCCTACTGGACACCCAACCTTCCACCCGCACGTCGCCCCGGATTAGCGGCAGCCAGGCTCGGGACGGCCCGGACAGCAAATCGTGCCGTCGCTCTCGATAACAACGTTGGTCTTACCCTTCCCCTTTCTTGAAGTGTTCGTAGTCGAGTTTCAGCCTCGTCTCCTCAATTCGCTCCCGGAGTCGGGCCAGGACCGTATCGCGGTCCATGCCGAGGCGCAGCGCGATGGCACCGTAGGCCAACCATTTGATGGCCTGCGTCAACCAGTACAAACTCAAGCCGTCACGAGCGAGCAGCTTCTTCTTCCCTTCGTCGTTGTGAACCAGGGCGTGGCGGTTGTTCGCCAGCGCCGCAGCCAGGTCGAATGGCGTCAATGTGATCCTGTCAGCGAAGATCGGCCAGCACGCCTCGATGAGAGCCGTGGCCTTGCTTTGCAGCGAATGCTCGTTGGCCGTGTCGATTCGTGCGGCGAGGATGCTGCGCAAGGTCTCGGGCAAGTCCTCGGGAATCGCCGCTCGAAGCTCTCGGGCAACGTCCCTGAACATGCTCTTCTCGACGTAATACTGCTTCCCCCCCTCGCGGGCGAGCGATTCGACGATGCCCGCCAGGTCGGTGTATTGCGAGTCAAGCACGAGATCATGGGCGAACGCGACCACAACGAACGCGTTCACAGCGCGGCGCAGCTTGCGTTCAGCCCCCAGCCAGGTGCTGAAGACGACGGGAGCCCGCTCTCCTAGGTCCTCGTAGGGGAAGACGGGCGTGACGCGCTCGTCGACGCTGTCGTCAAGGCGCCCTTGGCTCGTCACCAGTTCGAAAGCCTCGTGCACTTCTGTCCCGTCCTCCAACACGGTCTGGATGTTGGAAGTCATGAGCCCGAGGCGTTTAATTTTGAGCCGTTGACCGACAAGCAAATCGAGAAGGATGTGGACCCGGCCGACGAGTTCGAGGAGCGCGTGGATGCTGGCTGGTTCGTCCGGGACGAGGGTAACTCGCCCATGTGCATCGAAGATGTGGCGTCCACCTGTGGGAGCGGAGGAGAAGTACGTTCGGAACTCCAGGGTCAGGTGCAGCTCTTCCACACGGACACTCGTGACGGGCACCTGATATTCGAGGACGAAGTAGTGGCGGGTCGGCTGGTCGTCCCTGAACTCGTACTCGAAGGGTGAGCCGGGGGGCCACCCAGAGAAGCTGTGCAGGTCTAGGGACAGGGCCGTGAAGCGCTCGGCTGATAGGTCGTCTACCCGACGTTCCCCAATTAACGCTAGCTGCGGCTCGTATTCGTAGTAGGCGGTGTCACGCTGGCGGCCGAGCCACTCGCCGCGAGAGTGACGAAAAGCGAGGTCGAAAAGTGAAACCGTCTTGCCCTCGGCAGTCTTCGCCGATAGCGTCGGAATATTGGGGTGGTCGGAGAACGGAAGGATGACCCGGAGCCGCCCTCGTTCCTTACCGACATCATGGGAACTGACTTCGAAAGCGTGCTCTCGAATGCCGATCATGTTGAGGCGCAACCCATCGTCTCGAATCTCGAAGTAACCGTAGCTGTCGAGGGTGTTGTCGGGCGCTTGCCACAGCCCGTGGTAGGTGGTGTGTGATGCCACGTCCCCAGGCTAGGGCGCGCCGCAACAAAAGTCAGGCTTCCCACCTGAGGACGTGGCCGTTGACCTGCTGATCGCTCGGACCTCTGGCAGGTGCGCGACTGACCAGCTCAAGGCGCACAGGCCAAGCAGTTCCTTTAGGGTTGGGATTGCCCGAGGTATTGAGCCTCGGCGCGCAGAAGAGCTTCCGCCCGCTCCAATTCCAGACGAGTCCTAGCAACAGCCTGCTCCGCGGCCATCCCCAAGATGATGAAGTTGTACTGGTCCATCATCCCTTCGGTAGCTTCGACAACGACGTTCTCGCCCAGGTGGCCGTTCTCACGGAAGCTAACTATGTCGGTGGTGACTACCAGATACTCGGCATCCAGAGGAAACAGCACCCGGGCACCATACGTCGCAAAGCCCACACCCATCCAGGGCGCCAGAGGTTCCCCAATGAGCATCACCGGGGCATCGCTGGTCAGGAAGGTGCGGCCTGCCGGAGCACGGACCACCTGCCAGGCATGCTGAGTCAGGATGTGCGCGATGGTCCCGATGTTGGCGTCATTCATGCCGAGGTCGAGATGTGCCCGAGCGTCCACATTCGCCTCAACCTTGAATTCATCAGGAAGGTCATTGTGTAGGCTACGGAATTGCCGCGTGAGCATCTCGGCGACGCCACCAAGGTTTTCCGCCAACACACGGCGAAACTCATGGGTACGAAGGTACTGCAAGGCCAGGTGAGCAGCAAGACGACGCTTGTGACTTGCCACAAGTGTTTGAGCTGCTTTGAAATGGTCTACAGATTCTCTTAACAGGTCTGCCAAATCGCCTTCAATATTCTGCGAAAAATGCTGTTCCAGTACTTGCTCCTGATCCCCAGGCCCGAAGTCATAAAACAGCTCGCGACTAGCAATATTCTGAATAGGAATTTCTACAATCTTAGTGTTCCGCTTGATTAAAGCGTGAGTACGCTCTATACCCGTCCCAGACGAAGATGAAGAGAATCGTCTGAGGTAGGCACGAGGAACAAAATGCTGTCGGATCGTCCTGTTCATGGATTCACTACCAATAGCCACTTAATCGAAAACGCTTCTGCCGATTTCTTCCTCAGGCACTTCCTCGCGTCCTGGCGCTACTCTTGTTGCACTTAAGGTACCTGAGACGCAGTGGAAAGGATGACAATCGGGTGCGCTGGGGCGTGACTTCGGCCTCCGCCCTTCCATCTCTCTACAGAAAAAGCCCAACGCTTTGGGAAAGAGGGAATGTGTGGGCTGATGACGCTCCTCTGGCGCTGCACGCCCTGGCGCACACGAGGGGGACGCAAATGATTCGGGCCAGCTCTCAATTATGGAACGTAGCTGAGCACCTGAGGCACAGTAAAGTAACGTGCAGAGTGTCTGAATCTACGGCGAGTAGGCGGACAATCGTCTCAGGGAACATATGTGGCGCACCTGATTCACGGCGTATCTTTTGGAGATGAGCATTCTGCAATGGAACCGACCTTCGTCAGCAGCAAAGAAACGGCGGCCCCGGTGCCCCATGAGCAGAACGCTATGACAGATGACGTGCGCAAATATCTGGAGATGATCCAGGGGGTCATCACTCGCCTCGCCTCGCACTCCTTTCTGCTTAAGGGATGGACTGTGACGCTCGCCAGCGCCCTCCTCGGGTTCGCGGGCCGTGAGCAAGACGACCAGCTCGCCCGTCTAGCCCTCCTGCCAACCCTTATCTTCTGGGCACTCGACGCGTACTACTTGGGACAGGAGCAACGCCACCGCCTCTTGTTCGCCCAGGCTCGCGACGGTGTCTCGCCCCCTTTTTCTTTTAATGCGCCGCCTCTGACCCTCGGCACTTGGATTCGTGCCCTGTGGAGCGTAACTGTGGTTGGCCTGCACGGCAGCATCTCACTTTTCGCGCTTTACCTGTCTTTTGTCTGGCGGTGAGTCTATGTCTGGCGCTCCGCCCGAGAAAGCGTGATCTCGCCCTCAACGTTCACTTCTGTACGGCCTTCTCCATATGGGGCCTGACGGTACCCGCGAAGCGTGATGGGAAGGCGATCCCCTTTCGAGGGACCGACCTCAAGGGTCGTGATGTGTTCCACGACCCCTAAGGTCTTGAGGTGGTAGACGAGCAGCAGCCTCGCTGCTGCCAAGAAGGTTCCCTTCGTACCCGCCCAAGTGCGCCAAAGGGTCAGCAGCAACCCGGCACGAAATTGTACGTCCCTGTCCCGGCCGTAAAGGGGCAACGTCCAAGACTCTCGGGACTGGGGCTCCTCAGCGAATACGATGAAGCGTGCAGCGCGTTCTGCCAGCGCCCGGTCGTCTTGCCCGATGAAGATCCGCTGCCGGGGCGAGCGCTCGGGCCGCAGTGTGACCACCGCAACTGCACGGTCGCCCTCTCCTTCATGGGTCACGTCCTGCACGCTCACATTCGCTCCATCCAGGCGGTATGCGAAGGCCAGGGTACTCCCCCAAGCGGGGCCTCGTGGGTCACGCAGGGTCCGCAGCCGTGCCTCCTCCTCACCGCTCCGTGGGCGCAGGTGCAGGGTGATGACATCGTCGGTTTCGCGGTACCGGGCAGCCTCGTAGATGTGATTACCCAGCAGCGCGAAGGCCGGAGCCGTGCGGGGCAAGCGACCTGTTTTCTTGCCGGTGTTCGGGGAAGGTCGGCGGCGAGGATACTGGCTCACGGGGGGCGGAGGCACCAGGCCGGGACGACGTTCGGCGAGGAGACGAACCGCAGTGTTCGCAATCTCCGGCAGGGTGTTCTCGCGCACGTCGAGGTAGCCCTTGGTCGGGGCGAGACCGGGCACAGGTGTGTCGTCGATGCGCACAGGCAGGATGTAGTCCGGCTGCTTGAAGGCGCGGGCCTGGGCGAATTCACGCTCAAGGCCGGTCCAGGCTTTCTCGACGTAGTGACGCGACGCGAACATCACGCAAAAATGCGCCCGGTGTTCGTAGATGTCGGCGAGGTGCTCGTAAAGGTTTCGGCCCCACAGGTCGTGTTTCTCAGCGTTGTCGTAGAAGACTCGCATCCCGCGTTTGGTCAACAGCCGGTGAAGCGCCTGGGCGTATTTGCGATCCTCACCGGCAAAGGACAGGCAGAAGTGGAAAGGACGCTCGGTAGACGCGGCCGGACGTTTAGAGCGCTTTTTCTCAGTTGCTGGCTGGGAGGGGCTATCCGGTGCCTTTCGCGCTGTTTTTCGCAGTTGTCCTACCCGATCGAGCGCCTCCTTGAGCAGCGCGAGACGACGCCGGACTGCTTCTTTCGCCAGATCGAGGGTGGTGTAACGCATGGGGAGGGCGCGGAGAACCTGAGCCGCCTCTGGTCCCAGACAGGCGTCCATGACTTCCGTGCCCTCCCGGCCCCACTGGCGAAGCGTGCTTGTGAGTTCACGAGCGGCGTCCGTATCAACCCTGAGGTCAGCAGGCGTGCGTCGCCGGGTCAGCGCTTCACCCCGTGTGATCAGCTCACGCAACTGCCTCTGTGCCTCGGCGCGAGGGACCTGTAAGGCGAGATCCTGGGGTAGTAAAGCGGGCTGGACTTTGCTCATCGTCAGCCTTCCCCTTCTGCCGCGCGCTCACCCAGAAACAACTTCGGGTGGCTGACCAAGCGTCTGCCGCGTTTGACGGCGATAAGGCGCCCGCGTGTCACCCATTGCCGCAACGTCGCTTCCTGGACTCCGAACATCGGGGCAAGGTCACGCAGCTCGCGCAATTCCTGGCCTGTCTCCACCGCCGCAATGATGAGACGGTCGAGCTGGGGTTGTACCCCCTCCCGCAGCAGGGCCTCCAATGGTGCGAAGTCGCCTTCCCGTAGGGCGCCGCTCAGGGCCTGCTCCTCGGGAGGTGGAAAGCCCGCGTGAAAACCGAGGTCAGCCGCTTCGAGAGCGGCATAGTAGCGATCACGCTCCTCCTGGGCCTCGCCTTTGATGATGACGGGGGGCAGGCCTTGCGTGACCGCCAGGTAATTCATCAGGATGCGCCCAGCACGGCCATTGCCGTCCGTGAAGGGGTGGATGCTCTCGAACAGGGCATGCAGGCGGGCGAGGGCCGGAATCGGGGGAAAGCGCGTGAGGAGGTCAGGGACGAGCCGTACGAAGGCACGGACGTAAGCTTCCACGTCATGTGCAGGAGGGGTCACTTTGGCTCCCTGGATGCGGATGGCCCCCAAGCGAAATTCGCCCCGGCGCCCGGTGAGTTCACGAAAGAGTGCGCTGTGGGCGTGACGCACGATGGCGACCGTGAAGCCGAGTTCTCCTTCACGGGCCTGCTGCTGGGCGAGGTCGTACAGGCCCTGGGCGGCGCGGTAGTAGTTGAGGATTTCTGGAAAGGTCTTGCGTCCGGCAAGGACGGCCCGGAGCTCCTGTTCGGTGGCGAAGTAGCCCTCGATGGAAAGCGACTGGCGAGTCTCCTCCTGGAGCATGTACAGCCACTCCCGGTTCTGCACACCCGTCTCGGGGAGGCCGCCGAGGTCGCGCAGCAAGCGGCGGCGGCCCTCAAGATCGATGTCGGCGCGCGAGGTGGGGCGTGTCACAGGAAGAGGATTGGTCGGCATAGTCGAAGAGTGGTTGTGGGGCAGGAAATAGACATAAAGACCCGTCGGCTCTCCCCCTACACTGTCACAGAAAATACTACAACAACCCGAAAAATAGCGTGTTTATCGACTTGAGCGTTGTAACAGCAGGTAGCTATTCTGCCTTCCTGTGACAAGGAGCCACTCAACGCTGGAGTCGACGCATGTACTCACCGATTCTCCAGCATCGTCTCCCACATGCTTTACGTGCACTCCTGATCCATGTCCTACGAGTTGTTCTTGATCGGCCCTCGATCAAAGTCAAGCTATGGCCCGCCTGGACTTTTGGTGATACACCGCGTCCATCCAGCCACAGTCGGCGAGTTGCCGACTCAACCACGCTCCTGGCCGGATGAGCTGAAGTTCTTGCGTCGCAATCAGAGTTCGTTCGAGAGCATGTCCAAGTTGGGCATAAGCAGGGATATTCCGGAATTCCGCTTCGGTCGCCCGCCATAGGATGCGGTAATAGTGCCGCTCCCAGCCAGCATCGTGTAGGAGCCGTGTCAGGTGTGTCGCGCCTTCCTGAACGGCCTCTCGGCGGTAGTGGGGATGGATGCTGACGATCCGGCTCAGGCTCCAGATCAGCTCCTGCGGGGTGCAGGCCTCGGCAAACAGCGAAGTGCGGGAATCAGAAGTACCCAGGGAATTTGAAGTCTCTTTTTCAGGTAACGACCACATCAATAGGGGTGAGATTTCAAACTTATCTCCTGTCAGGAGTATTGACTCCCGCACTTCTTGACGCGCCTCCTGTTGGAACTGCCAGGCTGTACGTCCCTTCTTTCGGTCGGCCGTGAGGTCGCGTGGGCAGGCCGGAAGCTCGTGGGCAATCACCCGGGCCCTCATCCCTGGGGCTGGCCGCAAGAGGACTGCGATCCAGGTTCCCGCACAGGCCCGCACCTCGGTGCGTTCCCCAGTCTCGGCGTTCAGGAACGTCGTGGTGGTCCAGGTGCCGCCGCGGTACAGTCTGGGTCCGCCTCTCTCCGCAGTTCGCTCTTGGCCCCCCATGGGGATGGCACCGGAACTCTTGTGGATGAGACCGATGTCCTGCAGTTTTCGGGTGGCCCGTTCACACTGATCGCTCGACAACCGGGTGACGATGGGGAGCAAGTCCAGCACCGTGAAAAAGGTGTAGGTGGTGGTGTGCTCTTGGCTCTGGCCACGGCGCTCAATCAGGGTGTAGGCCGCCTGTGTCAGGGCCCTGAGCACCATCAGGGCGTTATGCCGGGCGTCACGGCGCCTGATGTAGGCCTCGACGATAGGACGCGCCCGTTCTACGGCTTCGGCCGCCCGTGCGGCAGGGGTGCCCGGACGAGGACGTTTGATTCGGTCCAGCGCGGCGTCAAGACACGCGGGGAGGACGGTTTCAGAGGCGAGGCGAGGTGAGTTCCTGAATTGGCCGATGGGCTGGCTCGATTTGGGCTGTGGTTGGTGTTCCGGTAACAATCGGGGGTGTACGTTTGCGCGGAAAGCGGCCTCGAAGGAGCGGTTTTTCTTCTGACTTGATACCTGAGCGTTTACGTTTATCCGCTGCTGGAGAAGTCGCTGCTGCGCTTGCTGCCGCAATAGGACTTCTTCAGGGGTAAACGCTCGGGGTTGAGGGAAAGTCTTGACAGGGGTGGTTCGGGCAGTCATGTCGCTCCACTTGCAACAGCAGGGGACGCCCCGTAGACTGACCGCTGTTTCAGGTGCTGGTCATCTACAGAGTAGGACTGAGCTATCCCGCCGCCAGCGGGATTTTTCAGTGTTGGACTGTGGACTCTCGTGGGTCGTCCTCAGGCAGGTCGGCCTCCAGGGATGGGGCAGCTCCAGTCATGCTCACGCGGAATAGAGGAGTGCCGGAACCACTGTACTGTCCGCTTTTCGGGCTTCCGGACAATCACGCAAGGCTCTGTACTGGGCTTGACGCTGCCCTCCTTGATCGCCCCTTATGCGGCTGGCACGAGTAATTTCAAGTTTCAGCCTTGCCTGGCTTCGGCAGTCAGGTGTCGCAATAACGTCGCATCTTCGGCAGTCAGGTGTCGGTGAAAACGACGGGGCACGGCAGTCAGGTGTCGTGGAAACCACCGAATGTCGGCAGGTAGGTGTCGAAATAACACCTCCTGTTCGGCAGTCAGGTGTCGGTGAAACGCCCGAATATCGTGCGCAAGCGAAAAAGCTTTTCTGTACCGGATCTATCGGCCTGCTTCGGCAATCAGGTGTCGGTAAAACGACTGGGGCCGCCCTGAGAAGGAATTTTTACCGGCCCCGTACGGCAGTCAGGTGTCGGGATTTCAGCGTTCCACTTTCCCGCTGGGTCAGTTCAGCGATGGAGCGTAGAAAAGCTTCGGGCACCTGCAGTTCGACGAAGCTTGCCAGCCAGGTCTCGAAAAATTCTGGCTTGCCCTGCGCCTGATCCATTGCTGCAGCGCTGCGGACTTCGTAGGACCAGCGCTCATGCAGGCCCAGGGTGCCGAGGAGCTCAAGAGCCGCTTCGAAGCGTTCGAAGGCACGGTTCTGGTTCTTGTGTTCCCGCAGATCCAGGACTTCCTGCATCAGGCTCGCGCGCTGGAGTAGGAGTTGTACGGGAATGTAGCGAACCGTTGCCCTGTCGCCTGCCGTCTCCCGCAGCCAGTAGGAGAGTTCGGTCCCGATCTGCTTGGCCCAGAGGTTGGTGGCGGAGTTGGCAGGCAGTTCTACCAGGCCTCGGAAGATCGGCGCGAAGCTGCGTGGGAAGTACTTGGCCCAAGTGCCCAGCACAATGGTCCACGAGCTGGGGATGGACTGGCCTTCGACTTTGCGGGAGCGGCCGCGGGCCATCACCGCCAGGACCCGCTGCCGGGTACCCTCGTCGTCGTCAGGCCCGGCGTCGGGCAGGGTCAGCCACAGGCGCTCCAGATGGAAGAGGCTATCGGTACACCGCAGCAGATCTTTGGGACGGACACTGCCATTCGGATGCGGCTTGAGACCCAGGGCCTTGGCCAGTTCCCCCGGCTTGATGGTGATGGGGGTGAACAAGTCATCTTGCTCGTGCTCGAGGGCCTTGGCGGTAAGCAGCCGCCAGACGTCCGAGGTGCGGGGGTCGAGGGTCATGAGCTGCTGGCGCAGGGCGTCTTTTCCCGCGTTCTCCTCGAAGTAATTCAAGACGAGGCCGTTCTCGAAGGCTTCGTGATACTGGAGGGTCATGTCGTCCCAGCCGTCAGGCCCACGGGTCGCCCGGTCGATCATGACGGCGGGCTTGTTGCCCATGGTGATCAGGTAGGGCTGGCTCTCAGCAGCGGGGAGAGTGACGGCATCCGGGGCCACTACAGTTGGGAAGTGTCCGGCGGCCACCCCGGCGCGCAGCACCCACTGCCAGACCTTCGAGGGGAGGCGGTAATGCTCCCGGAGGGGCACAACATAGAGGATGCGTTCGCGCCAAAGTTGCTTGTCCGTGCTGTTCCCCGCCCGGACGCGACTGGTCTTGAGCAGGGACGCCACGGTCTCGGGGTCTACTTGCTCACCATGCTGCTCGACCCAGTGTACGGCTGCCCAGCCTTGGTACAGAGCCTTGAGTTGCTCGAAGGCGGGTCCGCGCGTCGGTAGGGGGTCCGGGAGCTGAGCCTCATCCCCGAAGCGGCGGGACAGCTCCGCCACGAAACGGGCCATCTCCGTGGCGGGAGGAAGTTTCTGCCGGGGCATGGGACCATTTTAGGGAAGGGGGAAGATCGGATTTGAGCAACAGTGTCGGAGCGTGAGCCTATACCGTATTCCTGTGCCTCTGGACCATGACGTCACCAGTATTCATGACAACCTCCTGACCTACACCCAGCAAGAGCATTCGGTGCCGGCCCAATCTTCTCGGGAGGGGTCGTAGGTGATCCTCGGCATGATCTGATTCTCTCCGCTGTGCTGCTCTGGACGGGGGCGAGTATGAATTGGGACGTCGCCTCGTGACTGGGTATGGGACTTCTCCTGGTTGTCCTTGTCGTTATGTTGCGCGCCAGCTGGCGTGACGTGCGGGCACCTGGCCTCGACATGGTTGCAGCCCTGCGGAGTCGGGGGGGAGCTGAGGTACCTGTTCTCCAGCAATTGCAGGTATTTCCCCTCTCCGCCCTGACGGAAGTTGACACTATGCTGAGCCAGCGCATTGCCGCAGTAGAAACGGGAATGATTTTCCTGATCGGCGGCCTGAAGACGGCTGGAGTACTTGGAACCCTAGCCGTGATGCTGGGGAGTTGGAGCGCTTTGACAGCGATATTTGATGGATTAAAGCCCTACAGCTATCTGTTCGCTGGAGTGGTGGCTGGCGTGCTGATTGCTGGTGAGCGCTTGGAAACGGGGTTACAGCAGGTGCGGCGCAATAGGGACATGGTGAGCCGCGCTATCGCAGTGTGCAAGGCGGAATAGGGGATAGTTACTCTCCTGTTGCAATGAGCATGCAGGGACGCTCAATGAGATCGGGGCGTCCGTTCTGGAGGCAGCCGAGCATGGTGTGGAGGAGGGGTTGCCGGGGGCACTGTTGCTCGCCGTACCGCCAGGGCCGGCGCATCAGGGCGTAGAGATGGTCCTCAGCGAAATGGCTGGTGAGGAAGACGCCAAGGTCGTAGAGGCGGTTGAGCAGTGGCTCTGCAGGGACGGGGACACCCCGAAGCACTTGATCGAGCTCGCTGGTACGTAAGCGGAGAAGCCGCTGGACCGTCACCGGCTCGATGGGAGTGGGGCGTAGGTAGGTGGCTGGCTGTTGGTGCAGCAGATAGGGCAGCAGGGGCCGGTAGCGGTGTCGGGCTGGAACAACAGCTAGGGTTCTCGCTGGGAGCTGTGCGCCGGGCTTTTCCAGGAGGGAGGGGAGGTCCAGTTGGACTCCTCCGGGCCAGATGAGGTGCTGGCCCCCCGGGCCGACCTGCACCCGAGCGAACAGGGTCGTCAGCCGTAGGGTGCGGTGCGTCTCGATGTCCAACAGAGGTTGGAGGTCCAGACGATAGGTCTGTTCATGGCCGAGGGTCACCCAGAGCTGGTGGACGCCGGGTTCCACTAAGACCTCGGTGATCCCGCCCAAAGCGGAGGTTTGTGTCGCGGCCTCTACCGGGATGCTGCACCTCACCTTTGCTCCTCGGGAGCGAGCGTCCACGTCCATCCGCCACCCGCTGCGTGGGGGTAGAGGGTCGCTTCCACCTGTGCGAGCGCGCCGTCCAAGATGGCAGCAAGGGGTGTGGGCCAGATTGTCGCCGTGCGCCGGGAGGGACTGTGCCACTGCCAGTGCAGCAGTTGGATGAGGCCGCTTCCGCAGAGGCCCAGGGCCTGCCGGAGGGCCAGTGCGAGGTCAAGCAGGCGCCTATGGAGGAGCGGTAGGTGAACGGCATATCGCGCTTGGAGGGCGGCAAGAACGGTGCTGTCAATGCCGTAGGTCCGGAGTATCTGGTCTGGGGTGGCGGGGAGATCAGGCAGCGTGGGCAGGCACGCTTTCATCGGGCGGTAAAAGGCGGCTGCATTGGTGCTGAGAACGACACGCAGGTGGCCCAAGTAGATCTGTGTAAGGGGGTCGTCGCAAAGATCACCGGGCTTGAAGGGCGGCGTATCCAAGTGGAGGCGCGGCTGTTCGTCTTGCCAGAGCGTTTCAACGAGAAGGGCGTAGTCCCCGTCTAGGAGCAGCCACCACCGGCAGTGCGCTTCGGGGACGACCCGCTGGAGGCGCCAGGGAGGAGGAGGCAGGAACGAGGGACCATGGGACATCGGGCGGAATGTATCAAATCAGATGACATCTGATTTGAAGTAGCGAAGAAGTGAAGGGAGCGGGAAGCCTGACGGGATGTCTGTGAAACGCCGCTCCTCTGCCCTCTCGATCCAAGAGGTGCAGTACCTAGAACGACTGGGGGCTCATATCCGCGCCTTGCGGCAGGCTCATGAGCTAGGGCTGGACGAGCTGGCCGACCGCGCGGGCCTGCACCGCACACACCTGTGGAAGATCGAGAAGGGCCAGTTGAATGCAGGCGCGATCAGCTACGTGCGCTTGGCCAGCCAGCTTGGAGTAGCGCCCGGGGAGCTGTTCCCCGCGTTCCCGCTACCGCCGGATCAGGCGCTGCGTGAGCCGTCTTAAATTGCATTCGGGGGAGCAGGGACCTAAAGTGCCAAACCTTATATGCCGCTGTCCGTCCTTACCATGCCCGAATCCGTACCCTACTTTCAGATCATTGATGAGGCGGGCCATCCTGTCCACGAAGCGGATCTGTTCCTGCGGGACACCTGCGCCCGTCTCGGGCTGTTGACCACCCAACGCAGCTACGCCTTTGCCCTCCTGGACTGGCTCCAATTCCTGCATGGGCGGCGCAGAAAAGTGAACGAGGTAAGCCGCCAGGACGTGGTGGACTACCTCCTGGAATTGAGAACCAAGGCTAACCCCCAACGGGCTCGCCGCTCTGCGGCGGCGCCCCGGCCGGGCAGCATCAACGCCGTCACCGGCAAGAGTACGCTGCGCCCGGGGTATGCTCCAGCCACGATCAAGCAGCGGCTCACGGTGGTGGGCCTGTTCTACGACGTCCTGGAGAGCGCGGCTCTGGGCCCTCCCCAGCATCCGCTGGGCCGGATAAAACCTGGGGTGATCGCCTCCGACCCCAAGTCTTACCACTCTGACTACTCTTCAAAACGGGTGACGGGCAGCAGAAAGTCGGCTCCTGTACGGTGTTTCTGCGATGAAAACCCCTGGGAGCCGACCCCCCCACGATACCTTGCAGACTGCCCTGCGGTCTGCCTTTCCTCTTGATGCCCGCCGCCTGGTCGTCTTCACGGCCTTGGTCCTGGCGGTCATCCAGGCTCGTACGGTGGTCCTGTACAGCCTCAAAACCCACGTCACGTTGCCAGGCACGCTCACGGCCCGCTACCAGCGGCTGTGTCGCTTCGTCCAGTTTTCCTTTCCGGAGGGTCTCTTTCCCCGCTTCGCCCTTTCCTTCCTGCCAGAGGGTCCCTTGGACCTGATCTTAGACCGGACGAACTGGAGATTCGGCCAGCAGGACGTGAACATCCTGCTGCTCTCTGCAGTCTGGAATGGGTTCAGTCTGCCCCTGATGTGGACGCTGCTCCCACATGGTGGGGCGAGTGATTCCCGAACCAGGGAATCACTCGTGGCGCGCTTCCTGACCCTCTGCCCAGATCGGCCGGTCCGGTGCCTCCTGGCCGACCGCGAGTTTATTGGGCAGCACTGGTTCCGCTTCCTCGATCAACATGGCATCGCGCCCTGTATTCGACTCCCGGCACGCGCCACCATCGGCCAACACCGTCTGCCCGTGTGGGCCGTCTTCAAGAAGCTCCAGGTCGGTGAAGTCAGGGTCTGGCGGCGCCAGACCCTGATCTACGGGGTATCGCTTCGCGTCGCCGCGACGAAGAATGCGGCTGGAGAAACGCTTTACCTCGCGTACCGGGGTCACGTGGGGCCAAATCTTCGACGATACGCAGGGCGCTGGCAGGCAGAGAATCTGCACTCTGCCTTGAAAACCAGGGGCTTCAACTTGGAGGACACGGGCCTGACCCGCGCGGAGCGGGTGTCCACCCTATTGACGGTGGTCAGCGTGGCGTTCATCTGGGCCTGCGTGACTGGGGAGCTGCTGGCAAACAAGAAGGACGTACAGATCAAGAAACACGGACACCGTGCGGTGTCCGTGTTCCGGCTTGGCCTCGACCATCTCCAAGACCTGCTGCTGCACCCGTCCCCGTCGTCCTGGCGTACCCTGACGACTCTCATGCCGCGTTTTGAAGGGTAGTCAGCTTACCACTACCACCAAGTCCGGGCGTTTCGTCAACGCGTGCCGCAGCGCACAGCCCACGCCCTGCCCGCCGATCTGCTGCAGCGCTTTCGGGATGTTCCCAGTTCAGCCCGGGACCGGGCATTGATTGAGGCGCTGTTTTGCACGGCAGGTCGCGCCATGGAAGTGCTCGCCATGACGGTCGGCGACATTCAATGGGAAGCGCGTAAGGTCATGCTGACGACGAAAGGGCAAGCCTTTAAGACAGCGGTGGCCGTATCCAGTCGCTTACTGGTTCTGCTCAGGGACTATCTGGCGGAAAGACCAGGCCCTGCCGCGCCGGGCGATCCCCTCTGGCTGATGGAGCGGGGAAAGGTGCGCCCTATGACCTATACCGCTCTGCGGGCTGTCTTGCGACGCCTGAACACGGAATTCGGCAGCAACGTCACGGCCCACGATTTCAGGGCGACCAGCGCCACAGCACTGGCTAGTAGTGCCGATCTGCCCCTGTTGGCGGTGAAGCGGCACCTGCGGCACCGGGACTTGCTCTCCACGCAACGCTATCTGGGGGTTGATGGCATCTATGACGCCGCGAGGATCAGCGCCCGAATCGACTCTTTTGCAGAGTTAGATGATGTAGATGTGGCCGAGGGATACGACGCCGAGGCCTTTAACAGAGTGTTTGGCAGTGGAACGCAATGACTGAATTGATGAATGTGGCCCCGGACGCCACGCCGGATGAACTGCGGCGTCTGGCGACCGAGGTGGGGCGCTTGCGGGGCTACACGCCATTCTCCATGAAAAAGCACCGTCTTGGAGTGGGTTATCTGCTGGACTGGTTGATGACGTTTGATGGGGTCACTTGGCAGGAACGTTGGGAGCAAGCGGAAGCGCAAATGCTCAGCGAGGGTCAGGGAGCATCCGCGGAAACGAAATTTCAGCACGAGGCTATGCCTCAGGAGTTGCACCTGCATAACGACGGGGAAGCGCTCCCAGCCGAGAAAATCTGGGAGTGTCTACGTCACAGATTCTGGGGGAGCGCGTCCGCATTCTGGCAGATGAGTTCCTGGCCGTTCCAACCACGTCCTACCAACAGCGCAGCCTGGAGGCTGCGCTGTCGATGTTCCTGGACACTGCCACCAAAACGGCGTTGCACCGCGCTGAGTTGGTCAGCAAAAGTGCGCTGAGCCGCCTCCTGAACGAGTACCCCTGGGATACGGCACAGGGTTGGGCCATCTTGCAGCGCGCCCAGTGGGACGCGCTGCTTGTCGCGGCCCGACGAAAACACCGCCCACTCCTGCGGCTGAGTGTCGACCTGACCAGCATCGAAAAAAAGGGCAGCACGCTGCCCTTCGTTCGCGTCTACAACGAGGTTCACGGCATCCATCTGGTCGTGTTGTTCGCCGAATACGGAGCGGTGAAGTTTCCCGTGGGGTACCGGGTCTACCGGGGCAAGGGGACAGCGACCCCAGTGACTCTGGCACGAGAACTTCTGCGAACCGTCCCAGACGCGATCCGTCGTCGATTCCGGATTCGCGTGTTAGCAGACAGCGGATTCGAATCCGCTGTCTTCCTGGATGAAGTCAGGCAGCTGGGCTTCGAGTTTGTGGTGGGCGTTCGGTCAACCCGGCGGACGATGCACCCAGGCGAGGTCACGGTGGCTGACTGTCCGCATGGAGGCTACATCGAATTGAAGAACTGGCCGCATGACCCGCTGGTGCTGGGTCGCGTCGACCGTGGAGACCGGGTGTTTCACGCGGTTTCTTCGGAACTGATGGAAGGCGACGAGGTGGTCGCCGAGGGGGCAAAGCGGTGGAGTGAGGAATCGTTCTTCAAGGAGGGCAAGCACCAGTTTGGTCTGGCGCAGTTCGCATTGCGAACTGCTGTGGGCCTGGATCGCTGGGTCCTGCTGGTGTTCCTGGCCTGGACACTGGCCATCCTGCACCGAGAGACCGGGATGACCCTGGAGGCGTGTGCTGCTCTGGCACTGATGACGGTCATGCCAGACGTTCATTTGAACCGCCTGCTCCTGACGTTCAGCAGAAACTCGGAATTTCTCCGCCAGCACGGCTATTCACTGCGCTATGCGAGGTGCAACTCCTGAGTATGCGTCTGGCGCTGCCAACTCTGACCTGCTTGAGAGTCATTCGCCCTTCTTACCCATGGCTGGACACCTTCAAAAGCAACGGCATGGCCAGATGTCTAGCGGCCCTGACTACTCTTCAAAACGGGTGACGGGCAGCAGAAAGTCGGCTCCTGTACGGTGTTTCTGCGATGAAAACCCCTGGGAGCCGACCCCCCCACGATACCTTGCAGACTGCCCTGCGGTCTGCCTTTCCTCTTGATGCCCGCCGCCTGGTCGTCTTCACGGCCTTGGTCCTGGCGGTCATCCAGGCTCGTACGGTGGTCCTGTACAGCCTCAAAACCCACGTCACGTTGCCAGGCACGCTCACGGCCCGCTACCAGCGGCTGTGTCGCTTCGTCCAGTTTTCCTTTCCGGAGGGTCTCTTTCCCCGCTTCGCCCTTTCCTTCCTGCCAGAGGGTCCCTTGGACCTGATCTTAGACCGGACGAACTGGAGATTCGGCCAGCAGGACGTGAACATCCTGCTGCTCTCTGCAGTCTGGAATGGGTTCAGTCTGCCCCTGATGTGGACGCTGCTCCCACATGGTGGGGCGAGTGATTCCCGAACCAGGGAATCACTCGTGGCGCGCTTCCTGACCCTCTGCCCAGATCGGCCGGTCCGGTGCCTCCTGGCCGACCGCGAGTTTATTGGGCAGCACTGGTTCCGCTTCCTCGATCAACATGGCATCGCGCCCTGTATTCGACTCCCGGCACGCGCCACCATCGGCCAACACCGTCTGCCCGTGTGGGCCGTCTTCAAGAAGCTCCAGGTCGGTGAAGTCAGGGTCTGGCGGCGCCAGACCCTGATCTACGGGGTATCGCTTCGCGTCGCCGCGACGAAGAATGCGGCTGGAGAAACGCTTTACCTCGCGTACCGGGGTCACGTGGGGCCAAATCTTCGACGATACGCAGGGCGCTGGCAGGCAGAGAATCTGCACTCTGCCTTGAAAACCAGGGGCTTCAACTTGGAGGACACGGGCCTGACCCGCGCGGAGCGGGTGTCCACCCTATTGACGGTGGTCAGCGTGGCGTTCATCTGGGCCTGCGTGACTGGGGAGCTGCTGGCAAACAAGAAGGACGTACAGATCAAGAAACACGGACACCGTGCGGTGTCCGTGTTCCGGCTTGGCCTCGACCATCTCCAAGACCTGCTGCTGCACCCGTCCCCGTCGTCCTGGCGTACCCTGACGACTCTCATGCCGCGTTTTGAAGGGTAGTCAGCTAGCGGCCACTACGGATGCTGAGGCTTTCGATCTGGTGGCACAGGCAGCGAGAGCTCGCGTCTATGCGGGCTGGAGGGCTGTGGACAGCCAGAACTGCTTGGCTCTATTGCTCATGCACACGGGTAAACGTTTGCGAACCCTCACGACAGCCGACCTGCTTGCCTTCGATCAGGCACGGCTTCAGGGAATGTTCAGCAACATCGGCTTGCTCAGCCTGTACCAGTTGTTGGTCGACCTTGAGGTGGTGGAGGACACACCCCTGGCGTACTCCTGGAACGCTCACCTGAAGCCGCTCGCAATTCGGACCATGCTCATTGAGGAAGGCTTGGATGAACCAAAAATCCTGTCGGTGTTTGAGGCCTACTTTGCAGAACGGCAGCTTACCCTGGCGCCAGATTCGGTGATGCGGGAATGTCGCTTCCTCATCCGGCGTTTCTGGAAGCAAATCCCTGAGACGGAACGTCAACAAAGTGGTTTCAATCTGTCGTTTCAGACTGCGCAACAGCTTAAGGCCAGCTTAAGAATTCACCCCAGAACAGGTCGTCAAACGAACCCAAAGCGGAGCTTTCATGCCATCAGTGCGTTGTACGCCTTCCTTAATAGGAAGGCCGCTGAAAATCCTAGTCAATGGAGAGAATTTGCTGCTGAAAGCCCCATTTCGAGTAATGAATCCCGTCGCGCCAAATTAATTCAGGATGTGGCGCTAGACAAAATGCAGCAGCACACCTTGTCGCTCCTGCCTCATTTAACCCAGATAAGGCGGCTTTTGAAGGAGAACTATGAGCACGCCCAGGAATTGCTCACGCATACCTTACAAAGCGAAGGGGGCGAGGTATTTCAAGTGGGTGGAGTTACGTACATGAAGCTTCAATCAGAGGATGTCACTAGGAGAAAGCAAGCACAAGAACATTTGCGCGACACAATAAAACGCGCAGACTCTAAAGGCAGGGGCCACTTCCAGATCCGCAACCGTGAGGAGCAGGCATTCTGGATGTGGGCTTCCGTCGAGATTCTTATTCGAACCGGGTTGCGTCCCGTAGAGTTATTCAAGCTTAAGCGAACCGACCTGATTAACAGGAGGAGTGCAACGGGTATGCGCGTTGCATCCCTTAGAATTGCGGCGAGCAAGACAATTCTACCACGGATTATCGACCTTTCGCCTGAAGCTTTTTCTTTTATATGCAGAATAATTGATAGAGTACAGGCGAATCACGATACCTATCCGGTGGTGGACCGATATGACTGTGTGTCGAAATCATTTGAACTCTCACAACCCTTCCTGCTGCAACTTCAATACAGCGCACGAAGACAGGCTTTTCGGGGGCGCGAAATCCAATATAGTCTTCACCGATTTTTTAAAAAAATGCATTCAGACGGAAAGCTGGCAGAGGGTGTGTTTCTTGGTCTAAAAGACTGCCGTCGCATTTTTGCCACCCGGCTGTATCAAAAAAACGTTCCCATTCTAGCAATTTCATATGCCCTAGGACATGCAGATGTTAAAACAACAATGCATTACATAGCTTACCAGGGTGATGATCTACATATGCATCTAGATAATTTGTGGGAATCAATATAATTTTGCATTCATCTCCATAAACAGTACATTTATAAAATGCTTTTTATGGATGCCCTGCTTCCATAACAGATTAATCGGTTCGCAATCATTAACGCTAGCAGATCGCCTATATGTAAAACTGATTAGCAGCGTAGAGGTTGGGGAACGCTCTTTCCCTCTTAAGTAGTGCAGATATCCTTAATTATCTGCACTAAGAGCTATAGACCAGCTTTGCACGCCCTAGACGACATTTTCCTGCAATCAGGTCCGGTTATGCCTCAGTCACTCTCGGAAATAGCCACCCTTCAGTTTGACCCTAAAGCCGCTGGCCCCAGTCAGAACTCAAAAGCCTTGTGGAGGGTTGAGAGCGATCGGCAGTCATTAGCCATGCGGCGTGTATGGTCATCAGGGGCTGGATGTCGACCTCCCACATTCCACACTACCGCTCCAGTCACGTTCTCTGAACACATGTTCAGAGATAAGGACAAGCGCCCTCGCCCCCGTGACTAGCATGGCCAGGTGCCTCATCCCGCCTTCCTTATCCTCAGTCTCCTCGCCCTCGTCGGCGCTGGCACCTATGTGGCCACCGAGCTGCGCTGGCGCTCCCCGACGTACTGCATCGAGCGGCGCGGGCAAGTTTGGAACGGTGAGGCTGGAGCGCTCCCCACGGACTACCGCCCACAGTGCCCCGCGTCCTCCTCCTACCGCGCGGAAGTGCGCCGCGGCGACACACGTGTCGAGCAATACGTCACCTCTGGCTGGCACCCCGAAGCGCTCGCCGAACAGTTCAAAGCCCAGGGATTTCGTGAGCTCGATGCCGAGCTGATTACCCCCGGACTGTACGAGGTCATTCTCGAGAAGTCGAACGGCAAGGTCTACTATCTGGCCGCGCGCCAGGGCGACGTTACCGAGATCACCATCAACGGCCAACGCTGAAGGAGCTTCCATGAACCACCGTCTGACCGCCGCTCTGCTGCTCATCTCCCTAAGTGCCTGCGCTCCCGAGGCAGACTCCAGTCAGGCCAATCGCACTACGGCCCAGCCGGTGACCACCTCCGCCGGCGTCCGCATCGAGGGGGCTGAGCTTCGCGAAGGCCTGCCCGGTGCAGAGGACGGTGTCCTCTACCTCACCCTGACAAACACGGGACAGGCGCAGGTACGGCTGCTGGGCGGGCGGACCCCCCTGGCCCGGGAGATCGTGCCCATGCAGCACCACGGCACTGGCGGCACGCTGGAACCCATCCTCGCACCCGGTGAGGCCCTGGTGTTCAAGCCAGGCGGCAATCACCTGATGCTGGTGGGCCTGAGCCGTCTCCCGAAGGTCGGCGAACAGGTCAACGTCACCCTGAATTTTGCTCCAGGCGGCGAGATTACTCTCAACGTCCCCGTCAACCCCTATTGATCCAGCCGCTCCCCTATCGCCGGGGGAGCGGCCCAGACGACCCCATTCAAGCCTTTCTGGGCAAACGCCTCGCGCGACCCGCACCTCGTCCCTGTCTCCAGAGGCCACCGCGAGGTACCATCATTGCCTCACCAGTGAATCCCGCTAGGGACCCAGAACGGGGCTCACGCATCCGCCCCGCCGAGCGCCCACCCCATGGTCAAGAGCGCCTCCAGGACCCCGTGGGGCGGGTGCCTTCAGAGCAGGTAGCGACGCGCCGCCTGCGCCAGATTGAGCAGGGTGACCAGGGCCACGAACGCTTCGTTCTGATTGGTGCGGCCCGTGAGGCCGTGCGCCGCATGGTCCCGCCAGTACTTGATGAGTGCCAAAGAGCTTTGCAGCTCCATCTTCTGACCCTCCTTGAGCCTGCCCAGCACGGCCGTCTCCGCGCGGCCCCGGCCGCCAGCAGACATCATCTCCCGCAGGGCCTTGTCCTCATCCCCGAGTTGCCGGGCGTAGGCCGTGAACAGGATGGTTTCGGCACAGGCACCCGCCATGGCGCAGCAGGCCACGAAGTTGCCGTGCCGAAAACAGCTCAAGGCCTCCTGACTCCGGACCGCATAGAACTCGCCATACACGACGTCAAACTCAGCCAGCAGCTTTCCAAACTCCCCATACCGGCGGGGATTCATGGCCAACTCCTTGCTGGCCAGCCACTCCCGACCAAAGTCCGTCAAGCTGAAACCATACACGTCGGGCTGCGTCCGCTGCTCGAGGCGCGTATTGCCTGGAACAACAACCCCACTGCTGACCAAAGCCCAGGCCACCTCGATGAAGGGGGCAAGATTCTCGCCGTACTCATGGTTGACATACGTCATTCCACCTGGATTTTCTGGAGGCTCAGGTGTGTTCTCGGTCAGGTACGCGTAGGCGACGTCATACACGTACAGGTCGTAAGGCCGTCCCTCCTGGAACCCGAGCCCGCTCGGAAGACGTGACTTCTTCCCGGCCCGGAGGTAGTCCACGGTGAAGTCGAACGCCTCATCGTAAGAGGCTGGGGGAAGACGCCGAGTCACCCTCATCCCTCCAGTTTGACGTAGATTTCGTGGATCGGGCCGGGGCGCTGGGGGTCACGCGCGGCCAAGGCCGTACACAGTCCCTCCCGCTCGGGCTTGGATCCGTCGGCACCCCCCTTCCACCTCGACGTGTGAGCAATCATTCAGGTATAGTAGAGGCATGACCTCCTCGGACCGGAGTGTGCCCCGTTCCCACCTCGAATACTTCGTGGACGGGATGGACTGCGCGAGCTGCGTGCAGAAAGTCGAGCGCATGATCGAGCGCCTGCCCGGCGCCGACGACGTGAAAACCAGCTTCAGCAAGCAGACCCTGGTCCTCTCGCTCGACGAGACGCAGACGCCCCGGACCACCCTGGAGGGCAACCTCACGGCTCTGGGGTACACGCCCTCTCTGCTGGGTGGGATACCAACGCCGGCCCCAGCACACGACCAGGGTGAGGCCGCAGACCACGGCCACACCCATGACGCCCCGAAGCCCGGTCAGCCCTGGTACGCCACCGCACAGGGCAAGCTCGTTGTCATCTCCGGCGCCCTGCTTGCCCTGGCATGGCTGCTGAGCTTCACCCTGCCCGAGTTCGCCACCTGGGGCTTCGTCGCCGCCACCCTGCTGGGTGTCTGGCCACTCGCCAAGAAGGCCGTCGCCAGCGCCCGCTTCGGAGACCCCTTCAGCATCAACACGTTGGTCAGCCTCGCGGCCATCGGTGCCGTCCTGATCGGTGAAGCGGCCGAGGGGGCCGTGGTCGTGTTCTTCTTCGCGGTCGGGGAACTCCTGGAAGGCATTGCCGCCGGACGGGCACGGGCAGGCATCCAGGCCCTCGCGGCCCTGGCCCCCAAGACGGCCCTGCTGGTCGAAGGCCCGGGAATCCGCGAGGTGCCCGCCGACGCCCTCCAGGTTGGGCAGAAGGTGCAGGTCAATCCTGGGGCTCGGGTGCCCGCGGACGGCACGATCCTAAGTGGGACGTCCAGTCTCGACGACAGCCCGGTCACCGGCGAGAGCGTGCCCGTCGTGAAAAGCCCTGGGAACACGGTCTACGCGGGAAGCATCAACACGGACGGCGTTCTCACCGTGCGGGTGGACAAAGCGGCCCATGACAACACCATCGCCCGCATCATCCACATGGTCGAAGAAGCGGAAGGCAGCAAGGCACCGACCGCGCGCTTCATCGACCGCTTCAGCCGCTTCTACACCCCTGGCGTGGTGGCCGTCTCGGCCCTGGTGACCCTCCTTCCCCCGCTGCTGTTCGGGGGGGAATGGCACGACTGGCTCTACAAGGGCATCAGCCTGCTGCTGATCGGGTGCCCCTGCGCGCTGGTGCTCAGCGTTCCCGCAGCCATCACCAGCGGCATCAGCGCGGGCGCGCGGCGCGGCCTGCTGATCAAGGGCGGCGCGGCGCTGGAGAGCATCGGTTCGGTCAAAACCGTCGCCTTCGACAAGACCGGGACGCTCACCGCTGGCAAGCCGCGTGTGACGGACGTGGTGAGCCGAACGCTCCACCAGAACGAAGTGCTGCGCCTCGCTGCTGCCGTGGAGTCGGGCAGCAGCCACCCGCTGGCCAAGGCCATCACGGACGCCGCGCGCCACTCCAGGCTGGAAGTCCCCATGGCCCGGGACGCGCAGGCCGTTCCCGGCAAGGCCGTCACTGCCACCGTCGAGGGCCGGACACTGATGGTCAGTTCCCCCCGGCACGCCGCTACGCTCACCACGCTGCCCCCTGAGCTGAGCACCGCCACCGAAGCCTTCGAGAAGCAGGGCCGCACCGCCGTGGTGCTACTCGACGACTCCGGCCCCCTCGGGGTCATCGCCATTCGCGACGAACCGCGCCCCGACGCCCGCGAGGCCATCGCGGGACTCCGGGCCCTGGGCGTGAACACGGTGATGCTCACCGGCGACAATGCCCGGACGGGGGCGGCCATCGCCGGGGACCTGGGGATGGACGTGCAGGCCGAACTCCTGCCTGAGGACAAGCTGCGCGTGATCGCCGCCCTGAAAGCGCAGGGCGGTGTGGCGATGGTTGGGGACGGCATCAACGACGCGCCCGCTCTCGCCCAGTCGGACGTCGGCATCGCGATGGGGGGCGGCACGGACGTGGCCCTGGAAACGGCGGACGCGGCCCTCCTGCAAGAACGGGTGACCGGCGTGACGGACCTGGTCGGCCTCTCGCGGGCCACCATGAACAACATCAAGGTGAACATCGCCTTCGCGCTGGGACTCAAGGCGATTTTCCTCGTCACCACCCTGCTGGGGTATACCAACCTCTGGATGGCGATTCTGGCCGACACGGGAGCCACCGCCCTGGTCACCGCCAACGCCCTGAGGCTGCTGCGCTGGAAGGGCAGCCGCCCCGCGGCCACCCGCGCCGCGCCGCCCGCACCCACCCCCAGCCGCGCCTGAGCCCCTCCCCAGGACCACCCATGCCCGAGATCACCCTCTACACCGTTCCCAACTGCGCGGACTGCGAAGCCATCAAGCGCCTGCTCACGCACCAGAGGGCCCCCTACACCGAGAAGAACGTGCGGGGCGACCCGGAAGCGCTCGCCGAGATGCAGGCCAAAGCGGACGTCCGCATTGCCCCCGTCACCGTGATTGGCGAGCAGGTTCTGTATGGCCCTTTCGACGAGCAGCGCCCCCGGATTCTGGCTGCCCTGGAGCGTGTGTTCCCTTGAGTCCCTGCTCCTTCCCGATCCCCCTGCTGATTCGCATACAGTCTGCCGTCCATCATCCCCGCCGAGGTCTCCAGTGAGGTCGCGTCTGTGGCTCCTCACGGCCATCACGGCCCTGCTGGCGCTCGAAGGCCTGCTCAAGGCCTGGGCCGCCCAACACCTGACCCCCGGCGTGGACCGCCCCCTGCTCCCCGGCCTGCTGCACTTGGGCTTCACCCTCAATCCCGGCATGGCCTGGGGCTTGCTGGGCGGCTTCACGGTTCCTCTGGCCCTCCTGCGCCTGACCGTGGGCGTGGTCATCCTGGCCACCCTGCTCTCAAGGCGCGTTCCCGCCGCACGGACCTGGCCGCTTGGATTGCTCGCGGCGGGGGCACTCGGAAACGCCGTGGACGGCCTCGCGCGCGGCGCGGTCGTCGACTATCTGACCTCGCCCTTGCTGGACCTCGCCGCGCGGCCGCTCACCGGTCGTCCCTTTCCCATCTTCAACCTGTCGGACATCCTCGTCTGCACCGGCGTCGCCTGGCTGCTCTTCCAGTCCTGGCAGGAGCAGCGTCGTCTGCCGGGCACGGACCCTTCCCCCCGACCGTTCCTCAAGGAGAACCCATGAACCGACTGATCGTGCTGACCCTGCCCTTTCTGCTCGCCGCCTGCACCCAGAAGGGTGGAGAGATCGAGGGCGTGCAGTCCTTCAAGAACACCGGCGGTGCCCACCAGGAAGGCCGCATCGCCTACGAGCAGACGCCCCCGGCGGGTGGCCCCCATAATCCCTCCTGGCAAAACTGCGGCGTCTACGACCGCCCGCTCTACGACGAGTACGCGGTCCACAGCCTGGAACACGGGGCGGTCTGGGTGACGTACCGGCAGGATCTCCCGACCAGTCAGGTGCTGCAACTCAAGGAACTGGTCCAGGGACGGCCCTACACCCTGCTGTCCCCGCACGAGACGCAGGAGGCTCCGGTCGTGGTCAGTGCCTGGAACAAGCAGCTCGCCGTGGAGAACGCCGGAGACTCCCGTATCCAGGACTTCATTCAGATGTATGCCCAGGGCGGTGAAGCGCCGGAAATCGGGGCCTCATGCAGCGGCGCGTACAACGGCACCGTTTGATGGCCCCCTGGGCGGTGGGCCTCCTCGGTCTGACGCTGCTGGGCGGCGGACTGGCCATTGCCTGGCCCCGCCCACCGTCCGAGGGGAGCCCGGACGTCACCTTCGCCCGGGACATGAGTGCACACCACGCCCAGGCGGTCGACTTGAGCGTCACGATGTTCAAGCGCGCGGCGGACCCGGCCGTAAAGCTGCTCGCCCAGGACATCCTGCTGACGCAACAGGCGCAGATCGGGCAGATGGGCGGGTGGCTGATGGCGTGGGGACGGCCCCTGGCGGGCCGAGAGGCTCCCATGGCGGGGATGGACCCGGCGCATATGGGTCTGGCTTCGGCGGAGGACATGCGGGACGTGGAGACCCTCCCGGTCCGCACCGCGCAGACCCGGTACCTGGTGCTGATGCGGCGGCATCATCAGGGGGGGGTGACCATGGCGAACTCAGCCCTGGAGGGGGTCAAGCGGCCGGAGGTCCGGGCCTTCGCCGAGCGGGTCGTGGCCGCCCAGACTTCAGAAATCCAGGCCATCGACGCCCTGCTTGAGAAGCTGTCGGCTCAGCCTCAACCCGAGATGGACGGCATGCACCATGAGTGAGCACGGCCACAGCCACGGCGAGAACGCGAACGCGCGGCAACTCGGCATCGCCCTGACGTTGACCGGGACCTTCCTCGTCGTCGAAGTCATCTACGGCTTTCTTTCCGGCAGCCTGGCCCTGCTGTCCGACGCCGGGCACATGCTGACCGACGTGATGGCGCTGGCCCTGTCTCTGTTCGCCATCCGGATCGGGCAGCGGGCGGCCGACCGCAAACGCACCTTCGGGTACCGCCGGACGGAGATCCTGGCCGCCGCTGTGAATGCGGGCGTGCTCTTCGCCATCGGTCTGTACATCCTGTTCGAGGCTTACGGGCGGCTGAGAGAGCCGGTCGACGTGGAGACCACGCCCATGCTGATCGTGGCGGTGTTGGGCCTGCTGGTCAACGTCGTGAGCGCCCGCATCCTGGTGGGCGGCAGCCAGAACAGCCTGAACATGAAATCCGCCTACCTGGAAGTCATGGGAGACCTGCTGGGATCGGTGGCGGTCATCGCCGGAGCGCTGATTATCCGCTTCACGGGCCTGACCTGGGTGGACCCGGTGCTGGGCGCCCTGATCGGGCTCTGGGTGTTGCCGCGCACCTGGACGCTGCTGAAGGCCAGCGTGAACGTCCTGATGGAGGGCGTACCCGAAGGCGTGGACCTGGACACCCTGCGCGCCGAACTCACGGCCCTGCCAGGCGTCGAGGACGTTCATGACCTGCACGTGTGGAGCATCACCAGCGGCGAGAACAGCCTGACGGCACACCTGACAGTGAAGCAGGCCCCGCCCGGGCTGCTCGCCAGCGTTCAGGCGGTCGCGGCCAGGCACGGCATCGGCCACGCCACCGTTCAACTCGAAGTGCCCGGCGCCCATGCGGGCGAGAAAGGACATCTGCACCCATGAGTGACCCTTCTTCCTCTGCTGCACCCCTCCAGGCCCCTGCCGGGCGTCCCGCCTGGCAGTCCATGCTGTGGGCCCTGCTGGCGGTCACCCTGCTGCTGGGAGGTGTCTGGGCCTACGCCCGCATGAAAAGTCCCTTCCCGTTCTACGGCACAGTGTTCAACGTGGAGGAGGCCGCACCGGCCCTGGTGGGCACCGGGGAGGATGGGCGACCCTTCGCCCTGAGTGACCTGCGTGGACAGGCGGTCGCGGTGTTTTTCGGCTTCCTGCACTGCCCCAATATCTGTCCGACCACCCTGGCTTCACTGGAGCGGGTCCGTCAGGCCCTTCCGGAAAAGGACCAGGCCAACTTCCGCACGGTGCTCGTGACCCTCGACCCCGCTCGGGACACGGTCGGCAAGCTGCGGGAGTATGTGACCTACTTCAGCCCGTCCGCCAAAGGCGTGTTCATTCCGGAACCGGGGCTGGCCGCCGCGGCCGCCGCCTGGGGCGTGGGGTACCAGAAGGCCGACATCGAGAACGAGCTGACCTACCAGATCAACCACACCACTGGGGTCTACCTGATCGACCGGGAGGGGCGGCGGCGGGTGGTCTGGGATTACACCCAGCTCACGCGGGTAGACCGGGTAGCGGCGGATATCCGAGAAGTGATGCAGTAACGGTGCGGGTGCCCACCCTGCGCTATGGTCAGGATGTGAGAACCGCTTCTCAAGATGACGTGTGCGAGATTCCCTGCGTTCACCCTGAGGCGGTCGTCCGGGTGCGCGCCGCCTTACCTGACGCGGGAGGGGTCGAGGACGCCACTGCGCTGCTGAAGGTCATCGCCGATCCGACTCGTTTTCGCATTCTCAGCGCCCTGAACGTAGAGGAACTGTGCGTGTGTGACCTGGCAGCGGTGGTCGGCATCAGCGAGAGTGCGGCCAGCCATCAGTTGCGCTTGCTGCGCGCTCACCGGCTGGTCACCTTCCGCAAGGAGGGACGCATCGCCTACTACCGTCTGCTCGACCAGCACATCAACGGCTTAATCGGCAGCGCCGTGGACCACGTGCGCGAGCCAAACCTGCGTTGATCGTACTGACCGCGCTGCCGGGGCCGCTGGTCGGGGGAATTGTTCGGCACCCGAGCGCTCCAGAACCCTCTGAAAAGGGCTGGTCCCGAGTGGCCGATATACAGCCGCACTTCCTCACCGGGCGAGGCCCCGCCCACTTACTGGGTGAGCCACTCAAGGTGCTCCCCTGACCCCTTCGATCGGCGCCAGCTGCCAGCCACGGAGGGAACCTTGTCCAGTCCCACCCCCGTCACCTGTGATGATCAATGTGAGCCGGAACGGGCGAGGTCCGTTGTGTTCCGAGGGAGCTTCTGGATCGCCCGCTCCGCCTGGCCGGGGACGGCCTGTTGTTCCCGCGTTCAAGGCAGGCGCATCCCTGGAGGCCGGCAGCATCACGTTGGACTTGGCTGAGCTGAACAGCAGCGGCCTTCTGACTGCCCACGCTGAGGCTTGGGCAGCCCGAGAGCAGAGGCCTCTCCCGTGCTGGTACAGACCCGGCACGTTCAGTAGAGAAACCGAGGCAACAACTCAATCGGCGGTTGACCTCACGGCCTGACCAGCCTCGCTATGACCCTGGTCCCGGCGCTGATACTCCTGCGTCCACGCGTCGATCAGGTAGAACAGTTGAATTTCCAGCTGGGAAAAGGGACCGCGCACCACTTCCAGTTGCGCACCGGTGCGGTCCACGTCCTTTAAGTCGTTCTGGTCGTACCAGACAGTGTCGATCAGGGCATGACCTCTTTTCAGTGCGTCCAGTTCCCGTCCGTCGCCCTCACGGTACGGTGACCGGTAGGCGTACTGGCTGTATACGGGCAGGCCGTACGCCTGGATCAGCGCCGCTTTGACGGTCTCGTACGCACTCAGGAGGTGGGCTTCTGCCGGTCGGACGCGGGCATCCACGCCCACGAGGCGCCCAAGGACGTTGTATTTCAGGGTGACACGGGCCGGTTCACCGTGCAGCGACCCTTGGTAGAGGCCGTCACCGTACGCCCCTTCCCGAATGAATTGGAACCCGCGTTGCAGCATGCTGCGGTGCGCGTCGGCGCGGTGGCTCTGCCAGGGTAGATCCTGGAATTGAAAGGGAGCGGCCTGAGCCCCCCAGGGGTCGACCAGGAGCCAGGCGGCCAGGAGCAGAGCCGGGGAAATGAGCCGCATGACCGTACTTTACTCGTGGGGTGGGGGTTGATCTGGATCGCAATAGTCGATGGTGGAGGCGCTGAACTTACCCGTGACCACTTCCCGCTTAAAGGGGTAGCCGATGCGGACGCCTTCTGCCGCGCATTCGATGGTGAACTGCTGACCTTGACGCACGGGCGTGTCACCAATCACCAGCGGCCGCTTCGCTTCATAGATGGCGCAGTAAGGGGTGCAGAAGTAGTGGCCGAACGGCGTTCCGTTCGAATTCCGGGCGGCGGCGGCACCGCCGGTGTCCAGGGCGTAACGAATGTCGTCCCACAGGGCGACGCTCGCGGCGGGATCAGGATCAAGGGCCCACATCTCCTCGATGACGCGCCGGGCGTCCGGGTTGCGACGCAGACGTTGGACCTGCACGGGGTCCGTCATGGCCCACGGGTCAAAGCCGGGTTCGCCCGGCAGGGGGGTGCGGCGCCGGGTCCCGCTCCTTTTCCGGGCGTGGCGGCCACCTTCGGTGAGCAGCGCGGGGAAACTCAGGAGCTGACCGACGCGGTACAGCTCTTCCAGGGCCCGCTTGGCATGGTCCTCCACTTGTTCATGCAGGGCCAGGGAAGCGTCGGGCGCGTACATACTGGCGGCGTAGCTGGCCGTGGCGAGTGCCTGCGCAAAGTGACCCCGCAACTGGTTGAGTTTTGCGGTGTCGGCCGGGGGCGTGCCCTGCTCCAGGTTGTGCATCGCCGCTTCCGCGTGCAGCCGCATGGCCTTGAGTGCGGCGATCATGGCGTCCAGATGAGGCCTGGGGCAGGGTTCCACAGGCGCCCAGGCAGGCAATGGGGCGGGCAGGATGTCGGCGGGCAGGTCGAATTGGGGGTCGTGTTCCGCCTGACTGGCGTACGCCAGCCAGCGCTGCACTTCCGTGTAGTACCCCTCCACCTGACCGAACGTCACGGGGGGAACGAATCCGGCGGTGCCGGGGTCCGCCTGTTCGTCCGCTTCGAGCATCTTGTCGCCGAGGGTCTGGAGGGTAAAGGCGTTCCAGGCACAGGCAAGGGCGAGGCCCATGTGGCGCGGCAGAGCGAAGGGGCTGGTGCCACTGAGGGTCAGGTCGAAGCGTCGCCGTTCGCCCGCGTCGAGCAGAGAGTGGACCTGCGCGCCAGCCCGGCGGTAGGCGTACAGCGTCTCAGCGTGGCGTTCGCCGCGTGTAAACGCGCGTACGCGGGTCCAAACTCCTGGAGTGTCCATCACCGTCACGTTACGGCAGTGGTCGCGTGGGCGTTCCAGCAGATGGGGAACAGGGTTGTCGTCTTACTTTTCCTGTGCAAATATGAACATATGCTCATAGATAGGAGAAACTTATGGTGATGACAGAACATGGACCAAATGCGGCCCTGCTGACGTACTTCGTCGCTTATCTCGTCATCGTCTTCGGGTGGCGTTCCATGACCGTCTGGCGCGCGACGGGCATCAACCCGTATGTCCTGCCCCGCGACGACTCCGCCCCAGGCTACATAGGCCGCGCCATGCGGAGCGTGCTGCTGGCGCTGCTGCTCGTGACCCTGGGCCTGACGCTCCAGCCCTCCCTCGCGGCCGCGCTTGGACCGGTACAGTTCCTGCAGCAGGCCTGGACCGGCGCACTGGGCTGGGTGCTCCTGCTGGGCTCCCTGGTCTGGATCACGGCCGCACAGATCAGCATGGGGCCGTCCTGGCGCGTCGGCATTGACCCAGGCACCCCCGCCGCACTGGTGCAGCGGGGGCTTTTCCGCGTGTCCCGTAACCCTATTTTCCTGGGCATGCGTCTTACCCTGCTGGGCCTCTTGCTGGTTGAACCCAATGCCGTGACCGTCGCCGCACTGGTGGCCGGTGAACTGTTGATGCAGGTGCAAGTCCGGTTGGAAGAAGCACACCTCGAAACCGTGCACGGCGAGACCTACCGTCTGTACCGCCAGCAGGTGCGCCGCTGGCTGTGAGCACGCCTGCCATGGAGACGGGCTTCACTGCCACCTCGCCGGAACGTTCTCTCCCCTGGCTGTGCCCTCACCCAGGGTCCTCATGCAGCCCTTTTGCCGCTGCATCCCTGCCCGGAGTGCCCTGATCAGCCTAAAGGACGCCCTGCAGGGCATACCCTCCAGTTGGAGCGCAACACCCCTTTGCGTGAGCGCGCAGCGGCAACGGCTCCTGACCAACCACGACCTCAAGCCGTGCCCAACTCCGTACGCCCGGCCCGCCGGCGGAGCCCCGTGGTCTGACCGCGTTTCTTATCTGCATGGTTGTTCATTCATCAAACATAAAGATGGCCTTGATACGGTGCGGCCTGTCATGCGTTTTCTTGCGACCATGCTTCTGACGCTGGCCGGGGGGGTATCGGCCGCGACCATTCCGGTACTGCGCGGCGACACCCTCACCCGGTTGGCTGTCCGTCACGGCACCACTGTCTCCGCACTGGTCCAGGCGAATCCCGGTGTCCGCCCGAACGCCCTGCGGATTGGCCAGCGGCTGACCCTCCCCGCTTCAAGCCCTGGTCAAGGAAAAACGGCGACGCTCCGGACAGCCTCGTTGCGCGTGACACCCATCCTCCCGGTTCAGGGCCGCGTCACCACGTCGTTCGGCACCGCTCACCCGGGCCTGGACCTCGCTGCTCCAGCCGGAACGCCTATCCGGGCGACGCTGTCAGGAACAGTCACGGAGTCCCGATTCGACGCGCGGTCTGGCTGGGGGTGGACCATCGTCATCAATCACGGGGGCGGCTTGAAGAGCCGGTACAGCCACAACAGCCTCAATCTTGCCCGTGTGGGCCACTGGGTCAACGCCGGACAGGTCATCGCTCGTGTGGGCAGCACCGGCAAAAGCACTGGCGCTCACGTGGATTTCCGCGTGTACCGTTCCGGAGTCGCCGTCAGCCCCTTCGCTTTTCAGTAACGTCTCCACCGACACACGCGGCCCTGTTCCCAAGCACCGGCGACAGCAGCGCCGGTAGGCCGCTTCCTGCGTCCGCTGGACAGACGCCTGCAGCGCAGAGCCTGAGGGCACGCCGTCCAAGCCAGTAAGATACCTGCACATGGTTTCAGGAATGCAGATGACTCACACCTGGCGTCAGTTCATGCCGTACGTGGCATGGCTGCAAGCCCTGATCGCCACCACCGGCAGTCTGTATTTCAGTGAGGTCATGCATCTGCCGCCCTGCACGCTGTGCTGGTATCAGCGGATCATGATGTACCCGCTGGTCTTCGTGCTCGCCGTGAGCCTACTGACACAAGACCGCCGCGTGCGCGCCTACGCCCTGCCCCTCAGCGTGACGGGCCTGCTGATTGCCATCTACCACAACCTGCTGTACTACGGCGTCATTCCCGAGGGCCTGACCCAGTGTGCCGCCGGCGTGTCCTGCACCGCGCGGCAGATCGAGTGGGGGGTGGTTTAAGGAAGCTGCTACGAAGCGCAAAGTGAAGAGTTTCCCGACCCCCTCAGTGTCAGGCAGATTGTCGAGCTTCCAATCTGCATAGCACCCGCTCCAGCGCCCGTGCGTTGCCACTCTGGACACAGCGCTCACAGATACAAACATCCAAGTCTCGATACACTCGCCAGCCCTTTGTCCCAGCGACCTCCCACGCCTCCTCTTCATTCGCCTGCCGGGCTGTGCTCTCGCCGCAGGCATCACAGAGAAGGTACACACCCTGACCCTGGGGTCTGACATGATTGCGGGTTCGCCAGGCCGCTACCCCATCGAGGTGCGAGGAGACGGACGGTAACAGGGGGCTGGTCTTTCCCGCTCGCGCATCCTCAACAATGCACGCTGTACGCGACTGCATCCGGCGCATCAGCTCCAATCCAGCCTGATCCATCGTGTAGACCGGCAGATGCATACCCTGGACATAGGCATGCCCCACGATCACATGGTCCGGGAAGGCGGCGCGGAGCCAGTCTTCCAGGTGATCGAGGGCTTCCCGGTAGGTCCGCTCAGCGATCAGGACGAACGCGTCGCGTTCGTCCTCCAGCCGTAAGCAGTGGGTCAGCGTCAGGCCCCACAATACGCGCCATTCCCGTACGCACGCTTGCAGCCGCAAGAAGTCAGCTTCAGAGACCCGTTCAAGCCCCAGCAGCATCACGTCAGCGGTACTCATTCTGTGGGAAGCATAGCCGTGGATGAAAGCTGCTTAAAGGTAGAAATCTACTGGTAGTCTTCTCCCACACCTTTGTGTGCAGTAGAAAACTCGGCTGACCAGTCCCGCAATTCCTGACAGAATTACGTTATCCGCGTATTTCTCAGATTCGCCGGGAGGTCTCCTTGCTGGTCCGCAATGCACAGCTCCAGGTCGTCAGCACCCAACCCCTCATCGCCCGCTTGCTCGAAGATGCGCTCCATGCCCGTCTCCCTGAATTTCCGGCCGTCTCGCTGGTCCTGGACTGGCCGGTCGGCTTTGCCTTTCAGATGGTGACGCCAGAATCGGCCGCCAGCAGCTTCGTGCTGACCCAGAACGCCTGTCCCGAATACCTCGATGATCTGTGGAACCTGGGCCTGCTGGGCTTGGCGTACCGGAGCCGCACCCTGGAGGAACTCGCGGAGTTGCTGCGGCGTGCAGAAACCCGGGAGCGGGTCCGCTTGACGCCTGCTCAGCGCTCTCCTTTAACGCCAGCAGAAGGGGACTTGCTGCGCCTGGTGGCACGCGGTCTGAGGGTGCCCCAATTGCGGTACCAGCCGATTTGCAAAAGTCAGCGTACCTCAGCCCGCCTGTTCGAGGCGGGCGAATTCGTTCGGGGTCCGTCCACCGAGCGAGGTATGCGGCCTGACGGCGTTGTAGTCCTGGCGCCAGGCAGAGAGGATCAGGCGTGCCTGATCCAAGCTTTGGAACCAGTGCAGATTCAGACACTCGTCCCGGACACGGCCGTTGAAACTCTCGATGTAAGCGTTCTCGACGGGCTTCCCCGGCCGGATGAAGGTGTGCGTGATGCCACGCCCATGGGTCCAGAGATCCAGGCCCTTGCCCGCGAACTCTGGGCCATTGTCGGTGGTGATCGACTGCGGTGCCCCCCGGAAGCGGACCACCGCTTCCAGAGCGCGGACGACGTCATGCCCGGTGATGGAGGTCCCGACGTGCATCACCAGGCACTCCCGGGTGAAGTCATCCACGACGTTCAGGACCCGAAACCGCTGCCCGGAGGCCAGCTGGTCCGACATGAAGTCGAGGCTCCACCGCTGATTGGGCGCAGAAACCGCAGGTTTCTGCTGTCGCTCTCCTACACTGAGCTTGCGGCGCTCCTTCTTTCGAACGGCCAGCCCTTCAGCCCGGTAGATCCGGTAGACGCGCTTGTGGTTGACGGTCTCGCCCTCTCGACCCAGCATCAGGTGAATCCGCCGGTACCCGAACCGAGGTCGCTCTCGGGCCAGTGTGCGGAGACGCTCGACCAGGCGTTGGTCTTTTTCCCTTTTGGGGCTGTTCCGTCTTTGCGTGGTCCGGGAAAAGCCCAGCACCCGGCAGGCCCGACGTTCGCTGACCGCAAAAGAATCCCGCAGCAGGGTCACCATCTGCTTTTTGAGGGGCGTCTGCGCCTGGGACGACGTCCCAGGCGTCACCACTTTCGCCCCACCACCTCCTTCAGCATGGCGTTGTCGAGCGACAGATCCGCTACCAACTTCTTCAGGCGCTGGTTTTCTGCTTCCAACTGGCGAAACTTGCGGGTCTCGTCTTTGGTCATCCCACCGTATTTGGCTTTCCAGCGGTAGATGGTCGTCATCGCGACTCCATGGAGTCGCGTCAGATCGCTCAGCGGCGTGCCTGCCTCAAGCTGCCCGAGGATGTCCAGGATCTGTTGTTCGGTGTACCGTTTGCCTTTCATGTGCCTCCAAGTTTGCTGCTCGATTTGCAATCAGACTGGCACCGGAAACAGGGGCAAGGTCAGGTCTCGCCAACAAGGAAATTGCCCGTGAGTTGGGAATTGCCAATCAGACCGTACAAAACGGCCTGACACGCGTGTTTCAGAAGCTGGGCGTGAGTAGCCGTAACGAAGCGATTCTGTATTACTGGGACATCGCCAACAAGCCACCTATACAATGACGACCATGCTGCGTAAGATGATCTGTGCCCTTGCCATTCTGGCTGCCAGTGTTGCGGGCGCTGGTGGCAGAGACGTGCCACTCCCCTCACGTCTCTTGCCAGACCAGGAACTCGGGCAGGCACTGTGCATCCGCAACCTTCAGGGCTTCCGCACGGTGCCCGCGGGAGTCCCGGTCACTTATTCCAGGAACATCAACAACTCCGGCCATGTCGGTCAGTCGTATTTCTGGGTAGGCACGGCGCGCTTTCAACAGGGCGGGCAGGTCAGGACCGTGCGGTTTACTTGCACCGTGACGAATGGCAAGGCAGCCGTGACGCTCCGCTAAAAGCCGGGAAGCGCCACGGGAAAGGAGAGGGCTTCATTGGCCCTCTCCTTTCCCATGGGTTACGTCAGTTGGGCGATCAGCGGTACGTTCTGGATGACCATGCCTTGCCGCTGATACTGAGGCGTGCGGTTGACCAGGGCACCCAGGGAGCCTTGCGTGGTGGCATTCCAGTCAAGCCACACGCCGCCACGCTGCACCTTCACGTTGCGGAACGTCACTTGCGGGTGCCGGGGCGTATAGCCGCTGGATGACGTGGCACTGTTGTCCTCCCCGCCGATCAGCATCTTGCCGGAGTAGGTTGGGGACGCCACGGCGGCCGTGCGAGAGAACGTGATGCGCCCGTCCTGTACAGTCGCGTCCGCTTCCGTGCCCCGGTTGACGATCTTGACGAAGACCTCACTGGTAGGGCTCACAATCTGGTTCTGCTGACCAAATTTGGCGTGATTGGCGAAGTAGCGCCAGACTGGGCCGTTTCCATCGCCCTTATCTGCGTAGCTGAGGCCAACTTCGTAATAGTCGTCCAAAGCAAGAAAGAAGTTGACGAAATCATACGTGCTCAGACCCGTAGGCGTTGCTGGGACGCTAATGTATCCCTGTATGCCCGTGAAGTTCGACTCTGCCGTGTATACCTTCACAAATTCCTGAAGAGCCATGCTGTACCTCCCGAACCAAATTTGAAGTGATCACTTCTGGAGTAAGCATGGTGTATACAAGTCTTATTTTAAACTCTGAAATCTACCTCATTGCTACAAGAAATCTACAGGTAGAAAAGTTTTTAAAGTAAAACTTTTCTACCCGGCATAGGAAAGATCTGTGGTGCATTTTTGTTGACTGGTTTGGATGGGAAAGCAGAGATGTACTGGTATATTCGGATAGGCATACTGGTAGAAAACGTTCTTTCTCTCAAACGGATGGATCCGCATACTGATTGCAGAAGTGGCCACTTCAATTCAGAACCACCAGGAGTGCAGATATGCCAGCCATTCGTATCCCCCGCAGCAACTTCAAAGTCCGTTTCTCTGGTGACGCCAGCGGTGCTGGTCGTCGCAATGTCCCGACGTTCGTAAGGGGCGACGCCAATGCCATCGCCGGGTCCAACTTCATGTTCTTCGATCTCTCTACTGGAGAGCTGACTGGGCTGTTCGTACTCGATGGCGACAGGAAGCATGGCGTAACTGGGAAAAACATCGACGTGATCAGCCTTAACGGCAACGGTGCAGTGGTTTTTCACGACGAGAACAGTGCCTACTCGCAGTCGTCCAGCCTGATCTGGAGTATGGCCGCTGGACCAATCATCGTGCGAGGTGGTAATTTCACTGATGCCACCTGGGGGAAGTACAGCGTGGATCAGCTTGGTCCCACCGTCAACCGTCAGCGCATCTGCCTGGGCCTGCACAGCAGCGGCGACTATATCCTTGCCTACCGCGCCTCGATCAACCTTACGGACTTGGCCGGGTACATGAAGTCGCTGGGTTGCACGGACGCGATCGCCGGGGATGGCGGCGGCTCTGCGCAGTTGTACCTGGAAGACCGCAACACCCTGTTCGGCAGTGATGCCCGTTCGGTACACGTCATTCCGGTCGCGCTGACCAGCTACAGCTACATCAGCAGCATTGCCTGATTCTCTCTGGTTCCACGGTTGCGCCTGTGCCCTCAAAGGGCACAGGCGCGACTCTCATTACCATGCTAAACACTGCTTTCATGTCCCCCGTTCACCGCCGTTGGCTCACCGCCAGCCTGCTCAACTCTTTGGTGGCGCTACCCGTTCACGCACAAAGCGGTGACGCAGCTGCACGTACCCTGAGCTTCGACAGCCTCATGTACGCGATGTTTGCCAGCCCCTACCCGGACTTGAGCCGGAACTTCACTACGGGCACGCCCCAGGCCGCAAGCAACCTGCTGCGCTTGCGGCTCCCGCCCCCAGCACCAAGCGGCTACAAACTGCTGGGTACCTGGACGACCACACAGGCACTTGTCGAGCGGGCGGTCCGCCAGGACGACACCCGCTCCCCAGCCGCCCTGCTGCTGTACACTCGTTCCACTCCTCGACCACCGGCCAGCGCTGAACAGGGCACGGCCATTGCGATTCTCGTAGGGCGATGGTCGGGTACACCTGCCGCCCTTGCCTCTTACGAAGGGCAACTTGACCGTGCGTCCTTCAACCGCCGCTCCTGGGCAACGGGAACAATTTTCAGCTCTTGCAACGCTGTGAACATCGTCGTGGAGGATTACCCGCTGCTTCGGCGCGCTGTGCATCGCTCCTGCGAAGCGCAGTACCGAACGCAAGACACTTTCCTTAAAGTCAATGTGGTGAATCTGGACGAGCAACGGGCCGTGATGGAATTGCAGCGCGCCGCAGCCGCCTTCGGACTTGTCGGCGGAAAGTAAATTAGAAGGGGCATCCTCAATCCCTGACAAACGCCGTTTGGGGCTGAGAAGCTACGGACGACGTTCTGCCGCTTATCTCGGTTGGCACATTGACCACCACGTCCTCTGCATTCTGAGGAGGACGGCTTGTCTAAGAACGTCTCGTCATCGAGCAAAAGCATTCCTCGTCACCCGAAAGCTAGAAACGGCCCCCTCAGACGCTCCCCAGCCAGGCTCAGCCAAGCCCCAAACGGGGTCCTACGATTGCAACAACAAATCGGGCACACTAAGTGCCGAATTGCACTCTGGCATCGGTACTTCCTCCGCTGTGAGGTGAGGTGTACGCTGCGGTTGCCCTACAACACGCACCCACGGCGGCTGGCCCTCCCGTGGAAGTACCGTCACTGCCGATTCCCGGCACTTTTTCAGGGAGGCTCCATGCAGCAGCGCTGGACCATCGACGAACTCATCGACACCTGGACGCTGCTGCCCACCGAGACCGACCTGCTGCGGAACAAGACCGGCCCCACCCGCTTGGGCTTCGCCGTCATGCTCAAGGCCTTCCAGCACGAGGGCCGTTTCCCCTACAACACCCATGAGGTGCCCGAAGCCGTCGTCGAGTACGTCGCCCGGCAGGTCGGCGTGGCGACCGACGAGTACCGGGACTTCAACTGGCGCAGCCGCAACAGCAGCTACCAGCGTCAGGACATCCGGGCGTTCTGTGGGTTCCGCGAGTTCACCACCGAGGATGCGGGCACGCTGACGGACTGGCTGAGCCAGTCCGTTGTTCCGCACGAGACCCGCTCCGGGGCTGTGACCGAAGCTGCTCTGCGCTGGCTCCGCGAAAACGGGATCGAGCCCCCCAGCCCCGGGCGGCTCCAGCGGTTCGTGGACGCGGCGGAACGGCACTATGACCTGCGCCTGTGCCAGACCATCCACAACCGCTTGAGTACCGAACACCGGGCAGGGCTGGAGGCGCTGCTGAGGCCGACGGCGCTGGAGGAAGACCAGCCGGAAGACCACGAGGGCCAAGGCCCTCGTAGTTCAGCCCTGCAAAACCTGCGGACCAACTCGGAGAAACGCGGCGTGGAGAGCGTGGAAGAGCAGATCGAGAAGCTCCGCCTGCTCCGTCGGTTGCAGCTCCCCCAGGCCCTCTTCGCGGACGTGGCCCCCCACGTCCTGACCCGTTACCGCGAGCGGGCCTCCAATGAGTCCCCCAGCCACTTTCGTGCCCAGACCCCGTCCGTGCGTCTCACGCTGCTCGCGGCCTTCTGCGTCGCCCGCATGACAGAACTGACCGACGCCCTGGTCACGCATCTGGTGGACATGGTCCACCACATCAACGTTAAGGCCGAGCGGCGGGTGGAGCGGAACTTCGTGGCCGAGTTCCGGCGGGTCCACAACAAGGACCGCATTCTGGAGCGGTTGCTGGAGGCCGCACTGGGCAATCCCGACGGCACAGTGCGCGAGGTGCTGTTCCCCGTCGTGGACGAGCAGACCCTGCGTGATCTGTTACGCGAGTACAAGGAGAAGGGAGGCTTCCGGCAGCAGGTCCACACCATCGTGCGCGGCACCTACCGCAGCCACTACCGCCGGATGATCCCCTGGCTGCTCACCGAGCTGTCGTTCCGGTCCAACAATCACCGGCATCAGCCGGTGATTGACGCCCTGGGCCTGCTGGGGCGATATGTGGACAGCAACGCGAGAATCTATCCGTACGAGGAACACATCCCGGTCGGTGGCGTGATCGACCGGAACATCCGTGACCTGATTCTCGAACGGGGGCCGGATGGTGGAATGCGGGTCAACCGCGTGAATTACGAGCTGTGCGTCCTGTCCGCGCTGCGGGACGCTTTGCGGTCCCGCGAAATCTGGGTGATCGGGGCCGACAAGTACCGCGACCCCGACAAGGACCTGCCCCAGGACTTCGAAGCCAGGAAAGAAAGCTACTTCCAGGCGCTCAGACAGCCGCAGGAGGTGGATACCTTCGTGCAGGGTCTGGAGCAGCAGCTCAAGGACGCCCTGGTGATGCTGCACGACGGCCTGCCGAAGAATCCCGGCGTGCGGGTGGTCGCGCGGGACGGGGGCCGCTTCGTGGTCACGCCCCTGACCCGGCAGCCGGACCCGCCCTTCTACGACACGGTGAAGGGTGAGGTGGGGCGGCAGTTCTGGAACACCCAGTTGCTCGATGTCCTGGTCGAGGTGGACCGGCGTGCGGGGATTACCCCGCACTTCAAGAGCTTCATGACGCGCGAGAACATGCCCCGTGACCAGCTCCAGCAGCGCTTGCTGCTGTGCCTGTACGGCCTGGGGACGAACACAGGACTGAAGCGGGTGGCCGCCGGGCAGGACGGGGTCGGGTACTCGGACCTGAAGTACGTCCGGCGGCACTACATCCACCGTGACGCGCTGCGGGCGGCGAACGCCGCAGTCGTGAACGCCACGCTGGCCGCGCGCCGCCCGGACATCTGGGGCGAGGGGACCACCAGTTGCGCCAGTGATGCCAAGAAATACGCCGCCTGGGACGGGAACCTGCGGACGCAGCGGTCCATCCGGTACGGCGGGGATGGGGTGATGATCTACTGGCACGTCGAGAGACGTGCCAGTTGCATCTACTCCAGCATGAAGTCCTGCTCCTCTTCAGAAGTGGCGGCCATGATCGAGGGGGTCCTGCGCCACTGCACCTCGCTGTCTGTCGAGAAGAACTATGTAGACACCCACGGGCAGAGCGAGCCGGGCTTCGCCTTCACCCACCTGCTGGGGTTCAAACTGATGCCCCGTCTGGCGGACATCGCCCATCAGCGGCTGTACCTGCCGAATATGGCGTTCGCGGCTCAGGTGCCGAACTTGGCCGCTGTGCAGGCACAGCGGTCGATCCGCTGGGACCTCATCCGGCAGCAGTACGAGCCGATGGTCAAGTACGCGACGGCACTGCGTCTGGGGCTGGCCGACCCCGAGGCCATCCTGCAACGCTTCACCCGGGCCAACGCCCAGCACCCGACCTACGCAGCCCTGTGCGAACTGGGGAAGGTGCTGCGGACCATCTTCGTCTGCGAGTACCTGCACCGGGAGGAGGTGCGCCGGGAGATTCACGAGGGGCTGAACGTCATTGAAACTTGGAATGGCACGACCAACTTCATCTTCTTCGGCAAGGGCGGGGAGATCAGCACCAACAACCTCGAAGCGCAGGAAATCTCCATGCTGGCGCTGCAACTGCTGCAAAACAGCCTGGTGTACGTCAACACCCTGATGATCCAGCGAGTGCTGGGCAGCGAGACGTGGCGGCAGCGGATGACCGCCGAGGACTGGCGTGCCCTGTCGCCCCTGATGCACCACCACATCAACCCATACGGGGAGTTCAAACTGGACCTGACTCGCAGGCTCAAGCTGGAGGTCGAGGTGGACGCATGACACAGACGCGGCGCACCGGGGCGAAGAAGAAAGCGCGTGAACTGGCGAAACTGCTGCGGGCTGAGCGGCCAGACTACGCCTACCTCAAGGAGGTGTTCCGTCACCTGCGGACCGAACTGGAAGTGGAGGTGCCGGGACCATCGCGCCGCCTGCCGTGGGTGCCGACCGAGCAGCAGGTGCGGGCGTTCTACGAGGCGGTGTGGCGCACGCGCCGCACCGCTGACCTCGTGCTGATCAAGACCTTCCTGTACACCGGTGTACGCGTGTCCGAACTGGTGATGATGCGCCTCGCGGACGTGGACCTGGACGCCTGCCAGATCCGGGTAAACCTGGGGAAGGGGAGCAAGGACCGGGTGGTGCCGTTCCCAGCACCCTTCAAGGAGACGCTGGCGCTTCATATCGGCCAGAGACGACAACAGGGAGGAATCTACCTGTTCGAGTCCTCGTGGAAGCGCCGGTACAGCGACCGGGGCGTGCGGCGAATGTTTGAGCGCTACACGGCTCTGGCGAACATTGATCGCAGCCTGTCGCCGCACAAGCTGCGGCACTTCCTGCTGACCTGGCTCAAGAAACAGGGCCTCGACGACGCGCTGATTCAGCCGTACAGCGGCCATGCTTCCCGGCAGTCGTTAGAAATCTACTCGCGGCTGGCGCTGGGCGAGGCCCAGCGCGAGTACGACCGGGTGATCGGGCGCTTCCCGGTGTAGCTCGGGAAAGCCTTCACTTTGCGCTTGGTAGCAGCTTCCTTAAACCACCCCCGAGTGGTTGGGGTTCGTCACCATCCCGCTGCTGAGCCTGACCGCCTTCAGCATCATCACCCTCAGCCTCCTGTTCACGAAAGTCCGAGGTGCCCAGTGACCAGCCCACGCAACACCGTCCTCCTGCTTCTCGCCCTCGGCAGCCTCGCCGTCCTCGCCACACTGCTGGTGCTGGGTGCCGCGAACCGCGAGGCACCTCAGAGCCGCCTCACTCCCGTCCAGGCCAGCGAACGTCTGGTTCGGACCGATAGCCCCACCCTTGGCCCTGCCGATGCCCCGGTCACGGTCGTGGAGTTCTTCGACCCCGAGTGTGAGTCCTGCCGGGCCATCGAACCCGACCTGATGCGGCTGCTCAGCAAATACCAGGGTCAGGTCCGGCTGGTGGCCCGCTACTTCCCACTGCACGCGAATTCTCTGCTCGCGGCCGGCACCATCGAAGCGGCGGCACAACAGGGTGAGGAGAAGCGCTGGCGCATGCGCGAGTACCTGTTCGACAAGCAACCCGAGTGGGGCGAGCAGCAGACCTCCCAAAAGGACAAGTTTCTTGGGTACGCCCAGGACATGGGCCTCGATCTGGGTCCAGTCGAAGCCACACTCGGGTCCACCGCTGTGCGCGACCTGGTCGAACGCGACCGTCAGGACGGCGAGGCGCTCGGGGTCACGGGCACGCCGACCTTCTTCGTGAATGGTCAACCGCTCACGCAGTTGAGTGTCACCGCGCTTGAAGAGGCCATTCAGGAGGCGTTGAACCCCTGAGCCAAGCGGCCTGGCTGCTCAGGGGAGGGGCACTCAACCCAGGAGGGTCTGGGCCAGGAGATACACATTGAGGCCGATGATCAGTGCGGCGATCAGCCATCCCGTGACGGTGACGAGACGGGTGTTGACCAAAGTCCCCATGATGTCGCGCCGGGCCGTGAAGATCAGCAGCGGCACCAGGGCAAAGGGAATGCCGAATGAGAGCACGACCTGTGAGAGCACCAGCGTGTCGGTGGGGTTGAGACCAGCCAGGATCACCGCGAAGGCAGGGAGCATGGTGATCAGCCGCCTCAGGAGCAACGGAATTCGGAAGCCCACGAAGCCCTGCATCACGACCTGCCCGGCCATCGTGCCCACCGCCGAGCTGGACAGCCCTGAGGAGAGAAGCGCGAGCGCGAACGCGGCAGCTGCTGCCCCGCCCAGCAGGGGCGTCAGGGTCTGGTACGCCACCGTCAGGTCGGCCACTTCCGCTTTGCCCGAGAAGTGGAAGGCGGCGGCGGCCGAGGCCAGCATGCTCATGTTGATCAGCGCCGCGATGGTCATGGCCAGGACGACATCGAACTGGTTGTAACGCAGCAGGCGCCGTTTTTGCTCCTCTGTTCCGGTCGGAATGCGGTTCTGGGTCAGGGCGCTGTGCAGGTAGATCACGTGCGGCATCACCGTCGCGCCGATAATTCCCACCGCCAGGTACAGACTGTCTGGACCGGAGAAGCGCGGCACGAATCCGCCTAGGGCTTCCAACCCGGGACGGCTGAAAATCACCTGCACGACGTAGGCGAGCGCGATCACGGCGACGAAGGCGGTGATGGCGATCTCGATGGGCCGGAAGCCGCGGTGTTGCAGGGCCAGAATCGTGAAGGTAATGACGCCCGTGATCACCGCGCCCCACAGCAGGGGCAGGCTGAACAGCAGGGAAAAGGCCAGCGCGGCACCCAGGAACTCTGCGAGGTCCGTCGCCATTGCCACGAGTTCCGCTTGCACCCAGTAAAACCACACCAGTGGACGGGGCCAGCGGTCGCGGACATGCTCGGGCAGGTTTTTCCCGGTGACGATGCCGAGTTTGGACGAGAGGGTCTGAATCAGCATCGCCATCAGGCTGGCCGAGAGCACCACCCACAGCAGCAGGTACCCGAACTGCGCGCCGCCCTGGATGTTGGTGGCGAAGTTTCCAGGATCCATGTACGCGACCGACGCGACGAAGGCCGGCCCCAGGAAGGGCATCACCCGCGCCACTCCCCGCCGGTTCGAGCGCCGGTCCAGAATGGCGACCGCCCGGGCATTCATCCGCTCGTCGAAGCTCGGGGCGGCGCGGCTCATGCCGTTACCCCCTCGGCGACCCGCACCCGTCCGGCGACGGGGAGGGCGAGGGTGAGGAGCGCGCCTCCAATGTCCAGGTGCAGGGTGCCCAGGGCCGGATCAAGCTGCAGCACCTGCACCTCCACGCCGGGTGTCAGGCCCACGTCCATCAGGGCACGGAGAATGGTGGAGTCTTCCGGTACCCGGGTGACCCACACCCGCTCCCCCGGCTGCACGCCACTGAGGGGTCGCTCGTCGAGAACAGGCAGCTCTCCGTCGGGGCCAGGGATGGGATCGCCGTGCGGGTCGAAGTCGGGATGTCCCAGCCAGGCCGCGATGCGGGCCTCAAAGTTCTCACTGATGACGTGCTCCAAGCGCTCAGCCTCGTCGTGGACTTCGTCGAGGGGATAGCCCAGCGCCCGGTGCAGGTAGAGCTCCAGGAGTCGGTGATGACGTACCACCTCCAGCGCGACCTTCTCGCCGGCGGGAGTGAGGCTGGCCCCCCGGTAGGCGGCGTGATCGACCAGCCCCAGTTGGGTAAGTTTGCGGAGCATGCCGGTGATGCTGGCCGGCGTGACGTGCAGGGCGTCAGCGAGTGCCTGCGTGCCGACGCTGCCCTCCTTGCCCAGGAGGGTTCTGGCAAGTTAAACCGGGTAGGCTGCTGAACTGTGCAGGACCGGAAGCCCTACCGCCATCGTTTTCCTCTGAGCATCATCGGCTACGCCCTATGGCTGTATCACCGCTTCCCGCTCAGCCAGCGAGACGTGCAAGAATTGCTGTTTCAACGCGGGATGGTCGTCAGTCACGAAACCCTGCGCCAATGGAACATCAAGTTCGCCCCTCTGCTCACCGAAGAACTGCGTCACCGGGAACCCCGACGGGGTTCCCGGTGGTCCTTGGACGAGGTGTGCGTGAAGGTCGGAGGGGTCACCCATTGGCTATGGCGGGCGGTGGACGAGTACGGCGCCGTGCTCGACATCCTACTTCAGCCGCACCGGGACACGCAGGCGGCCCGCACCTTCTTTACCCGGCTGCTTGGTGAGTACGACGCCCCCGAGGTCATCCACACCGACAAGCTGTGGAGCTACGGTGCGGCCATCCGGGAACTTCGCGTGCTCCACCTTGTGGAGCACGTCCAAGTCACCTCAGCTTTACGGTGTAACAATCTGATCGAGCAGTCACACCGCCCCACCCGACGACAGGAACGACAACAACTAGGGTTCAAGCGACGACAACGGACCCAGGAGTTCCTCGCCCTGCACGCCCGCGTCTCGAACCTTCACCAGCACACCCGAACCACCATACCCACCTCAGCAAGGCGAAGCAATTTGACGAACGCGCTGCGGATCTGGGGTGAGACCGTGCAGCAGGCCGCCTGAACTTCAGGCGGCCTGCCAGAAACGTCGCCCCGTACCTGGTTAACTTGCCAGAACCCCGCCCGGACAGCCGGGCACTGCTGCTGGGCGTCGGCACTTCCCCGGGCGCGAGCTTCACCGTGCTGGGGCTGCCGTGAGGCGGTCCTTCCTGGCCTTCGCCGTTCTGACGTGGCCGTGCGTTCTGGCCGCCCCGGCGCAGGTTCCAGACACCTACCGGTCGCGCCTCACCCTCGACCGCCCCTACCTGCTCCTGAATCAGACGGTGCCGCTGGCCGCGCTCTGCGGGCTGCTCGCTCTGGGCTTCGGGGTCGCATCGGCGCGGCGCCGTCGGCGAAAGTTCTGGGGTTGGAGTCTCGGGTTCGGTGTGCTGGCCCTGCTCCTGGGCGCCCTGTCCGTGCTGCTGGGCCTGACCATTCCCTGAAGCTGCCGGACCCCAGAGGACAGACCGTCTCCCTTTCGCTCCCTGCCCGGTGCCCTTTGACTCCACAGGACCAGAAGACGCTCACCCTGGACTCTCCCAGGCCGCCCGCCGTGTGGCCAGACGTGTGCCGTTCGGGGGCTGCTGGTGTGCCCCTGTGGAGACAAACTCGAGGCGCCGGGTGCCGCTGAATACCGCATCTGCGGACGCATGGACGATTCACCTCACGTCCCGTCAGCCCCTCTGCGCCACTCTGCACCCATGCGCCTGCTTCCCGCCGCCCTGCTACTGGGTGCCCTGCTGCTCCCCAGTGCCCAAGCGCGTGACCTGACTCCCGCCGAGCGCCGTACCGTCGCCTCCCAGGTGCTGACCTGGCCCGCGAGTGCCGCCTTGCCCGAGTTGCCTCACCTGGCCCGGGCTGAACTCGGTCAACACGACGTTTGGCTGGCCGCGCTGCGCCCGCTGCCGTCCCAGGCCCGCCGGGACGCGGTGATGCTGAGCATGCCCGCGCTGGCCCGGCAGGGCGCGGTGGACGTCGCCCGCCGGGCCCTGGCCCTGGTGGACAGCCCGGACCGGGTACGAGTCTGGGCCGTCTCGGGCCTGCCGTTCTTGCAGGCGAGGGGGAGCGGCGCGGCGGTCCAGGTGCTGGGCACGCTGGGCACACCGGTGGAACGCGTGCAGGCCCTCGCCATCCTCACCCAGGTGGCGATGACCTCCCCGGCGAAGGAAGGCGAGGTGCGCGCCGTGGCGGATGCGACCTGGGCCGCGTATGAGCGCCTGACGGCAGCGGAGCGGGCGCGGGTGGTCCAGCTCGTGCTCCCCACCGTCGCGGCGACGGGTGACCTGAGCCGGGCCAGCCAACTGATCCCTGCTCTGGCGGACCCACAGACTCAGAGGGCCTGGCTCGCCGTCGCGGAAGGCTTCCATCAGGCGGGCTTCCCACAGGTGGCGCGTCAGGCGCTGGCGCAGCTTCCACTTGACCGGGCCGAGGACATCGTTCGTATCCGCAGCGCCCTGCTGCTGGTCAAGCTGGGAGACGGTACGCGGGCGTATCAGGTGGCGACCCGTGCCCCGCTACCCTGGACCATGCGTGAGCATCTCGCCCGCGAACTGACCACGGCCGGATACGCCCCAGAAGCCGCCCGCCTGGCCCGCACGTTGCCTGTCTCCCTGCGGGTCCAGAGCCTGGCGCACATCGGGGGCATCCTGGCAGGTCAGGGCCGGCTGGACGTGGCCCGGCGGCTGGTGGACGAAGCGCGTGGGCTTCTGGAGGCCAGCGATTCTCCGGCAAACACCGGGGCGGTGGTCCGGGCACTGGCCTCGCTGGGGGACGCCGCCACCGCCGACACCCTGATCCGGAGCTGGACCGGGCGTGACCCAGAGGGCCTGGACCGCCTGCGGGGAGCGCTGGTGCAGGGACTGGCCGAGCGGGGCGATGTGGGCGAGGCCATCCGGCGGGCGCAGGCCTGGCCCTCACTGCCAACCGTCTACGCCCTGGTGAATGGGGCCGAACCGCGTGCAAAGAAGGGAAGGACCGAGCAGGCCAGCCTCCTCTTGATGGCCGCCCTGGAGCTTTCGGCGAAGGTCCCCGATGAGGCGAGAACGGTCGTGCTGGCGACGCTGGCCCGGGTCTCCCCGGCGACCCTGGACACGTTGGCCACCCACACGCCATTGCCAGACGACGCCGGGCTGGCGGTGGTGGAGATCCGTGCCCGGCGGGGGAACGTGGCGGGCGCCCGGCAGGCCCTCTCCCGGTTGACTGCCGGAAAGCAGCCGCTCGGGGCGTTCAGTCTGGCCAGAGGGCTGGTTGAGGGGGGCCATGCCGACCGGAGCCTGCCCCTGCTGCAAGATCCAGCCCTGCGGGCCGCAGTCGCCCGGGTGCTGCTGGGCGAGGAAGTGCCCCCGAGATAGTTGGAGATTCAGGGGCCGCTTGCGGTAGGCCGCCACAGGCCTGCACCAGCCGTGACGAGTACACCCATGACGGCCCAGAGGGTGGGATTGGGCCAGGTGGAGTGCCGCACGTCCTGACACGCCGGACCCAGGGAATCCTCCACCCAGCGCCCGCAGTGCCACACATGCAGCATGTGCGGCCAGACCGTGGTCCTGCTTATGGATTGCTTCTGCCCCACCGTGGGCACTCGCAACAGGCGATTGTGCTGCCAGGAGGCCAGCAGCAGGGCAGGGCCACCCAGAAGGACCACCAGCGCTAGAGAAGCCACACTGACCCGCAGGGCACGCCGGGCCGGGAACAGCGCCCACCGACGCCACAGGCCCCACATCAGCAGGGCCGTCAGGGCCAGCCAGCCCAGGATGAGGGGCAGGGAACGGTGCGGCCCAGACACCACTTGGGACCCGTGGAGGTAAGTCAATCCCGCCAGGGTGTAGCGCACCCGGTCGACCCGAGGCTGCGGTACGTCACTGTTCTTCAGCACGTCTCCCGCAAAGGCCGTGTCCAGAAAGCTGTACCCCAGCAACGCCACAGCCGCGAACAGCCCCAGCACGCTCCAGAGCGTCACGACCAGAGCAGGCCAGTGCCGCCTCATCACGGCCCGGCGCCCTGTGCGCCCAAGCCGGTCCGCGCAGGGGAACCGGAGGTAAGGGTGCAGAGCAAAGGCTTCACGTCCGCAAGATAGGGGGTCGGCGGAGCGCACCGGGGCGCATCGCAAGGCCCCTTGACTGCTTGTCTGTCTGAGCGGTCGCGGTCAATCAGGGCAGGAGGGTGCCGAGGGGGGCCAGGACCATGCCGGCCCTCACGACGGCTCAGTCGCTGGTCTGCGGACCGGCCTGGGGCTGCACCGCCACGGTCATGCTCAGGGGGCTGACCCGGATGGTTCTGGAATTGACCTTGCGGATGTAGGCCCGGTCGCCCAGTGAGTAGTAATACCCGGGTCCCGCCGAAACCCGCGCGTCAGGCGTCGCCGTGACCTGCACTTCGGCCAAGCGCCCGGTGAAGGGGACGCCCGACCAGCGCACCACCACCTTGCCGTCATCGAAGACGGCCAGCACCCGCCGGTCTCCCACGGCTTTGGCAGCCGGGTCCCCGCTGCCGAACTCCAGTAGCTCGGTCTCGGAGATGCCCCGGAGATCAATCTCGATGGGCATGGTGACGGTCTGCCCAGGGGCTACCACCGCCAGGCTGGGGGCGACGGCATATGGCTGGGTCTCATCAGGGGCAATCTTGCACAGGCCAGCATCGGCGCAGTTGCCGCAGGACGAGAGGGCCACTGGCGTGGCCAGCAGCAGGACCACGGTCAGGACACGGCGCAGTGAAGGAAAGGGGCGCAGGGGCATGGGGTCACGGTAGCGCAGGGCATACTGGCATACCGGACGGTCTGGGGCGGTGACCCAGCTCTTATTGGAGCGCTCTGCACGCAGTTGTACGGGCCGCAGATGAGCGGCAAGGAGAGCGTGCTGGTGCATCTTTAAGGCCGTATTCAGGCGAGTGGAGCCGTCGCCCTGTGGGTAGACTTATCATCATGCAAAAGCTGCTTCTCCTTGCCCTGTGCGCCGGGTTGCCTCTGGGGCTGGGTGCCTGTGGCCAGGCCTGCCGCGACCTGCCGGTATGCCTGACCAACACGCCGGCTGAACGTCAACCACTCGGGTATCTCCAGGATGGCTCGGTCACCCTGGCGCCCGGCGAGACTCGCACCGTCACGGTCCGGGTAGACCGCAATAGCATCCCCGAGGGACAGGCCCTGCAACTGGTTCCCTGGCATGGAGAGGCGCTTCCTGCTGGTGTGTTGGGCCGCTCGCGGGACGGTACCCTGACCGCCACGGGAAGCCAGCAGCCCTTTACCGGCAACCAGACGCAGCTCTCTCTGACCGCGGCGCCGGACGCACCACCAACGGGACAGGACGTTACGTTCTTCATCGGGATTCGCAAGGTTGAGTCGCGGACCGACACCCAGGGCATGGTCAGCCTCGACGTGCGCGTTCAGGCGCAATCAGCCAGATGAACCCTCTGCTGGGCTAGGGCTTTGATCAGCTTCCCCGGGTACCTTGCCGTATGCCCCGCTCGTTGCTGCTGGCGACCCTCCTGCTGGTCGGATCCACGCCTGCTCTCGCGCAGGGCGCGCCCGTCACCTTCGGGCTGCGGACCACCGTGCAGACACCAGCCTGGGAACAGGACTGCTCGCCCTGAGTCCGGATGGCCAGGCTGTGGCGGTGCTGCGGCCTGACGGCATGCAGCGGGAAGGAGCGGCATTGGTCCTGAGTAATGCCCGCACAGGTCGCGAGCAGTGGCACAGAGCCATGCCGAACACCTTCGCCGGGGCGGTCATGTTCAGCCCCGATGGGCGGACCCTGGTAAGCGTCGGGGCGGAGGTCCGGGCGCACGACGTCGCCACGGGTCGGGAGCGTTGGTCCTCGGGTGGTCCCAGCAGCCTGGCCGTCGCGTTCAGCCGGGATGGGCAGCGCGTGTATCTCTCCTCACCGGGCGGGACGCTGCGCCTGCTGGACGCCCGAACGGGCAAGGTCGTGTGGGGGGAACCAGACCGGGTGAACCCTGGCAGCGCGGAGTATTACAGGAGCGGCGCGTTCTACAACCGCCCTCAGGCCCTGGCCGTTCATCCGGCAGGCACACTCGTGGTCTCCGGCTCATTCGGCGGCGGCATCGTCCTCTGGGACGCGCTCACAGGGAAGCGCACCGGCGCCCTCACCGACCGGCCCTCTTCCCGGCGGGCCACGCAGGCGGCCCTGGCCGGCAAGACCGCGCACGGTGGTCGGGTGACGGCCCTGACCTTCGCCCTGGACGGCACGCTGATCTCTGGGGCGAACGACGGTACCGTCAAGCGCTGGAACGTGGAGACGGGCCAGAAGCTGGCGGAAGCCCCCCTGCCCGAAGGGGTGCAGGGATCGGCGCTGTTGCCCAGTGGACGGGGGGTCCTGGTCACTTCCGGGAGGACCGTGGTCCAGCTCAGCCTGCCTGACCTGCGCCGGGAACGGGTGCTGGTGGGGCACGCGGAGAAGGTCTGGTCCCTCGGCCTCTCCGGGACTGCGCTCTGGACCTCCAGCGCTGACGGCACGGCCAAGCGCTGGAATCTCAAGAGTGGGCTGGATGAGGCGACCCACGGCACGGTCAAGACGGCGGCCGTCAGCCCGGACGGCCAGACCTTCGCCCTGAACCTGGGAGACACCACCGTGCGCCTGACGGACGCGCGGGGCCACACCCTGAGGATTCTGCGCGGCTTCCTGCCGCCGAGGACGCGGTTCGATTCCATCGGGAGTCGCTCGCTGGCCTTCAGCCCTGGCGGCCAGACGCTGACGGGCGGCATCACGACCATGTTCCACATGACAATGGAGAGGTACCCGGCCGGCAGCACCGTCTACCTCTGGGATGTCCTGGGAGAGAGGGGGGCACGCACACTGTCCGGAATGCCGGGCGACGCCCTTACCTTCAGTCCGAACGGCCAGCAACTCCTGGGGGTGAACCTGCGACAGGGTCAGGTGCCTGCCTATGGGGTACGCCGCGTGGCGGACGGCGGTGTTGTCGCTGCGCCCTGTCAGCCCTACCGGCCAGACGGGCAGCCGACCGGGGCGAAGTGCCCGCCAGAAGAGGTGCGGGGAGTGTCCTGGGTAGGGAACCGGGCTTACAAGCTGAGTCTGGAACAGGATGGAGGCCAGCGCCCTGCGGCCTTGGTGCGGGATCTGGTCACGGGTGGGGTGCGCGTCGCTCTGGGCAAGGTCTGGAACAACGGCCCGGCGATGGGCCTCAGCCCGGACGGGGAGCGGGTGGTGTCGCTGGCTGGGAACGGGCTCCAGGTCTGGGACGGAAGGACCGGGCGGTCGCTGCGGGTCTGGCCGGAGTTCGTCAACCCGGCCCCCTCCCGGGGTGGCCCGATTCTCTTCAGTCCGGATGGGACGACCTTCACCTTTCCGGGGCCGGACCTGCGGCTGCATGACACGGCGACGGGCCGGCTGCTGGGCGAGCAGAAGGGGGCGGGTGAAGCGTTGGGCTTCATTCAGGGTGGGCAGAGCTTGGTGACACTGAACGAGCGGGGCGTGCAGGTCTGGCGAATCCGGCAAGGGAACTGAGGCTGGCTTGCGCTAGGGGCATCACGGAACTGGATTTCCGTTGTCCTGCCGACCCTTCAGAAAACGGGCACTGGCAGGGGGGCACCCATACCCTGACCCTTTACCGCGGGGGATGAAGCCACAGGCGGAGGGTGGCCTGCCCGGTGCTGCCCCAGCGCGTTCCCTGCTTCTGCACGGTCCGGTTCAGCACCGAGAGGCCCGGCCGGGCGTCACGCGCGGCCGTGACCTTCACCGTGAGTTGTCCGCCCTGGAAGAAGGCGCGCCGGGCGTGGACCGTGAGTTCCGGGTCCCGGTAAAAGACGGTCTCCTGGCCCGGTCCCTGGGGCCGGGCAGACAGCTCCCCGATAGAGCGGTTCAGCCAGCGGCGGCTGACCTGCACCACCTTCACGGGCGTGTCGGCGGGAACGCCATTCAGGTCGAACACCAGGGTGACGTCGCGGGCTTCACCGGGCCGGAGGTTGAGGGACGTCGAGTAATCCTGCTGCCAGGGTTGCCGCTCGGCGTTCTGGAGGTACACCAGCGGGTCCGGGCAGAACGGCGTGTGCGTGCACATCACCCGGATCCGTTCACTCTTGGGGGACGTGAGCCAGGCCCCGAAGGCGATCAGCACCAGGGCCAGAACCACGCGCAGCCCCCAGCGCGCCGCGGCGCTCATTCCTGCTCCCGGTCGCTGCGGTCCCACAGCCGGACCGCGCCCCAGCCCACCAGCCCCCCGGCCAGCGCCAGCGCCCCCGCCACCCAGTACAGCTGGGGCAGGTGTACACCCGAGATCTCGTCCATCGACACGAAGACCGCAACCGCCAGGGCCAGCCCGAACAGTCCTACGGCACCCAGGGTCACCAGGATAGCCAGCAACCGGGTCCACTTCATCACGCCCTACTTTCCCCCAGCGTTCCGGCAGTCGATCCGGGCCGAGCCGGTGCTGTAGCGGGCGGTGGCCTTCCGGGTGGGGTCGGCCTTCAGCGTCGCGGTGACCACCGTGGTCTGGCGGGTCTTGAGGCACTTGGTCCGCAGCACACCAAGCCCGTCGATGGTCGCCACATCCGGGCGACTGGAGTGCCAGGCTACGGCGCGGCCGACGCTCGCCGGGGCATCCAGAAAGACCCGGTAGGCGGTCCAGGCAGGCCAGGAGCCGCTCACGTCTCCACGCGTGGAGCGGATCTAGAAGTCGCGGATCAAGGGGGCGCCCGGCCGGGGCCTCAGGGTCAGCGTCAGGTGGGGCGGATTCACCGGGCCGCAGCTTCCCTCTTGCACCCGGACGCCCCGCACCGTGGTGGGCCGATACCAGCGCTTGGACGCCGTGACGGTGTAGCGCCCGTCTTCACCCTTTTGAAAAGTGACCTTGAGCGTGTCGCCGGGGAAGCGGTAGGGATCAAATCCAGCAGCGGCGGTGCCCAGAACCAGGCCACGCTCGTTCTTAACGGTGACGGAGACCGGGGAGATGAGGATGCTGGGGCACACGGAGGGCGGTGGAGACGCCGTGTGCGGGCTGGCGGCCAGAGCGAGGGTCCACAGGGAGGCGAGCATGCCCTGAGGGTATGGGCGGAACCTGATGGGGCTCTGGCGTTCGTCCCCGAAGGAGGGTCATGGAAGCTGGACCGCTGCCCCCGTCTCAGGGCAGGCGCGGAACCTGCACCTGCGTCACCTTGCCGCGCTCGTCGAAGGAGACGGTCGCCGGGAAGGGAATGTTGATGTACTGCCAGGTCCGCAGCTTCAGCAGTTCCTCGCGCGGGCCGTAGGTGGCGCTGGGAAAGCCGAACAGCCAGGCGTACTGCCAGCGGTCCAGACCTTCCGGGCTGGCCGGAGCGTCCAGCGGAACCCGACCACTGGGCGGAGCGGCGCTGAAGGTGCGCGGCAGGCTCCAGGTGTCTGCCAGGACCAGGTTCATGGTCTGACACAAGGGCGAGGTGCGGGCGTCGTCGAAGAGGCGTCCCGGTGCGTTCCTGGCCTCGGGCCCCGAACTGCTCCCGCTCACGACCCTGGCCCCCGCCGGGCGCTCCACCTGCACCACGATGGGCGTGAAGGCGATCAGGTCCGCTCCACCGTTGTCCAGACCCAGGTAGCGCTGCGCGCCCGCCCAGACCGGCCGCGTGAGGCGCAGGATGCGCTTGATGCGCAGGGGCTCCCGCAGGTCTGCCTGAAAAGTCACCGTGCTGTTGGCCGTCCCGTCATCCGGCAGCTCACGTTCAGCCCGCCGTAGGCCCACACCGGCCTGCCGACCAGCGTCTTGCGGAAGATGTCCAGGGTGGGGTCGGGGGCCACGGGAAAGAGGGCGGGGAAAGCGTCGCCGGGCTGGCCCCTCCACTGCACCTCCCCGGAGACCCCCTCGACCTGGAAGGTGGCCCCGCTGGCCGTCACAGCCTGGAGGGTGAACAGCCGTCCCTGGAGCGCAGCATGGGTGAGCGGCTGGCCGCTGCGGGTGTACCCGCCGTCCCCGCCCAGGTGCAGGAACTGGGTGCCCGGCTTCAGCGCATCGGGCCGCTTCACCTGCGGGTTGAGGGCGAGCGTCAGGGAGGCGACATGCAGGCCGTCCGGGAGCCGGAGGTCTGTTCGGTACACGCCCGCCGGGGCGTTCGTCCGGAAGGTCAGGGGAATGCCCTGGCGGGGATAGGGCGCCTGTGGCGCCAGCTGGACTTCAGCGGGTCCCGAGAGCGACGCGGTGGACGCCTGGCCGGAGGCGGGCGTAACAGGCGCCAGGGTGGCCGTGAGCCGCGACAGGTCATACCTGCGGCCCTGCGCGCCCGAAGTCCCCAGGAACAGGGCGAGCGGCCGAGCGGCGGAAGGCCCCAGGTCCAGATACCGGGTGAGGTCCCGGTCCGGGTCCTGCGCCCCGGCGGCGACGCACAGGGCCAGTCCGAGAAAGAGGCAGTGCGCGGTCCTGGCGCGGGGACGATGCTGGGTCATGAGCACTCCTGTGGGTGAGAGTCCGGGCCGTAGATTCAACGGACCGTGCGGTGAAGGCTGCTGTGACGTTGTGGTCTTCACCTGACCTCGAACACCGTCACCGTCCCGCCGCGCTGCGCCGTACCGCTGCCCACCGCGAGCCGTGTGCCCGCTGGATTGAAGGCCAGGGCGGAGGAGGAGGCCGCGAGGCCCTGATACGTCCCGACCTCGGCCCCCCGGCGCACGTCGTAGACAGTCACACTCTCGCCGCGCCGTGCAGCGACGAAGCGACCATCCGGGCTGATCGCCGTCTTGTAGACCCGGCCCTCCCCCGGGAAGGAGGCCAGGCGCCGCACGTTCAGCCGGCTGTCCACGCTCCAGAGTTCGGTGGTGCCGTCGGTCTTCCCGAAGGCGAAGCGTCTCCCGTCCGCGCCCAACGAGGCGGTGTAGGCGTTCTCGAAAGTCGAGGCTGGGAGGATCTTCCGGATCATCTTGCCCGTCAGTGCGTCGTACTGGCTCAGGGCCGTGCCGTTCGAGGCTGCGGACAACTCGCGCACCGTCCGGTGATCAGGCAGGAGCCGTGCGGCGAAGGTGCTGCCGCCCGTGCCTTTGAACTGCCAGAACGTCTCCCCGGTCTGTTTCCTCCACAGCAGCGGGTCGAGGAACCCGGCTTGACCCCTGGCTTGGTACAGCGCCTGGGTGACGGGCTGGATGGGCCACTCCGCCTTGCGCAGCAGCCGGGCCGTGTTCCCCAGGTACAGCGCCGTCCCCTCCCCGAACAGCAGGGTCTGGCCGTCCCCGGAGAACTGCGGCAGGCCCACCGTGTTGGACTTCAGGCCGATGCTGGTCAGCCGCTTCCCGCCGGGCGTCCAGAAGCGCAGGGTGCCGTCCTGCCCCCCGGAGACGAGGCGGATGCCGTCCGGGGAGAAGGTCAGGTCGTTGACCCCGAGCAGCCCCGTGGCGCCGCCCTGGTGGGCCTGCCAGCGGCTCAGGGGAGCCGTACCCTTCCAGAGCACGATCTGCCCGTCCATGCCACCTGTGGCCAGCACAGTGCCCGCCGGGTTCCAAGCGAGGGCAGGCACCATGTCGGCCGGAGCGGTGTAGGTGCGGCTCACCCGGCCGGAGAGGTCCAGCACCTCCGCGCCCTTCCGGGTGCTAGTGGCGATCACCTGACGGCCATCCGGGGTCCAGGCCACTGCGTTCACACCGATGCGGGTGTTGGGGGGCTGGAGGCGCCGGAGTTCCCGGCCCGTGCCCGCGTCGTACAGCTTGGCGCTGCTGCGCCCGGTCGCCGCCAGCGTTTTCCCGTCGGGGCTGTAGGCCAGCCCCTGCACGAGGTCCGGATAACCGTTCAACTCGAACAGCAATGCTCCGCTGGCGGTGTCGTACACCGCTGCCTGGAAGTTCTCGACCTTGGGCATGCTGTCACTGAAGGCCACGGCGAGCCGGGTCCCGTCCGGGGAAAAGGCCAGCGCACTTGGCGGACCGGGCGTCGTGAACACGTCGATGGGCCGGGCCAGCCGGGGCAGGGCGAACTCGGCCTTCTCCTCGAACGTCTGCGCGTCATAGAGCTTCAGGGGCCGCCCACCGTTCGAGACGGCCAGCCGGGTGCCGTTCCGGCTGTACGCGGCCAGGTCTCCCGGCAGGGTCCGGACCCGCTGCCCGCCGCGCCAGACCTGCACGGTTCCGGCGCAGCTCACAGTGAAATCGGTGGCCGACCGCACCGCGAGCGAGGTCGCCCACTCATGGCTGTTTGCCGCGTCTGGCGTGAGACCACAGGCCTGCAGGGTGGACAGCCGCTTCCCGCTGCCCGCATCCCAGCGCCGAACGGTACCGTCACTGCCGCTGGTCAGGAGCGTCTTACCGTCGGGCGTGTACGCGGCCCCCGTCACAACGCCGAGGTGACCCGCCAAGGCCGTCTGTCTGCCGCTGCCCACCTGGGTCAGGTACACCGCCGAGCGCGAGATCAGGGCGAGCTGCCGCCCATCCGGCGAGAGGGCCGCGCCTGTCGTCCAGCCGGTGTGACCGCTGAGCACCCGCTCGATGGGGAGCGTGACCGCGGATGCCCCGCCGCTCAGCGTCAGCAGCGCCGCCAGGAGACTTGACTTCATGACACCAGGGTAGGCTGCGGAGCTGACGGTCGTCTGGCCCGGGGTCTGCTCAGCCAGGCCACCTCCGACCCGGCCTCTGGGGCCAGTCCCGGCGCCGCGCTCTCACGGCCCGTCAGCCTGCCGCCCCTAGGCTGGGGCCCCATGACGAAGCCCCGTTCGGTGCCCCGCCGCTGGCGGCTGGCCGCTGCCCTGACCTGCGCCGTGCTGACCGGCGCGGCCCCCGCCCTCCAACTCTCTTCCGGCGGGACGGCCCGCCTCGACGGCCACGCGGCAGGCACCTTCGACACGCTGAATTCCCCGGCGGGCTTCGCGGGCGGGCTGGCCTGGGGACCGGACGGCACCGCCTACACCCTGGACGGGACGCGGCTCCTCTACCGCTGGAACGCACAGACCGGAAGGCCCCTGTCGCGCCAGGTGTTGACCCCTCCGGCCAGTCTGCCGGACGCGAGGGCGGACTACGGGCCGAGGCTGCTTCTGGACGGCTTCCGAGCGGACGGCGGCGCCCTGACCGGGCCGTTCATCCGGGTCCGGGGCTACAAGAAGGGGACTCCCTACCAAACCGCCTACACCCTGCGGGCGGACGGGCGGGCCGTGCTGGGGAACATCTGCGCCCCCTCGCAACAGCAACTGGTCGGCTGCGCGGAAGGGTACGGCGTGACGGTCCTCCCCCCTCGGAAGGGACGGGCAACCCTGCGCCTGTCGGGGCGGGAGGGGCCAGTGAGTGACATCACCCTGCCCGCCGGACAGGTGCTGGACGTGGAACCCTCGCCCGACGGCACGCGAGTCGCGGCGCTGCGCAGCGTGGAGAAGCGTGCCTATGACCGGGACGCGGTCCTGTACCTCGATATAGCCACTCGGGACGGCAAGGTCCTGTCGCGGCAGGTGCTTGGCAGCTTCGGGGCACGGCGCGACGACGAGCCCCAGGTGCGCTGGGTGGATACGGGGCGGCTGCTGACCGCGACGCCCCGGACCACCTCCGTCACGTACAGTGCCAGCGGGCATCAGGTCAGCCTGTGGAGCCTGAGTGGTCAGGGACCCCGCTGGATCGTGGGGAGAGGTGAACTGCGGGACGCGGTGCCCTCGCCCGACGGCACCCTGTTCCTGACTGTGCGGGACGGCAGCGTGCCCGAGGTGCATCGCGTCTCGGACGGGGCCTTCGTCCGTTCCCTGGGCACGCCCGTCACGGCGTCGGTGCCCTTGCCCGGCGGAAGCGCCCTGGTGGCGCTGGACACCGGCGACGGGCAGGGCGAACTGCGGGTGGTGCGTCCGGGGGGTCAGGGGCGGCGCCTGGGCGGGTCGGGACTGGAGGGCGTGACCGGGCTGGTGGTGAGTCCAGACGGCCAGTTCATCGCCGTGGCCCGCTCCGAAAGTGTGGCGGTCCTCGACCGTGCCGGGCGCACCCTGCACACCTTCGCGCTGCCGGAGAACGTCTACCGAACGGAGTTGAGCTTCTCCGGCGAGGAGACGCTGTTCGCGCGATTGGAGGATGGAGGCAGCAATGGTTGGCAGAGCCGCACCTGGGACGCGAGGACGGGGCGGCTGCTGAGCCAGGAGCCCAATATCCGCCCAGTGGGGACGATCCAACTGCGGACGGAGGTCCGGCAGCGGCCGGGTGGGGGCTCCCAGTCGCGGCTGAGCGTCACCGACAAGAGGGGCCGGGTCCTGTGGCAGGAGGGGTGGCGCAGCGAGTACCGCCCCTATTTCTTGCCCAGTCCCGATGGCCGGGCGGTGGTGCGGGGGGTGGCCCGGCGCAGCAAAGTGCAACCCGAACAGGCCGACCTGTACCTCTATCGCCTCGACCCCCGCACGGGCCAGGCGGACCCCGGCCTGACCCTGCGGACCGGCGACCCGAGGGAGGTGTACCGGGGATTGAGGCTGCTGGACTACGCCAAGGACCGCCGTCATGTGCTGCTGTATGAGGCGTCCGGGGACGGGTGCGGCGCGGCCTTCTACGGCCTGCGTGTGGCCGACCTGGAGACGCGGCGGGAGGTGAAGTTGCCCGCTGGCCTCACGACCGGGCTGGCCCGCTTGACCGGCTGTGGGTATCCGACACCCTGGCCCACCGCCGCCTTCACGCCCGAGGGGACGGGACTGCTGGTGCGCGACGGCAATGCGCTGAACTGGTGGCGGCTGCGGTAGGTGCGGCGGGGAGGGCACTCCCCCTGGTGAAGGCCAGCGTCAGCTCCGCCCCTTAGCCTGTGGCATGGCCCGATCCCTGCTGGCGTCCCTCCTGCTGGCCGTGTCCACGGCGGCTCCCGCCCAGACCACGCCCCTGACCCCTCACTTGCGGACTACCGTGCAGACGCCCAGCCTGGGCACCGGACCGCTGGCCTCGAGCCCGGACGGGCGGACGGTCGCGGTGCTGCGGCTCGACCGGGTGCGGGGAAGCCGGGCCCCCCTGGTCCTGAGCGACGCCCGGACCGGCCAGGAACTTCGCCGGATCGCCACCACGAACACGTACGACGGGGCACTGGCCTTCAGTCCCGACGGACAGACCCTCATCAACATCGGTTCAGACGTTCAGGCCTACGACGTGACGACAGGCCGGGTCCGCTGGAGCCACAGTTCCAGCGACGCGGTCCCCAGCAGCCCCGTGGTCGTCTTCAGCCCCGACGGGACAGCGGTCTACTTCTCCCACCTCGATACGGTCGGAAACCGGCACCTCATCCGCAGTGATGCACGTACAGGGAAGGCGACCTGGGACGCCTTCCGCATCACCGCGGCGGCGGAGGCACCGTCCCGCGAGGAGAGCTTCTACGGCCGCGTCCTGTCCCTGGCCGTTCACCCGGCGGGTGCGGTGCTGGCCTCTGGCTCTTTCGGCGGGGGCATCGTGGTGTGGAACGCGGCGACGGGTCAAAGGACCGGCATCCTCAGGGATCAGCCTTCTCCTGCGCAGGCTACCCAGGCGGGCCGTGCGGGCCAGACCGCGCACGGCGGGCGGGTGACCGGGCTGACCTTCGCCCCGGACGGCACCCTGATCTCCGGAGCGAACGACGGCACGGTGAAGCGCTGGGACCTGGCGACCGGCCGGAAGCTGGGGGAAGCCCTCCTGCCCGACGGCGTGCAGGCCCTGACGCTGCGGCCCGGCGGGAAGGGCGTGCTGGTCGCCTCCGGAAGGAACGTCGTCCAGCTCGGCCTGCCGGATCTGAGACGGGAGCTGGTGCTCGTGGGGCACGCGGAGAAGGTGGAATCCCTCGCCCTTTCGGGAGACAGGCTCTGGACTTCCAGCGAGGACAGCACCGTCAAGCGCTGGAATCTCAGGAGCGGTCTGGACGAGGCGACCTACGGCACGGTCAAGACCGCCGCCGTCAGCCCGGATGGACGGACCTTCGCCCTGAACCTGGGAGACGCCACGGTGCGCCTCACCGATCCGCGGGGGAACACCCTGAAGACCCTGCGCGGCTTTCTGCCGCCCGCCTCCCCACGCTACGAGTTCATTGGCGGGCGCTCGCTGGCCTTCAGCCCGAACGGGAAGGGGCTGGCAGGCGGGCTCTTCACGATGAGCGGCGTCATCATCGAGAAGTACGCCGCCGGGAGTGCGGCGTTCCTGTGGGACGTCGGCACGGGGCGGCGGGAGCGCACCTTCCCGAACTTTCCGGCCCAGGAGCTGAGCTGGTCCCCCAACGGAGGCTTCCTGGCTGGGGTCAACCATGTGCCGGGCAACCTGGACACCTTCGAGGTCCGGGACGTGAACACCGGGACGAGCGTGGGCCGGGGCGTGCCCTCCCGCTCGGGGCAGGAACAGGAACGCGGCGGCGTGCTGGCCGTCTCCGTCCCCACCGTGCAGTGGGTGAACGGTCAGGCATGGGTGCTGGGGATGCAGTACCCGCGGTTCGAGCCGGGCAAGCCGCTGTCGTCCCAGTGGCCAGCGGGCATCTGGCGAGCACGGACCGGGACGAAGGTGCAGTCGCTGGGAAACCTCGGCATCTCGGTGCCGCGGCTCCTCGCCAATCCTGCCGGGACACGCGTGGCCGTGTCGGGTGGCAATGGGCTGTGGCTGCTGGATGCCCGCACCGGGAAGGCCCTGCGGTCGTACCCGCAGGCGTCCTACCGGGACCGGGCGGCGTCCTGGCAGGAGCCGCGCCGCCTGCTGTGGAGTCCAGATGGCAAGCTGCTCGCCCTGAACCGCGGTGAACAGGGGCTCAGCCTGCATGACGGCGGCAGCGGGCAGCCACTGGCCAGCCTGCCCGTCCGGGCCGAGCCGCTGGGATTCAGCGACGGGCGCCGGGCACTCGTGACCCTGAACCCGCAGGGCGTACAGGTCTGGGAGCTTCGGCCGGGGAGATGAGGTGATCGGCGTCTTTCCGCAGGACACGGGTCCCATCTGTTCGGACATCCAGGTCCCACCCTCCACAGCGGAGGCGCCCGGGCCGTGAGGTGCTCCCCTCAGGGTGGGTCCTGTGGCGGCGCGTCCGGTAGCCCGCAGAAAGTAACGCGGCCATCCGGTTCCTGCCGGTCCAGATTGACCGCACGCACCCGCTGTGTCCTTCCGTCGGGATTTACCACGTCCACGAACCTCGCCCCCGCGAAGGGACTGAAGCTGTAGGCCTCCAGCGGGCCGTTCAGGGCAGGCGGCGTGCCGCACTGGGGGGCGCCGGGCCGCACGCCCAGCACCCGGGCCAGCGCCGGGCCGGACGCGGCTGGTAAACTCCTCTGCGCCTGCCAGACCCGGCGCACACCTTCCGGCTGCACTTCGTAGAGAGTGACCCGTCCGCCCCCCACGCTGGTCAGGAGCCGCAGGGCCTCGCCGGGCCAGAACAGCACGGTGAAGGTGCTGCCCTGCGCCGGGCCGGGGTGAACACAGGGAGGGAGACGGGCCGCCGTCGCCTGCACCGCCAGCGCCGCACGCCTGCGGGCCTCGCCCAGTTGCCCACGGGCCAGGAGTGCCCGGACCTCCCGGGAGGCGGCTTGTGCCTGTGGGGTGGACACCAGGGAGGGAACAGGCGGGGGTGAGGCTTCACGGCCCCCGGCCAGGGCCTGGCCCGTCAGGGCGAGCAGCAGCAGGGCGGGGCGTATACCTGAGGATAGGACTTCAGCCTCCCGTCACCAGCCTCAGGTAAGGTGGCCTTCCCCATGTTCCCTGCATGCCTGCGCCTGGCCCTGCTCGGCTGGGCGAGTGCAGGTGGGGGTCCCTGGCCCCATCCGGTTCTGCCCACACAGGTCCATGCGGTCGTCACCTCGCCCGCCGTGCCCCGCGTCGTCGCGGATGACACGCGGGTCTACCTGATGGCCGGGGGCCACGTCCGGGCCTACGACCCCTCCCTGCGAACCCAGCTCTGGGCCGCGCCCCTGAAGTCCTTCGGGGTCCTGGCGGTGGAAGGCGGCCTGGTGGTGGCTGACGACGGGTTCACGCAGCTTCACGCCTTCGGCGCCCGGACCGGGAGGTGGGTCTGGAGTGCCCCGGCGGCCCGCGCCCTGACCTGGGGCGGCCGCGCCCCCATCAGCACGCCCCTGCGCTTCCTGAGGCGGGCAGGTGGGGTCATCCTGGGGTCCACCGCGAACGACGTGCGGGCCTGGGACGCCCAGACGGGACAGCCCCTCTGGCAGGTGGGGGCCGGGGACCCGATCGGACCGTTCGCCGTGGATGCTGGCGTGGCTATCTTTGCCGCCCACACGGGCCTGGAGGGGTACAGCCAGGGGGTCAGGGTCACCACCGGGCACACGGTCTGGTCCAACCCCGAGGGAGGAGAGCCGCTGCGGGTGGCGGGCGGCCGGGTCTTCGGTTCCGGCCGGGGGTCTGGCATCGTCGTGACGGAGGTGCGCAGTGGACGCAGCGTCACCGTCCGCTACACCTTCCCGGCCCTGAAGGGGGCGCAACCTGAGTCGTCCCTTCGTCCACGACGCCCAGGTCTGCGCCGAGGGAACCCTGCGCGGAGCGCGGCATGTCCAGTGCCTGCCCGAATACGTACGCGGTGACTGGGCCCTCCTCGCGGCCCTGCACCCGGAGACGGCCCCCTCCCGCCCGGTGTGGGAGGTGCAGGCGCAGCAGGTGGTGCGCGCCGCGGACGGCACCTGGCTGCTGGGTGGACGCTTGGTGGTGGTCACCGAGCGCAGCGTGCTGAGCGTGCCGGTGCCGGCCAGCTGACGGCCCGTCCCCCGGTGGCCCAGCGAGGGGGCTGGAACAGCTTAGGTCGGAGCACGGACGCCAGCCCCCTGAGCCGCCAGGGCACGCCATGATGCTGCCCATGAGTCCGCTCCCCCCGCTCGCCGACGTGCTCTCCCGGCTCGACCAGTGGTACGCCACGCACCTGCCCGCCGTGTGGAAGACGCTGCGCCCAGGCGTGACCGACGCGGATCTGGACGCCTTCGAAGCCCGCATGGCCCTGCAACTTCCCACGGCCTTCCGTGCTCTGTACTGCTGGCACGACGGGCAGGGCTGGTCGGTCGGTGGGGTCCTCGGTCTCGCGTTCATGCCGCTGGCCGAGGTCGAGTACACCGCCACGATGTGGCAGGACATCGCGCAGGGCGACGGGGCCGACATCAATATCGACATCTACGTCGTCTCTCATCCCACGGGGGCGATCCGGGAGCAGTACGCCCCGCCGTCAGTGGTGCCCTTCCTGTCGGATGGAGGGGGCAACGCCGTGGCGCTGGACCTGGCCCCGGACCTGTGCGGGCAGCCGGGGCAGGTCATCACCACCGGCCGCGACGAGACCCACCGGTACGTGCTCGCGCCGGACCTGGAAACCTTCCTGCGCGAGTACCTTACCCGGCTGGAGGCGGGCCAGGTGACCGTGCAGGCCCTCCCAGGCTACGAGGGTGAGATGTGGGCCAGCGAGCTGCACGACGCCGCTGGGCCCCGGGGGGAGGGGTACTTCCGCCTCGCGGACCTCTATCCCGGTTTCGGGGCGGCGCCCTCCCGGGCATTGCCCCCGGCGCCCGAGGAAAATGAACCTCTGCCGCTTGAGCAGGCCCTGGCGCGGCTGGACGCCTGGCTACACCTTCACCACCCGGACCTGCTGGACACACTGTCGCCGGGAGCGTCGGATGAAGAGCTGCGAGCGGCAGAGCGGCGCCTGGGCCGGGCTTTGCCGGAGGGCGTGAGGGTTCTGTACCGCCAGCATCGGGACTGGGGCGACCTCCTCGGGGCGCGGAGCATCCCCGTGGACGAACTGGGCCGGGCCGGGCCGACCACCTTCGGGGAAGCGGATCGTCGGGGCAACCTGCAGCCCTTCAACCCGCACGTGCCACCTTCGACGCCCCACGACTGGCTTCCCCTGTGGGAGGCCAAGGTGGGCCTGATCGGCGTGAACCTGGCCCGGTACGGGGAGGTGCGGACCTTCGGGGAGCAGGTGGCCGTCCGGTACGTCCTGGCCGAGAACCTCGCCCGCCTGTTCGACCGGTATGTCCGCCTGCTGGAATCGGGGCTCCTGCGCCGGGCCGGAACCAGCCTGCGCGTGCCGGACGCCGCCGGACACCTGGGCAGCGGCCGGGCCGAGCAGCTCTTCCCCGGCTTCGGGGCCAGCCCGGCGCGGGTCGCGTCGTCTTCCTGACGGACCGGGGCCGCCAGCAGGAGGTCGAGGATCACGCGAGGAGACCCAAGGCCTTCGCAGGCTGATGCAGCCAGCTCTGACCACCTCGGCAGGAAACACAGGGCTGGAGTGTCCCAACGCGACACTCAGCCTTCAACATTGCTTTTCTATATCGTCTCTCTATAATGAGACATGCCCACCCACGATGGCGACCTGGAGCTCTCCCTGCTGACCCTGCTCGAAGGTGAAGAGCGCTACGGCCTGGAGCTGGCCAAGGAGTTGCGCACCCTGACGGGCGGCGACCTCGACCTCAACGCCGGGACCCTCTACCCGGCCCTCCACCGCATGGAAAAGAAGGGTTGGCTGACAAGCGACGCGCGCCCCAGCGCCCGAGGCGGGCACCCGCTGCGCTACTACCGCCTGACCGAGGAGGGGCAAGCCGCCCTCGACGCCAAGCGCGACGCCTACGGGCGCTGGCACCAGGGCCTCACCGAACGCTGGGGGAAGGGATGAACGACCTCGACCGCTATCTCGACCGCGCGACCCGTGGCCTGCCAAAGACCGAGCGGCTTAGAATCCGCGAGGAACTCCAGGGCAGCGTGCTGGAACGTGCCGCCGAGCACCAGATCACCGGGGTGGGCTCCGACGAGGCCCTGCATCTCGCCCTGCGTGAGTTCGGCGACCCGGCGCCTCTGGCCAGCGGCCTGCGCCGCATCCACCTCTGGCCCCGGGTGGGCCTGTTCGGGGGCCTGAGCAGCGCCGCGCCCGCCCTGGGCCTGTTCACCGTGTGGCCGTCCCTCGCTCAGCCCATCACGGTCACCACCCAGGGCCTGATCGCCCGTTGCGGGGCCAAGGGCCCGCCTCCAGGAGAGCGGACCTGCTCGCAGGACGACCGTTCCTTCTGGGTCGGCCTGGACAGCCTGCGGGCGCAGCTTCAGGAGCAGGGGGCCACCCTGAAGACCGTGACCCATTCCTTCCCCAACCCGGAGGCAGCGGCCGGGGGAGAACCGGCGCGGCTGACGGAAACCCTCTTGGAGGTGACGTGGCTGGACACCGGGGGGGTGACAGGCCGCTTTGAACTTCCTATCAGCGATGCGCGCTTCGACGCGTTCATGCAACGCCTTCACCGTGACCTCCCTGGCAAGTCGCTGTTGCCTCAACAGAGCGAGCAGGTGTTCACCCGGGACGGGCAGACCTTCCTGGAGGGCGAGGGGCTGCTGGAGGCCCTGCGGTCGAGCACTAATCGCCTCCTGACCATCGAGCGCCCCCTGGACGGCCCCGTGGTTCAGGTGGGACGGCTGCGGCTCGAACTCGGCCAGCCGGGACGGGGTATCGCCGCGGAGGAGCTGGTCGAACGGGCTGCCGAGGGCCTGCTGGCGTTCGGCTACCGGGTGACGACCTTTGCGGGTGGTGGCCTTCTGCCGCGTCAGGGGAGCCGGACGAGCCAGAGTCAGGGCCACGCGCAGCGGGTGCGGGTCCGGGGCCAGCCGGGGGACCTGTATGTGGTGGTGCGGCCGATGATCCAGCCTGGGCGCAGCACCCGGGGGTTGGGCTTCGATGTCGTGACGGTGGGGCAGGACGGCCAGATCGTCTTCCGGACGTTGCAGCCACGAGTGCGCTACACCTCGAACCTGCGGGCACTGGCACAAAGCGGCTCCAGGAAGGCCGCGGTGGCGCTGCTGCATCTGGGCTCGGGGCTGCGCTGGGAAGCTGAGGGCCAGTTAAGGCACCGGGTGGAGGTGCCCTGAGGGGCCCCCTCCCATGTGAAGGCCAGACGCGTTGGCCCGGACCGGGCCTCATGCGCCGTCAGACAGGCTCCCGAAAGCTGAAGCATGCCCTGGCCCCGACTCCTGCTGCTCTCGGCCCTGTTGACTGGCTCTGCGCTGGGTCAGGAGACTTCGCCGACTTGCCTCCCGCTCGCCCACAGCTTGCTCCACAATGGAAGATAAGGCCGTGAATACCTGTGGCCGACCGGTCTTGCGGACGTGGGCTGGGCGGCGGTTCGTGGGAGCGTGGCTGCGGTGACGCCGCTCAAATGGGGGCAGCCTTCTTGGGGTTCTGTGCCGTGCTGTCGATCTGTGCGGCAATGGGACTGGCTGCACTTGCCCTCTTGGTCGCCGCTTCCGGTGAAGTTGGCTACGCTCTCCGCGCTGGGCCTCTGGCGGCGGTGTTGGCCACTCTCGGTGTGGTTGGGGCGAGGGTGGCCTGGCGGCTGTGGAAGGACCGTGAGTGATGCCCTCCGCCTCCATCGCTCTTCCGCCTTATGCACGTGATCTATGTCAATGTTGGACGCCTGGCGCGCCCCACGTTCTGCCGCAGCGGAACGCGGTGAAATGCAGTGTCAGCGGGTCGCTCCCTATGCTGGACAGCGCACGCCATGCGGCAACAGAGGCCAGGCACGCGGAACGTGGCGAACCCCGGCTTCGCGCAAGCGGTGAGGGTCATAGGCCATCTGGGGGACATATAGGTGGTGGTCCGTCCCCTCACCAGTCCCAAAAACGGCACCTAGGGTCTGTGCTTCGGCGTCGTGACGGGAGGTCAGGAGGGCCACATCGTCTTCCGGACAGCGCAGCCACAAGCACCGGGTGGAGGTGCCTGAGGAACCCCCTCCCACGTGAAGGCCAGACGCTGCGGCGCTGACCTGGCCTCATCTGTGGTCAGCCACACTCCCGAAAGCTGAGACATGCCCTGGTCCCGCCTTCTGCTGCTCTCAGCTCTATTGACTGGCTCTGCGCTGGGTCAGGTCACGCCCCCTCCCATATCGCCCGCACGCTCCCAGCCTGCTCCACGCCTGAATATCGACGAGCTGAACGCGGAGATCGCCCGCCAGGCTCCAGCGTATGGGGGCTTCTTCGTGCGGGATGGCCTGCTCTCCGTCTACGTCACTTCCACTGACCCCGCCCAGCGCCAAGCGGCCGTGCGCGAGCTGTTCGCGGTTCAAGGCGAGGAACTCAGGCGACGAGGCTTCTCCCCGGAGACGGTCGTCTTCGTACCTGGCCAGTTCAACGCCGAGCAACTGCTGGAAGCGAAGGTGGCCGCCCGGGGCATCGACGGTTGGCAGAGCATCGACATCGACGAGACGCGCAACCGCGTGGTCGTCGAGCTGCTGCTGCCCGGCATGGAGGAGCGTGCCCGGGCCTTTCTCGCCGAGCAGGGTCTCCCCCCGGGCATTGTCGTCATCGCACCGGTTCCGGCAGGCAAGTTGCCGGAGGGCCCCGCGTTCGGTGCGCTCCACCAAGCCCGGCTGGAGGTCCCCGCCCGCGTGTCCCAGGGAGACACCCTCCCCATCGAGCTGAAGGTCACCAATCCCAGCGAGGAGCCCCTGCTGCTGGATCACGGCGCCTGTGCCCTGGAGGTGGAGATTCGCGACGCGGCCACCCGCGAGGTCGTGCTGCCAGTTCCGGGAGCGCAAACCTGCCTCTCCGTGCTGTACCACACGCTGGTCCCCGCCCGCAGCACGGTGACGGTGGGGCGCCGGGAGTGGAACCTGCAGCTCCCCACCGGGGCGCTGGTGCCGCCGGGTCGGTACCTGATCCGCGCGACGTTCGAGGTGGGAGTCCCCGACGCGGAGGTCATCCGCCCCCCGGACCAGACGTTCGAGGTGGTGGCCGGGAACCCGGCCACCGGCACCGCGCAGGTGCGGGCCGTGCTGCGTGACGGCGCGTCTGGCATCGAGTTCCGGACGCGCCTGGGAGAGGAAGGGGGACGGTAGGCCGTGTTCGTCTTCGTGCCCGACCGCCGGGCACAGGTGGGCGTGGAGCGGTTGCTCCGAGAACGGAGACTTCCCCTGGACCGGGTGCGCTTCCGCATCCTGCCCCCCACCCGCGTGCCTGACCAGGGGCAGGGACCGGCGCAGTTGAAGGTGGAGGGGACACCTTGGGGAGGGCAATATGGCTTTGAACTCACCACGGACCTGACGCCCTGGCTGGCCCAGGGAGCCTGGCGCTGCGAGCCCGTGATCAACGTGGTCGACCCCCGCAGTGGGGACGTGGTGGGAGGCTCGCCCGGCTTCTGGGGGCGTCAGGGGTGGCATCCGTGTTCGGAAGATGGCCAACCCTTGCCCTTCCCGTGGCGCGGCGCATGGAATGGGCGCCGGAGTGACGGCACACCACTGCCCGCGGGGAGGTATGAGGTCCACGCGGGCCTGAAGGTGACCCTGAAGACGGGCCGGGTCGTGTGGTTGCTGGCCCCAGTTCAGGAGCTGACGGTCCCGTGAGACGCCTGCTCCTGTGGGCCGGAGTCCCCCTCTCCCTGGCCTCCGCCGCCCCCTCCGAGGTGTTGTACACCAAGCGGTTGGACTTCCTGACGCACGTCGAGACCCGCCGGGATCTCGATCTGGGGAAAGGCTTGCGCATCGGGGTCGAGAGCGCACCGGGGGAGTACGCCTACGAGCCCCGGGTGAGCTTTCTCTTCCAGAAGCTGCGCCCGGTTCTGCCCGCCCCCTTCGCAAAGAGCTACATCCTGAACGAGGTGCCCTTCCGGGTGATTGGTCATTACCGCATCTACGCTCAGCGGCTCCTGACGCCCAGCGTGCTGACCCTGATCCTGCCCCTTGAGGACACGCGTCCGGGGGACCTGCACTTCGTTTACCTCTGGGACGGCGAGCAGTACCTGAACTGGGGACGGGCGGACGGGCAAGGCGCGTTCGTGGCCCTGGCGCAGTTCTCACCGCGCCTGAAGACCAAGGACTTCGGCTACGGGGTCCGGATCGTGATCGCCGCGGTAAGCCGTCAAGCCCTGATTCCTGTGTGTCGCCGCCGGGGAGGCACCGTCGGGGTGGACGGCTGCAACGCCTCGGGCTTCCCGGGAACGCCGTGAGGGAGCAACTGTCTCTCCCAGTCTGAGGCCCAGTCGTCCTCCCTGCGGTCAGGGTCACCCTTTGGTCGGATGCTCCCGTCGACCTCTTCCCCGGGAGACTGAGCCGTGCCTCCTTCCGTTCTCGCGGTGCCTGCCCCATGGCTGGCCCTTCTTGTGGGCCTCATGCAGGGCCTGCTGTTCTGGTGGCTTCAGCAGGGGGCTGAGGAGGCCCCGTTCCCCGCGCCCTGGTCCACCGTTCTGACGGTCCCCGTGGTGATGCTCCCCCTGGCCTTCTCCTTGCTGGGGGCCTTCCTGACCCAGGAGGCCCGACTCACCTGGGGCACCCTGGGCGTCACGGCCTTCACTGCCCTCGCCGTGCTCTCGCACCTGGCCCTGGGCACCGCGGGAACGGCGGCTCTGGGGGGCATTATCGGCGTGGTCGGTCTGCTGTTCGTCCAGGTGGCCTCCCTCGCAGGAACCTGGCGCTTCCCCTACTCACTGCTGTTCCGCGGCCTAGTCATGACCGCCACCCTGCTGGTCGGGGTCACGCTGTTCACCGGCGTGATGGGCCTGCTGATCGCGCTGGTGTCGGCCCTCTTCGGCGGCATCGGCTTGGGCGCCGTGCCCCGCTTCCTGCGAGAGCCCTGGGTCTTCCTGCCCCTCGCTGGAGCGGCCTTCGCCTTCAGCGTGACCCGGCTGCGCACCCGCCCCGAGTTGCTGGAGACCCCAGTCCGTGTCCTGCTGACGGTGCTGTTGTTGCTGCTGCCTCCCGCCGCGGTGCTGACCGGGCTCTTCGTGCTGGCCCTACCGGTTGTGGGCCTGCACAGCGCCGAACGCCTGTTCGAGGGCCTGCCCTCGTCGTCCACCTACCTCGCCCTGACCTGGCCGTGCTGCTGCTGACCCAGGCGGCGTATCAGGATGGAGAGGAGCGCCCAGTCGGGCAAGACGGGGCGCGGAGGCTCGCGTCGGGGACTCTGTTCCTGCTGCCCCTCTTTCCGATGCTCGCGCTGTATGGCCTTTCCCAGCGGGTCATGGAGTACGGCCTGACGGAAGCGCGGGTCGTCGGTTTTGCCGCGGCTGCCGTGCTCCTGGTCGCGGCTGTGGGGACGGCCTTGGACCGCCCGGCGCTCGTCTCCCTGGCTCGCCTGGCTCGAAGGCGTGGGGCGGGTCAATACGGCCGTACTGGTCCTCTTAGAGGCTGCCAAGAACCCTAAGCAAAAAGTGGCGTGAGGTTGTGGCAGAGCAGAATGCAGGCGGCGAGGAAGTGGAACCCAACCAATGTGGAGGGAAGGCGTTCCAGATCTCGGCTCAGCCTCCGGAAGCGTGCCAGCCACGCAAACGAACGTTCAACCACCCAGCGTTTCGGAAGCAGGATGAACCCCTTGGTCGCTTCTGGACGCTTCACGACGACCAGCTCGACGCCCGCATCCGTCGCGTCTAACGCGGTCTGGACTCCCGTATACCCTTGATCCACGAAGGCGACTTCCACCTGTGCTCCGGTGGCTTCCTGCACCTCTAGGCACAGGTCTTTGACCTGTGCCCTGTCCTGTTCGTTGGCTGGGGAAGTGAGGATAGCCAGCACGTGTCCCAGGGTGTCCACGGCGAGGTGAACCTTGGTGCCCTTGCGCTTCTTGGCCCCGTCATAGCCCGCACGGTGACCGCTTTCAGGTGTGCTTTGGAGGGTTCGGCTGTCCATGACCACCGCGGACGGCTCGGGATCTCGACCTTGCTCCACCCGGGCCAGGATTCGCAGGTCGTGGGCGGCATTCTCGAAGCAGCCTGCCACGAACCAACGGTGCGCCTGTTGGCGCACCGTCTCCGCAGGAGGAAAGTCGTTTGGAAGATAGCTCCACTGCGCCCCCGTGCGGGCCATCCACAGCAAGGCGTTCAGGACATCCCGGATGGGGTACTTCCGTTGACCTGCATCCGCACGGCTGAGCAGCAGGTACGGGAGCAGGAACAAGTAGGTGTCGTCGTCAACGTCGCTGGGGTAGCCTCGCCGCGTCACCCACCCATTCTGCTGTTCTCAGAGCCACGCCCCTCGAGTTCGTCCCTGTTCTTGGCAGCCTCTAACTGTACTTCGGGGATATTCAGGGGCCGCTGAATAAGGCGGTGCAGGTGTGACATCGGCGGCAAGGAGGTGGCAGGGGCAAGTCCCCTGCCACCTCCGCTCGAATGGCCGGAATGGTGTCGCCTCTGAGGTCGTCGGGCTGGGTGAGGCGAAGCCATTGCAGGAAGGTCAGGGCCACCATACACAGCACGGCGTGGTGATGCAGACCTTGCCAGGACCGGCCCTCGAAGTGGTCCAGCCCGACTTCGTCCTTCAGCTCCCGGTGGCTCAGCTCACACGCCCAGCGGCGCTTGGTGACTTCCACCAACCGCGACAACGGCGTGTCAGGGGGCAGATTGCAGACGTAGTATTTGCGCTCCTCACCTCGTCGCTGTTCTCCGATGATCCAGGCGGCTTGACCCGGCAGATGTTGACTGCGAGCGTATTCCTCCCCGTCTGCCAGGCGAACGTATTCAGCCGCGAAGCGTCCGGAGAGCGGGCCTTTGGTTCCATGTCGCCATACCAGGTGCTGCCATGCAGCACCCGCCAGCACTTCTTCTACCGACAGTCGGTCCTCGGATGGGGTTGGGTGCGTCGGTTTCCTGCCCCGGAAGATCCGAGGGATGGGGATCAAGCGAACGTCCCTGGGATAGACCGTCTGCGTGCGGGTGATGCCGACCGACCACAGCAGTCCTCGCTCGGTAAGTGCCTGCCGGAACCGGGCGTTCACGCCGTACCCCGCATCCGCCAGAACCATGCCGAAGGTGACGTGTGGACGCACCCGGTCCAACTCTTTCAGCGCCAGTTCGCACTTGGTCTGTGGCGGCTGGTGTTCCAACGGAACACCAGCCGCCCTGAGCCGAGCGGGATCGTTGGTCCACTCCTGTGGCAAGAAGAGCCGTAGGGCGAGCGGAACCGGCAAGTCGTGCTGGGCCAACGTCAGGGAGACGAGGCATTGACAGGGGGTGATCTTCCCGACCTGCCCGGAATACTGACGGGCGACGCCGACAGACTTGGTGCCGAACTTTGTCAAGCAGGTGTCGTCGATGATCAGCACGGCGTCTTTGCCACCCAGCATCTGCTGAGCCCGCTGAGCGAGCAGGGTTTCCAGGGGTTCGGTCAGCCAGGGGCTGTCGGTGATGAACTGCTGGAGATGGTCCTCTTTCCCGGGCGCCACGACGGCAGCCAAGGGCTGCATGCTTTTTCGGTGGACCGTGCTGCACAATCCACGGACGTACAGAGGCGCCCAGGTCCGCTGGGCTCGGTGGCGAAAATGCACCAGAAAGGGCGCAAACCAGGTAGGGAAATGTCGGGTCCAGCGAGGCAGAGAACGAGCCATAGCACAGGGGCCAGCATCTCGGATGCTGGCCCCTGTGTCCCCTCCCTGAATATTCCCGAAGTACAGCTAAGGCGAAGCGCCGGACGGACATCTGAGAGCCTGTTTGAAAAGGGTGTCAGCAGGGATCAAGACGGCGAAGCATGAGGCGAATATTGGCGAGATAGCACCAAGTCTCTGTGGTCTGAGGTCGTCCCTCGAAGTCTCTGCTCAACCGACGGGAACGGGTCAACCAGGCTAGAGAACGCTCCACCACCCATCGTCTGGGTAAGACTTGAAAGCCGCGTGCGCCCGGTTCCGGGCGCACGACTTCGATTCTCCAACCACAGAGGGCTTTGACCCACCTCACCAGACCTGCCTGATAGCCCCGGTCCACCCACACCAGTTCGATCCGAGGGAATCGGTGCCGTGCAGCGTTGAGCACAAACCGTCCGCCGTTGTGGTCCTGGACGTTCGCACTGGTGACCAGCACAAACAGCAGCAGGCCCAAGGCATCAACCAACACATGCCGTTTGCGTCCGATCAGTCGCTTGGCGGCATCTCTCCCTCTTGGTCCGGCTTGTGGACTACACCGGACCGATTGTGCGTCCAGGATGGCGGCACTGGGTTCGGTGACCTTGCCCCTGTTTCCGGTGCCAGTCTGATTGCAAATCGAGCAGCAAACTTGGAGGCACATGAAAGGCAAACGGTACACCGAACAACAGATCCTGGACATCCTCGGGCAGCTTGAGGCAGGCACGCCGCTGAGCGATCTGACGCGACTCCATGGAGTCGCGATGACGACCATCTACCGCTGGAAAGCCAAATACGGTGGGATGACCAAAGACGAGACCCGCAAGTTTCGCCAGTTGGAAGCAGAAAACCAGCGCCTGAAGAAGTTGGTAGCGGATCTGTCGCTCGACAACGCCATGCTGAAGGAGGTGGTGGGGCGAAAGTGGTGACGCCTGGGACGTCGTCCCAGGCGCAGACGCCCCTCAAAAAGCAGATGGTGACCCTGGAAGTACCGCGGTTTTGCGTACCTGAGGAAACGCCTCGACAATTCAAGCGAGGTGGGGTGTGGGAGAGCGAAAGAGGTACAGCAAAGAGTTCAAGCAGGAGGCCGTCCGGCTCGCCAAAGAGCCGGACCGGAGCGTGCTCCAGGTCGCGCAGGGCCTGGGGATCAGCGACTCGGCCCTGCACCGCTGGATGCGTGAGTTCGCAGGGCAGGGAGGGGCGGCCTTTCCCGGGCACGGGAAGCAGGTCCTGACCCCTGAGCAGGCCGAAATCAAGCGGTTGCAACGGGAGTTGGACATTGCACGTCAGGAGCGTGATGTCCTGAAAAAAGCCGTGGCCTTCTTCGCCCGGGAACAATGACGGCCTTCGAGTTCATCGAAGGGCACCGGGACGAGTTTCGTCTCGACGTGATGTGCCGCATGCTCGGCGTGACCAAGAGCGGGTACTTCACTTGGCGAGGAAGGCCGATCAGCACGAGGAAAACCAAGGATGCCGAGCTGAAGGACGAGATTGAGCGCATCCATATCAGGAGCAAGGGCCGCTACGGCGTCCCCCGGGTTCACGCCGAGTTGCGAGCTGCTGGGACGGCGTGCTCGCGTCGTCGGGTGGCCCGCCTCATGCGTGAGGCGGGCCTGCGGGGCAAGGTCCGCAAAAGGTACAAAGCCACCACCCAGGCGGACCCGGCTCACCCACCCGCCGAGGACCTGGTGCGCCGCAACTTCGAGGTCACCGCACCGAACACGGTGTGGGTCAGCGACATGTCGTACCTGCCCACAAAAGAGGGCTGGTTGTATCTGGCCGTCGTGCTGGACCTGCACTCCCGGCTGGTGGTGGGCTGGTCGATGGGGGAACGGCTCACCACGGACCTGCCGCTCTCGGCACTCAAGATGGCCTTGGACCGGCGGCGACCGCCGCCGGGACTGATCCACCATAGCGATAGGGGCAGCCAATACACGAGTTCCGCTTACCGAGGCGCCCTGGAGGCCCAGGGCGCCCTAGCGAGCATGGGCAAGAAAGGGGATTGTTTCGATAACGCCGTCGTGGAGAGCTTTTTCTCGACCCTGAAGCGAGAGCTGTTGTTGGACCACGTGTTCCACACGCGCCAGGAGGGGCGATCACAGGTGTTCGAGTACGTGGAGATGTTCTACAACCGGCAACGGCGGCACTCGTTCCTGGGCTACCGAAGCCCGGTAGAATTCGAGCGGATCAGGGAACCCGTAGCGGCGTAACCGAAAGTACGCAAAACCGAGGCAGGCCCACCCTGCTGCGGGATTCTTTTGCGGTCAGCGAACGTCGGGCCTGCCGGGTGCTGGGCTTTTCCCGGACCACGCAAAGACGGAACAGCCCCAAAAGGGAAAAAGACCAACGCCTGGTCGAGCGTCTCCGCACACTGGCCCGAGAGCGACCTCGGTTCGGGTACCGGCGGATTCACCTGATGCTGGGTCGAGAGGGCGAGACCGTCAACCACAAGCGCGTCTACCGGATCTACCGGGCTGAAGGGCTGGCCGTTCGAAAGAAGGAGCGCCGCAAGCTCAGTGTAGGAGAGCGACAGCAGAAACCGCAGGTTTCTGCGCCCAATCAGCGGTGGAGCCTCGACTTCATGTCGGACCAGCTGGCCTCCGGGCAGCGGTTTCGGGTCCTGAACGTCGTGGATGACTTCACCCGGGAGTGCCTGGTGATGCACGTCGGGACCTCCATCACCGGGCATGACGTCGTCCGCGCTCTGGAAGCGGTGGTCCGCTTCCGGGGGCACCGCAGTCGATCACCACCGACAATGGCCCAGAGTTCGCGGGCAAGGGCCTGGATCTCTGGACCCATGGGCGTGGCATCACGCACACCTTCATCCGGCCGGGGAAGCCCGTCGAGAACGCTTACATCGAGAGTTTCAACGGCCGTGTCCGGGACGAGTGTCTGAATCTGCACTGGTTCCAAAGCTTGGATCAGGCACGCCTGATCCTCTCTGCCTGGCGCCAGGACTACAACGCCGTCAGGCCGCATACCTCGCTCGGTGGACGGACCCCGAACGAATTCGCCCGCCTCGAACAGGCGGGCTGAGGTACGCTGACTTTTGCAAATCGGCTGGTACCGCAATTGGGGCACCCTCAGTTGCGTATTGCCAGCCGTCCGGATGGTGCCGACGGTACTCTTCCCACAGCAGTTGACGAGTGACGCCTTTGCGCCGCAGTTCCCGGTCAATGGCGGCCCAGTCGGGCTGGTGGGTGACACTGACGGCAGCCTGCTCACGGGTACGAAAGAGCAGCACTTCGAGCTGGACATCGTCCAGCTCTGGGGGGAGAGGCCAGCTCAGCCCCGCTTGCTGAGCGCGTGCGACGTAATCCTGCACGGTGCTGCGGGCGAGTTGGACGCTTTGTCCAATGAGGCGGTCACTGAGCTTCAGTTCCAGTTTCAACCGCAAGACTTCCCTGATTTTTCGCATGGACGCTCGCTTTCTGGTCATCCTGCAAGGATGACCAGGGGAGTCTCGTCCGCGACCGGAGGGTGCCGGAATCAACCAGCGCAGGGTGCCGGATTAGACCAGCGGAAGGTGCCGGATAACTCCAGCGACCCCCGCCGGATTACGCCAGCGTACGCAGTACAGGACGACCGTACGAGCCTGGATGACCGCCAGGACCAAGGCCGTGAAGACGACCAGGCGGCGGGCATCAAGAGGAAAGGCAGACCGCAGGGCAGTCTGCAAGGTATCGTGGGGGGGTCGGCTCCCAGGGGTTTTCATCGCAGAAACACCGTACAGGAGCCGACTTTCTGCTGCCCGTCACCCGTTTTGAAGAGTAGTCAGGTCGCCGGGTCCAGCGGTAGAAGTGGCGAATGGCCGCACGGCGGCCTAAACTGTGGCAGGGACGATATCTAGCCATATCGCTCCCCTTTTTATGCGCTCAGCACGCTATTTTTGCCCCGCAAGCCCCAGGCCCTAAACGGCGTTTGGACAGCAAAGCTGTCCGGTGGAAGACCAAGCATGAACAACCTCCTGCAAGTGAACGGCCCGCTTCCCCGTATGACGGTGATACCCGCTTCGCTGCGAACAGGAGCAAGAACTGGGTCTGATACCGAGTTCACCTGAGTGAAACCTGCGACCTGGCGTCGCCTGAATTCATCACGAACGTTCACCTGACCCGTGCACCAGAGAACGACGTTCTCGCCATTCTCCGCATCGAGGCACAGATGAACGCCAAGGGCTTTGTCCCCACGCAACATCTGATGGACGGCGGCTATATCAGCGCGGAATGGCTGGCCCTCCACCACGACAGTGAAACGCAGATCATTGGCCCGGCACGGCGTCCCAGCACGGCGTCCCAGCAACTGGCAACGACGAACCCCAGAAGCCTTCACACACGATGATTTCCAGATCGACTGGGACAAGAAGGACGTGAGGTGCCCGCAAGGCTACCTGAATTCAGCCTGGACCGAGGTGCCACGCCGTGGCACCACCTTCATCACGGTGAAATTCAGGTATCAGACCTGTGGTCGCTGTCCTGTCCGGCACCGCTGCACGAACGCCGACACCCTGAAGCGAGGCCGCACCTTACACCTTGTGCTGAGGATCGATTTCGTGCGCTGAACAGCGCACGCGCACGTCAGTCGGAGGAAGAGTGGCTGAAGGCGTACCAGGTGAGAGCTGGAATTGAGGGCACCATGTCGCAGGCCGTGCGGCGGTTTGACCTTCGCCGGGCACGGTATTGGGGCCTGGCGAAGGTCGGCCTTCAGGCTGTAAGTACCGCAGCAGCACTCAACCTGGTGCGGTTTGACGCTTGGATACAGGGCATCCCGCGTATTTCAGGAAAAGTGCCGATCTTGACACGCATTTCAGTCAGTGCCTAACTTTGCCAACGGAATCGAACAGGAACAGCAGATTGCTTTAGTAACTTGGATTACGTTTTGAGTCGTGCCAGGGCGTCAGGGCGGCGTTTTAGCAGGACAGAGGACCGGCCAGAGTTGGAACGGGGACGGGCACGGAGCGACAGGAACCTATCATTCCCTTCCCGCGTCAGGCCCCTCGCGCGATGGCCAACATGCTCAGGGCCAGGCCCACACGCTTTGGCTCAGGAGTTGCACCTGCATAACGACGGGGAAGCGCTCCCAGCCGAGAAAATCTGGGAGTGTCTACGTCACAGATTCTGGGGGAGCGCGTCCGCATTCTGGCAGATGAGTTCCTGGCCGTTCCAACCACGTCCTACCAACAGCGCAGCCTGGAGGCTGCGCTGTCGATGTTCCTGGACACTGCCACCAAAACGGCGTTGCACCGCGCTGAGTTGGTCAGCAAAAGTGCGCTGAGCCGCCTCCTGAACGAGTACCCCTGGGATACGGCACAGGGTTGGGCCATCTTGCAGCGCGCCCAGTGGGACGCGCTGCTTGTCGCGGCCCGACGAAAACACCGCCCACTCCTGCGGCTGAGTGTCGACCTGACCAGCATCGAAAAAAAGGGCAGCACGCTGCCCTTCGTTCGCGTCTACAACGAGGTTCACGGCATCCATCTGGTCGTGTTGTTCGCCGAATACGGAGCGGTGAAGTTTCCCGTGGGGTACCGGGTCTACCGGGGCAAGGGGACAGCGACCCCAGTGACTCTGGCACGAGAACTTCTGCGAACCGTCCCAGACGCGATCCGTCGTCGATTCCGGATTCGCGTGTTAGCAGACAGCGGATTCGAATCCGCTGTCTTCCTGGATGAAGTCAGGCAGCTGGGCTTCGAGTTTGTGGTGGGCGTTCGGTCAACCCGGCGGACGATGCACCCAGGCGAGGTCACGGTGGCTGACTGTCCGCATGGAGGCTACATCGAATTGAAGAACTGGCCGCATGACCCGCTGGTGCTGGGTCGCGTCGACCGTGGAGACCGGGTGTTTCACGCGGTTTCTTCGGAACTGATGGAAGGCGACGAGGTGGTCGCCGAGGGGGCAAAGCGGTGGAGTGAGGAATCGTTCTTCAAGGAGGGCAAGCACCAGTTTGGTCTGGCGCAGTTCGCATTGCGAACTGCTGTGGGCCTGGATCGCTGGGTCCTGCTGGTGTTCCTGGCCTGGACACTGGCCATCCTGCACCGAGAGACCGGGATGACCCTGGAGGCGTGTGCTGCTCTGGCACTGATGACGGTCATGCCAGACGTTCATTTGAACCGCCTGCTCCTGACGTTCAGCAGAAACTCGGAATTTCTCCGCCAGCACGGCTATTCACTGCGCTATGCGAGGTGCAACTCCTGAGTCAGACTGGCTCCTTCTTCGAACGATCAAAGGACGCCATTGATCCTTAAAATCTCTGTCGCTGCGCCCTTGCTCTGTCACAAGACGTGGACAGCCACAGTACACCAAAAAGAAGCGCCTCTGGAGGCGTTTCTCAAGGTACCTGACGCTTAGAACCCGCTGTGGACCAGGCCACCGCCGTAGGCGGGGTCGTTGCCCTGCTTGCCGAAGTCCTGGGCCCGCTTGGCCATCTCGCTGGCAACCTGAGCAGGGTTCATCTGGCCGCCATTCTGGCCGATGATCAGGGCGGCGATGCCGGAGGCGTGCGGTGCTGCCATGCTGGTGCCGGCCGACCAGCTGTAGCGCCCACCGGCCACCGTGCTGAAGACCATGTCAAAGGCGTAGCAGAGCTGACGTACGCTGCCGACCGTGCACACATCGTTGCCCGGGAGGTCGAAGTCGCCCCCAGGAGCGGCAAAGTTCACCGCCGATGCCCCGTAGTTGCTGTACGAGGACAGTCCGTTGAGGTTGACGGTGGGGGTCTTCGCCCAGCCTTCCGGAGCGGTCGCCGAGATGGACAGGACGTGCGCACTGTCGGCCGGAACGCTGATCACGTCCGCACTGTGGTCCTTGTCGATGGCGTCGTTGCCTTCCGAGGCGATCATGGTCACGCCTTTGCGGTGGGCGTAGGTGGTCGCGCGGCTGAGGGCAGTCGTCAATTCCGCGACGTCCTTCGCACTTCCTGGAACGAAGAAGTCGTCCTTGGGATCGTCCGGCGTGCCGTTGTCGTCGGTGAAGCCGCGCTTCTGCAGGGTCGCGCCCAGGCTCATGTTGATGACGTCGGAGCCGATGTCCGCCGCGTACATGATGCCCGCGATGATCCCACCGAAAGAGCCGCTGCCGCTGTATTCGGACAGCACCTTCACCGCCACGATCTCTGCCTCCGGAGCCACGCCGATCACGCCGACGTTGTTGTCACTGGCGGCAATCGTGCCCGCCACGTGCGTTCCGTGGTTGAAAAAGACCCCCGGACGGACGAAATATTCCTCATTGGGCACGAAGGACTCGCTCAGGCCCGCATTCAGGTTGCCCACCAGGTCTGGGTGGGTCCGGTCGATGCCGCTGTCCAGCACGGCGATGCGCACGCCCTTGCCCTTAACCCCGGCGGCCCAGGCTTCCGGAGCATTCACCGCGTCAAGGCCCCACAGCAGAGAGGCGAAGGGATTGGTGCCAGTCCCCTGGATCGCAGCATTCGCGTCGACATCCTCCGCGCTGATCTCCTGGTGCTTCTCATTGGGAATCCACTGCAGGGTCACGTCGCGCACCACGATGTCGGCATACTTCCGGTACGCCGCCGGATTACGGGTGCGCACCGAGGCAAAGCCCGCGGCCTCGTTGGCGGCGATCACGGTGTCCCCGTTGCGGGCAGCAACAGCACGGAAGTTGGCCGGCAGTGCCTGGGTACTGGACACCACGTAGTTCGCCTCGCTCTGCAAGCTCTGAGTTTCCAGGAGCGCTGAAGTGGAGGCGGTCGGCGCTTCAACCTGGGTGCCGCAGCTCGCGGCGAGGACAGCAGTGACGGACAGCAGGGCCACGTTCTTCAGGTTCTTCAGCATGAGCACTCCTTGCCCAGGATGGGGCGATAGGTAACTCTTCCCGGCTCACAGAACTTGGGAGGAATCAGGGCGATGTGATTGGACTTCGCAGACACTAACACCCCTTTCAGATTTCTTACAACTTTGTTTATTCGGTCACGGTTCCCCTTTGGCTGTCTTGGTCGCGCTGAGAGTGATGGGTTCCCCGTCAGATGAAGCAGATCTGTATGGCCCTCAATCTCACTGCGCTGCCCGTCGGGCGCACTCAGTGGGACTTATCTCTCCACGGTTTCCAAACCCTCCTGGAGATGTTCCGCCCTACCGGATCTGTAACCTCGCCCACTCCGCCCAGCGACTGAGCAGTGAGGATGGTGGCTGTCTTGAAGCTCCAAGCTATGGACTGGCCGTTGACCTTCACGCTGGCCTGGTAGGTGCGGCCAGGTTCAAGAGGCTGCTTGGGAATAACGAATACGGCCCCGCTGCTCTTGAGCAGACTGCGTCCGATGTCCTGGGCACTCCGGTACCCACCCACGTAGTTGCCCGGCGCATCCTTGGTGTTGACGTACTGGGTGCTGCCATACGCACAAACAGGTACGGCCTGACCGTCCACCGTCAGGGAAGCCTCAGTCGCCGTCGTCTCCACGGCGCTGAAGGTGGCGACGATCAGGGGCAGGCCAGTACTCCCAGACTGAAACTCGGGGCAGGCTGTCAGGGGGTCCGGCCACTCGCCCCCGTTGTAACGCCCTAGTACAGCGTTCATTTAATACGAATGGCTTCGTAGTGCCGTCCTAGCGTCCGGCGGGCGACCTGGGTGGAGAACTGCCAGTTGAGGGTGACGCCCGCGCGTGAACGCGCTGCCACCCAAGCCTCGACTTCCGACCGAAGCCGTTCCAGCACTGGAATACGCCGGTTCAAGCACTGCCGCTGAAGGGCACTGAATTCCAGTTCTGCCATGTTCAGCCACGAGGCATGTTTGGGCGTGTAGACCCACTCGAAGCGGCCCACCAACCGGTGGGCCGCCTGTGGCGACATGAACTTGTAGAAACTGCCGCCGTGATGCGTATTGAGGTGGTCCTGAACCAGGGTGATCTGGACGGCTGCTGGATAGGCCCGTTCCAGGTTCTGCATGAAGGCGGTGTACTCCTCGGCGGTCCGTCGGGCACAGACCTGGACAAACCGTCGGCCTGTTTTCGGCTCGACGGCCAGCAACACAGCCGCGCTCCCAAAGCGCTGGTATTCGTAGTACAGCGTTTTTGAATTTGTCATAGTGAGGTATGAGCCGTCCTCTTCGCTATCCAGTGACTTTGAGTGCTAAGCAAGAACAGACTCTGCACGGCATGACCATGAAGGGCAGTGGCAAGGCGCGGGTCATGACCCGCGCCCGGATTCTGCTGCTGGCCCATCGACAGGTCACGGACTCGGCCATCAAGGACGCCCTCGGTATCAGCGTCCAGATGGTGCAAGCGACCCGAAAACGCTTTGCCCTGGGGGGACTGGACGCGGCGCTGTTCGATGCGCCGCATACGGGGCGACCCGCGAAGTTCGACGGCAAAGACCGGGCGGCCATCACCGCGCTGGCGTGCAGTGAGGCGCCCGAAGGTCACGCACAATGGAGTATTCGCTTGCTGGCAGAGAAGGCTGTGGAGCTGAACTTGGTCGACCACATCGCTCCGTCGACGGTGTTCTACATTCTGAAAAAAACGCGGTCCAGCCGCACCGCAAAAGGCAGTGGTGCATCGCGCACCTGACGGCGAATTTCCTCTGCGAGATGGAACGCGTTCTGGACGTGTACTCTCGGCCCTACGACGACCGTTTTCCCGTGTTGTGCTTCGATGAGCAACCCTGCTTCCTGATCGGTGACGTCATGGCCCCGGTTCCGATGGAACCGGGGCGAGTCGCCAAACAAGACTACGAATACCAGCGCTTTGGGAGCGCGGCTGTGTTGCTGGCCGTCGAGCCGAAAACAGGCCGACGGTTTGTCCAGGTCTGTGCCCGACGGACCGCCGAGGAGTACACCGCCTTCATGCAGAACCTGGAACGGGCCTATCCAGCAGCCGTCCAGATCACCCTGGTTCAGGACCACCTCAATACGCATCACGGCGGCAGTTTCTACAAGTTCATGTCGCCACAGGCGGCCCACCGGTTGGTGGGCCGCTTCGAGTGGGTCTACACGCCCAAACATGCCTCGTGGCTGAACATGGCAGAACTGGAATTCAGTGCCCTTCAGCGGCAGTGCTTGAACCGGCGTATTCCAGTGCTGGAACGGCTTCGGTCGGAAGTCGAGGCTTGGGTGGCAGCGCGTTCACGCGCGGGCGTCACCCTCAACTGGCAGTTCTCCACCCAGGTCGCCCGCCGGACGCTAGGACGGCACTACGAAGCCATTCGTATTAAATGAACGCTGTAGTAGTCTTGTTTGGCGACTCGCCCCGGTTCCATCGGAACCGGGGCCATGACGTCACCGATCAGGAAGCAGGGTTGCTCATCGAAGCACAACACGGGAAAACGGTCGTCGTAGGGCCGAGAGTACACGTCCAGAACGCGTTCCATCTCGCAGAGGAAATTCGCCGTCAGGTGCGCGATGCACCACTGCCTTTTGCGGTGCGGCTGGACCGCGTTTTTTTCAGAATGTAGAACACCGTCGACGGAGCGATGTGGTCGACCAAGTTCAGCTCTACAGCCTTCTCTGCCAGCAAGCGAATACTCCACGCCGTTTAGGGCTGAGCAAGGTTGTGCGCGAGGACGGCTAGGACGACACGGAAGCGAAGGGAGGCGAGCGTCTTCGTCTGAACGGAGCGGATTTGGGCCTCCACCAATTGGGAGAAGACGGTTTCAATGCGCTTGCGTAACTTTGGGTGGCGGTCTTCCCGCCACCCGGTGTCGTACCGGGAGTTTTTCTTGGGTGGGAACACGTATCCCAGGCAGCAGTAGCCCTTATCACCGATGATCTTTGGCCCGCCGAACTCCGGCCATCTGCGGTTCAGCTCGTAGCTCACCGTGGTGTCGTGAAGGTTGGCGGGCTTCAGCAGGTACTGGACGATTTCACCCTCCGGCGTCACCCAAGCGTGGAGCTTGTAGCCGTACACGTCGCCCTGCGTCCCAAACCCCCACCTGGCGCCAGGAAACGCGCAGCGTTTCCCTCGTTTGGGTCGGCAGACCGGAAGCGGCATCGAGTCGATGATGATCTCTGTGCAGCGTCTGGCTGGGCTGGCGACAGCTTCGAGGCGGTTCAGGAGACGGAGGCCACGGGTGTAAGCCTGGGTGTATGAGGGAAGACCGCTGCGGTCTTCCCTCAGCATCTGCCACCAAATCGACGGAAACGGATGCTTGAAGACGAGACGGCTGAGCAGCAATGCCACCAACAGCGCATCGCTGAGCTTCTGGTGTTTGAATCGCTTGTGGTCGCTGAAATGCCGTTTGGCCCAGCGGTGAAGCTGACGAATGACGGTTCGCCGACCTAAACTGTGGTGGAGACGGTATCTACCCATACCGTCTCCATTTTTTCTCGTCCCCGCACTGCCCGAGACCACCTGACTCAAGCCCTAAACGGCGTACTCCATTGTGCGTGACCTTCGGGCGCCTCACTGCACGCCAGCGCGGTGATGGCCGCCCGGTCTTTGCCGTCGAACTTCGCGGGTCGCCCCGTATGCGGCGCATCGAACAGCGCCGCGTCCAGTCCCCCCAGGGCAAAGCGTTTTCGGGTCGCTTGCACCATCTGGACGCTGATACCGAGGGCGTCCTTGATGGCCGAGTCCGTGACCTGTCGATGGGCCAGCAGCAGAATCCGGGCGCGGGTCATGACCCGCGCCTTGCCACTGCCCTTCATGGTCATGCCGTGCAGAGTCTGTTCTTGCTCAGCACTCAAAGTCACTGGATAGCGAAGAGGACGGCTCATACCTCACTATGACAAATTCAAAAACGCTGTACTAGGTCCGTCGTCGCGCCGTTGCCAGGAAAGGTCAATGGCGCCGCGCCGGCACTGATGCCTTCCTTGAGGGAGGTAATGCCACTGCCCATGCGGGCGTATCGTCCGGACGCGTCGAGCTGAGTGAACGTACCGATGCCAACGGACGTCTGGGTGGGCTGCAGCATGCCCAGGGCGTGGAAGGGGGCCGTGAACAACGTGGTCGTGGCCGGAGTGATGCTCGCGAGTGCACCCGGCGCGGTGAACGCGATGGACAGGTTGCTGCGGGTGGCACAGGCCTGGCCTTCCGGCGAGGCATGGGGCAGGCTGGAGTGCTGGGCGGCGGGTAGGGCCAGGGTGCAGGAGGACGCCGAGACCCCCGACCCCGAGGCCCACGAGTTCCCCGACGAGGAGGAGGCCGAGGGAGCGCCCCCGCCCCTGCCCGTCGCCGCCGGGCCGCGCCCGCTGCCCCCGGACGACCCGGTGCCCTTCGCGCCGCCCCTACAAGGAGTCCAGGATGTTCGGGCGTCTCTTGGTTCCGCTGGTTTTCTCAGGCGGCGCCGCGCGTGCCCTGGACACGGCGCGGACCCACTTTCCCGCGGCGAGCGGGGGCGACGGTGCCGCTCCTGACCGTGCGGGCCGTGCAGGTGAACGCGAAGACCGGGGAACCTGCCCTGCGGGCGCTTACCCTCCGGCCTGCCCCCGGCGGGGGGAGCGGACCTCTGCGGCTCCCCGCCTCCCAGGTCCAGCGGCTCGCCCCGCCGCAGGATCTGCACGGCCCGGCCCCGCGCCGCGAGGTCGTGCCCGAAGGCCTCCATCGTGGGCCGCTCCCCGTGGACGAGCAGCACCCGGGCCGCGCCGGTCGGCTCCAGCCACGCGAGCAGGTCGTCGCGGTCGGCGTGGGCGGAAAAGCCCCCGATGGTGTGGATGCTGGCCCGCACCGGCACCTCCTCCCCGAACAGGCGCACCTGCCGTGCCCCACCGATCAGCTCGGCGCCCAGGGTGCCCGGCGCCTGAAAGCTCACGATCACCACGCTGGTCTCCGGGCGGCCCAGGCGGTGGCGCAGGTGGTGGCGCACCCGGCCGCCATTCGTCATTCCCGACCCCGCCAGGATCACCATCGGGCCGCTGCGGGCGTTCAGAGCACGCGACTCGCCGGGCGACCCCAGCACCCGCAGGCCCGGCGGGTGAAAGGGGTCCTCGCCGCGCGAGAGTGCTCCCGCCACGCCGGATTCGAACTCGGACGCGTACTCGCGGTACAGCCGGGTGACCTGGGCGGCCATCGGCGAGTCGAGAAACACCGGGACCGCCGGAATCTCCCCGGCGTCCATCAGGCGCCCCAGGAAGTACAGCAGGTTCTGGGCACGCTCCAGCGCGAAGCTGGGAATGATCACGGCGCCCCCCAGCCGCAGGCTGCGCCGCAGCACGTCCCGGAACTCGGCCACGGTGTCGGCCAGCGAGCGGTGGGTGCGGTCGGCGTAGGTCGTCTCCACGACGGCGGCGTCGCAGGCAAAGGGCAGCGTGAAATCCGGCTGCAGGGCCGAGTTGCAGTTGCCCAGGTCCCCGGACAAGACGGCGCGGCCCTCCGGCGCCTCGACCTCGTAGAACACGCTGCCCAGGATGTGCCCCGCCGGGCGGGCGGTCACGGTCACGCGCCCGAAGCGCCGGGGCTGGTGCGGGGTCATGTCCGGCGTCAGGCGCCGCAGCGTCTCCCGGACGAGCGCCTCGTCGTAGAGGGGACCCTCCGGGGGGGCGCTCCCCACCCGGCGGTGAGACCGGCGCTGCTCGCGGGCGTGGTCCTCCTGCTGCACGCGGGCGCTGTCGAGCAGCACGACCTCGGCGACGCGGGCGGTCGGCCCGCTGCAGTGAATCCGGCCCCGGAAGCCCCCCGCCACCAGCAGCGGCAGCCGTCCCAGGTGGTCGAGGTGCGCGTGCGTGAGCAGCGCCGCGTCCACGCTGGCCGGATCGAAGCCGAGCGGCTCCCGGTTCAGCGCCTCGGCGTCCAGGCCGCCCTGAAAGAGGCCGCAGTCCACCAGGACCCGCTGCCCCCCCACCTCCAGCAGGTGAGCGCTGCCCGTGACCGTTTCCGCCGCTCCCCAACTCGTCAGCCGCATGGGTTCCTCCCACCGGCAGCGTGAGGGCGCCGGGTTACGCGGCCATTACGGCGCCGGGGCGCGGGTCCGGCCCGCGACGGCGCTGAGCACGTCGGTGACGGTGACGACGCCCAGCAGCCGCCCGCCCTCGCTGATCACCGGCAGGCCGTACACGTCCCGGTCCAGCATCCGCACCAGCGCCGTGTGCAGGGGGTCACTCTCCAGCAGGTAGCCGCTCGGGGGCCGCATCAGCTCGCGCACCGCCCGGCCCTGCAGGACGCGGGAACCCTCCGGCGACCGGGAGCCGGGCGCGGCTTCCCCCCGCTCGGCCTCGGCCGCCAGGTCGCGGGCATGAATCACCCCGACGAGCCGCTCCCCCTCCAGCACCGGCAGCACGTGCAGCCCGGTCTCGCGCAGTTCCCGCGCGGCCTCGGTGGCGGGCGTGTCCGGGGCCACCGTCCTGACCGCGCGGGTCATCTGCTGGGCCACCAGCCCCCAGGTCAGGCGGGCGCGGCGCACCCCGGCCCGCAGCACGTCCCGCCGGGTGAGCATCCCCGCCAGCCCGCCCGCCGGGTCGAGGACCGGCAGGGCCTCCACCCCCGCGTCCAGCATCCGGGAGATCGCCGCCCCCAGCGGCTCGTCAGGCTGCGCGGTCAGGGCCGGGGCCGTCATCACGTCCTCCACGCACGTGCGCCCCAGCGCGGCGGCGAAGTCCCAGGCGGAGCGGCCCCCGGCGAGCCGCGACAGGTGCCGCCGCACGTCCCCGGCGGTCACGATCCCCACCACCCGGCCTTCCCGCAGCACGGGCACCCGGCGCTGCCCCGAGCGTTCCATCGTCTCCACGGCGGCACTCAGCGGTGCGTCTGCCCCGAGGCCCGTCCCCGGCCTGCTCGCCGCCTCGCCCACGGTCAGGTCCACGGTCCTCCCCTCCTTTCTCCCCGCTCCCTGGGCCATGTTCCCTGGGCTGTGGTCACTGGGCCGTGTACCCGCCGTCCACCACGAACTCCGCGCCCGTCACGAAGGAGGCCTCGTCCGAGGCGAGAAAGGCGATCACGCTCGCCACCTCCTCGGCGCGGCCCAGCCGCCCGACCGGGTGCAGGCGGGCCAGAGAGGCGAGCAGTTCGCCCTGGTGGCCGCTGCGGGCCGCGTACTCCTGCACCAGCGGCGTGTCGATAAAGCCCGGATGTACCGAGTTGACCCGGATGCCCTGCCCGGCCACCTGCAGGGCGACCGCCTTGGTGAGCAGCCGCACCGCCCCCTTGCTGGCGTGGTAGGCCGACGAGTCGGGGGATCCCACCAGCCCGTAGATGCTCGACAGGTTGACCACGGCGCCCCCGCCCGTCTGCTTCATCAGCCGCAGGGCCTCGCGGGTGCAGAGAAACACCCCGTCGAGGTTCACGGCGAGCAGCCCGCGCCAGTCCGCGAGCGAGACGTCCTCCAGCGGGCCGCCCGGACCGCCAATTCCCGCGTTGTTCACCAGCACGTCGACCCGCCCGTGCCGGTGTTCGATCTCGGCGAAGACCCGGCGCACGTCCTCCTCGCGGGACACGTCGCAGGCGTACCCCTCCGCGAAGCCGCCCGCGGCGTTCACCCGGTCGGCGGCGGCCTGCGCCTCCCCGGCCCGGAGGTCGAGGAGCATCACCGCCCCGCCCTCGGCGGCCAGCCGCTGCGCCGTCGCCTCCCCGATGCCCTTGGCGCCGCCCGTGACCACACAGACCCTGTCCTGAAACCGTCGGCGTGCCGCCTGTTCGTGTGTCATGTCTTCCCCCTGGGTGGCGGGGGGCCGGTGGGCACCCTGAAGGACGTGCCTCGCCCCCCCATTCAGCCTTGGGCCGGGGGATTACCGGGGTGTTACCGTTCTCCGGCGGCGGGGCCGGGCACCCGCGCCGGGGCGGCCTCTCCGCCGCCCACCCGCATGAACACCTCGTACAGCGCGAGCAGCAGCGCGGCCAGCACGGCGACCGCCGCCCCGATCAGTTCCAACCCGCCCCAGCGCGAGAGCACGCCCACGAGCGCAGTGAGCGCGGCCCCGCCCAGCCCGGCGGCGGCGACCTGAAAGCCGATGGCGCTGTCCGCGTGCGCCTGCCCGACGCGCCCCGGCGTCAGGCTGATCAGCGAGGCGAAGATGGGTGCGAGGAAAAACCCGATCATCATCAGCCCGGCGACCGAGAGGGCGCGGGTCGGCTCCAGCCACAGCAGCCCCGCCCCGGCGACGCTGGCGATCAGGCACCCCCGCAGCGTGCCCACCAGCGGCACCCGGTGGGCGACGGCCCCGAAGAGAATCCGCCCCACCATCAGGCTGCCCCAGTACAGGCCCACGAACAGCCCCGCCTGCGTCTCCGGGACTCCGCGCCCCAGGGTCAGCAGCGAGTAGCTCCACTGGGCGGTCACCGCCTCGACCCCGGTGTACAGGAAAAAGGTCAGCATCCCCAGCCACACGACCGGGCGGCGCAGCGTGTCGCGCGTGCGGGCCGCCGGAACGGGCGCGGCGCTCTCCCCACCCGGTGCCGCTCCCGTCACCCAGCGCCGCCGGGTCAGGAAGAAGGTCAGTGCCAGCGCCACCTGGGCACTCCCCACGATCACGTAACTCCAGCGCCAGACCTGCCCCGACCCCAGCACCGCCGTCACGATCAGCGGCCCCAGGGTGGTGCCCAGTCCGAAAAAGGCGTGCAGCCAGTTCAGTGTGCGGGCGCTGAAGTGCCTCGCCCCGTAGGCGTTCAGCCCCGCGTCCACCGCGCCCCCACCCAGCCCGGCCAGAAAGCCGAACGCGAGCAGGGGCTGCCACCCCGGCGTGACCGCGAAGCCCAGCAGCGCGGCGGCGGCGGCCAGGGTCGAGAGCGCCAGCACCGTCCCGATGGGCATGACCCGCAGCAGGCGCCCGCTCAGAAAGCTGGCGACGAGGTACCCCGCCGTCTGCACCGCCGCGAGCAGGCCCAGCGCGTCGAGCGGCACCCCGAACGTTTCCCGCATGGAGGGCCACGACACCCCCAGCAGGCCGTCCGGCAGCCCCAGGCTGATAAAGGCGAGAAAGGCCAGCAGCGCGAGCAGGGGGCGGCGAGACGCGGCGGGAGAGGGCGGCGGGGTCATCGGCCCGCATTACAGCAGAGGGGGAAGAGCGCCGTGCCCCTCGCCTCCCCGGTGCCCTGGACCCGCCAGGCCGATGTCCCTGCCGCCAGGACGCGGGCAGGGGGTGTCGTGGTCAGGGCGCCGGGTCCGGCTCCGCCAGCGCCCAGGGGTCGGTCGTCGCCAGGGTCCAGTTCCGGTGCCCGCAGACGCAGGGGTCGGCCGCGCCCTGCCTCACCCGTCCACAGCGGCGGCAGGCCACCAGCCCGGTGTATCCGGCCGGGACAGCGGGCGGCGGCTGGAGGTCCCAGGGCGGCACGATGGGCAGGCCCGGCCGCACCTCCGCCTCGGGCAGCAGAAAGACCGAGAGGTGGCCCCCCTGTTCGAGATACACCCGCCGCACCTGCCCGAGGTGCTCGACCCCCTCCGGGCGCAGCCGCTCGAAGAGGTCTTCCTGACTCAGCCGGGCCTCGTGCAGCCGCCCGCCCACGATCACGCCGCCGCGCATCAGCTCGACCGGGTAGCCGTCCACGAAGGTCTCCAGCCCCCGGTGGCGGGTCATCAGCCGGGAGACGGCGCGTTGCAACCCCACCACCACCGTCAGGACCAGCAGCGCCTGCAGCAGCGGCACGTCGGCGTACAGCATGGGATCGCCCGCCGCCGACCCCAGCCCGATCACGATGGCGAACTCCAGCGGGCTAAGCTGCGCCAGCCCGCGCTTGCCCGTCATCCGCAGCAGGAGCAGCAGCCACACGAACAGGACCCCGGTGCGGAACACGAGTTCCAGCAGCAGTCCTGCGCTGGGGTCCGGCCCGAGCAGCAGCCGGGGCCAGTCGAAAGCCTGAAAGCCGGGGTCGCCCGGCGCACTCATCGGCGGGGCCGTCCGGGTGGGGAGAGGGGCCGTATCCTGTCCATGCGGGCATCATAGGCAAGGCCGCGCGGAGACCTCGGTCCCGGCGCGTGTGGCAGACTTCCCCGGTTGATGGCCCACGCCCTCCCCACTCCCGAAGACCGTTGGGTCGAGCATCCGCAGGGTCGCCTCTTCGCCCGCGTCTGGCATCCGGCGGCCCTGACGGCGAAGACACCCCTTCTCCTCTTTCACGACTCGCTGGGATCGGTGGAGCTGTGGCGCTCCTTCCCGCAGGCCTTGTGTGCTGCGACCGGGCGCCGGGTGGTCGCCTACGACCGCCTGGGCTTTGGGCGCTCCGCCCCCCGGCGCGGCCCGCTGCCCCCCGACTTCATCGCGGACGAGGCGCGGACGTTCCTGCCCGTGCTGCGCGAGTCTCTCGGCCTGGAAACCTTCACCGCCTTCGGCCACAGCGTGGGCGGGGGCATGGCGGTGGAGTGCGCGGCCCAGTGGCCGGGGGCATGCCTGGCCCTCGTCACCGAATCGGCGCAGGCTTTTGTCGAGGACCGCACCCTGGAGGGCATCCGCGTGGCCCAGGAGCAGTTCGCGGCGCCGGGGCAGCTTGAGCGCCTGGAGCGCTACCACGGCGACAAGGCCCGCTGGGTGCTGCAGGCCTGGACCGGAACGTGGCTGGCTCCGGCCTTCGCCGCGTGGTCGCTGGACCCCGCGCTGCCGGGGGTACGCTGCCCGCTGCTGGTGCTGCACGGCACCCACGACGAGTACGGCTCGGCCCGCCACCCGCAGCGGATCGGGGCGCTCTCCGGTGGCCCGGCGCGGGTGGAACTGCTGGAGGGCCTCCACCACGTGCCGCACCGGGAGGACCCCGAGCGGGTCCTGGCCCTGGTGGCCGAGTTTCTGGCCTCCCTGGACTGATACGGATTCCGGTTGAACAGTTTGTATAACTGTTCAACCCGACCGGAGAGAGAGGGAACACAACGTTCGCCGGGAAAGGAGTTCTCCCGGCGGCGCCCTCCCGCTGGGAGAACGGAGTGGACAGAAAACGTATGGCCCCCACCGGAGTCATGGTGGGGAAGGGGCCGGGCGAGTTAGCCTCCGGGCAGGAGGGTGAGATGAACAGGGCCGAAGAACTGTACCGAACGGTGATTCTCGATCACTCGCGCCATCCCCGCCACCACGGCACGCTGGCCGCTCCGACCGTGACCCAGGCGGGCCTGAACGCTTCATGCGGGGACCGCCTCTCGCTGCAACTGCGGGTCGAGGACGGGGTGATCGCGGACGTGGCCTTTACCGGCTCGGGCTGCGCCGTGTCGCAGGGGACCGCCTCGCTGATGACCGTGGCGTTGAGGGGCCGCCGGGTCGAGGACGGCCTCGCCCTCGCGGAGGCCTTCGAGCACATGCTGCGCGGCGCCGCCCCCGACCCGGCCCTGGGCGACCTCGTGGCCCTGCAGGGCGTGGCGCGTCTGCACGCCCGGACGAAGTGTGCCCTCCTGCCCTGGGACACCTTCAAGGCGGCGGTGGGGCAGGTCGGGGAGGGTTCCAACTAGAAAAGAGGCCGGGGGCGGGTGTTCGCCGCCCCCGGCCCCCCTTGCGGTTCAGGCCGAAGCGAAAAACGCCGCGCAGCGCTCCACCGACCGCAGGAAGGCGTCCACGTCCTCCGGGGTGGTGTACACGCCGAAGGAGGCCCGCGCCGTGGCGTCCACCCCCAGCGCCCGCATGGCCGGTTGGGCGCAGTGCTGCCCGGCCCGGACGGTCACGCCGTCCTCGTCGAGAAAGGTCGCCACGTCGTGCGGGTGCACCCCGCGAACGTTGAAGGAGATCACGCCCGCGCGGTCCTCCCCACGGGGGCCATAGGTCACCACGCCGGGCAGGGCGTCCAGGCCCCGCAAGGCCCGCTCCAGCAGCGCCGCCTCGTGCGTCCGCACCCGGTCCAGGCCAATCGCCTCCAGAAAGCGCACCGCCGCCGCCAATCCCACCGCCTGCGCGATGGGCGGGGTGCCCGGCTCGAAACGCAGGGGCGGGGGCGCGAAGGTCGACCCCCCGATCTCCACGGTTTCGATCATCTCCCCGCCTCCCATGAAGGGCGGCATCGCCTCCAGCAGCTCGGCCCGGCCCCACAGCGCCCCGATGCCGGTGGGGCCGTACATCTTGTGCCCGGAGAGGGCGTAGAAGTCCACGCCCAGCGCCTGCACGTCCACCGCCCGGTGCCCGGCGGCCTGCGCCCCGTCCACCAGACACAGCGCCCCCGCCGCGTGCGCCAGCCGCGCGATCTGCGCGACCGGATGCACCGTGCCCAGCACGTTGCTGACGTGCCCCACAGCGACCATCCGCACTCGGCCGGAGGCCAGCAGCTCTTGCAGGTGCCCGAGGTCGAGGCGCCCGTCCGGCGTCAGGCGAACCGCCCGCAGCCGCGCCCCGGTCGCGCCCGCTGCGAGTTGCCACGGCACGAGGTTGCTGTGGTGCTCCAGCTCGGTTACCACGATCTCGTCGCCGGGCCGCAGGTGAGACAGGCCCCAGGCGTGCGCGACGAGGTTGATCGCCTCGGTCGTGCCCCGCGTGAAGACCACGTTGCGGGGGTCCGGCGCGTTCAGGAAGGCCGCCAGCGTGGTGCGGGCGTCCTCGTACAGCTCGGTCGCCTCCTGCGCGAGGCCATACACGCCCCGGTGCACGTTGGCGTTGTGGACGATGAAAAACGCCTCCATCGCCTCCAGCACCGCGCGGGGTTTCTGGCTGGTGGCGGCGGTGTCGAGGTAGACCAGCGGGTGCCCGTTTTCCAGGCGACCCAGCAGGGGAAAGTCGGTCCGCACGTCCAGGTCGGGAACGGATGGACCGGTGGAGGTCAGCCGGGAAGAGAGGGTCATCGCAACTCCTGTCTCCGCCGCGTCGGCGGGAAGGGCGAGCGGCCCGTGCTGGGCCGGTTCACGGGAGGGCGGGAGAGCGTGTCCCCCGCCCCCCGCCAGCCTAGCCCAGCTCAGGTCAGGCGAATGGCCTCGTCCTGGGCGGCCTCCTGCTGCCGCGCCAGCGTCACGCTGAAGGTGGCTCCCTCCCGCCCCGCGTGCAGGGCCAGCGGCGTAGTTTCGTCGATCCAGGCGATCTCGCCGGGGCGCAGGCTGAGCTGCTCGTCGGGGGTGTTCAGCGAGAGGTCCCCCGTCAGGGCCGTGACGAGAACGTGGTGGTTGGGGTGCGTGTGGGTGGGAATCACCCCGTGCGGTGGCAGGGCCTTGAGCAGGGCGCGGACCTTGGTGCCCTGAACCATCACACCGGGTTCCTCGAGTCGTCTGAGCATGGGGGTCTCCTTGTGGGAATGATGGGTTACTTGAAGCTGGCGGCCTTGGCGCTGGTCGACACCTCGAACTTCACGTACTGGCCGCCCATCCCGTGTCCGGGGACGCCGCAGATCAGCACGTACTGCCCGGCCTTATTCGCCTTGAAGGTGAAGGTGTCGGCTTTGACCACGCCCTGGAGGGGTTCCTTCGTCGCCGCGCCCGCGAAGGCTGCCGCGTCCGTGTCATAGGAGAGGGCCGGGGCGCCCGCCCTGGCGAGCACCACGCTGTGGGGCATGGCGCCCGCGTTGGTGAACTTCAGGGTGACGGTCCAGCCCAGCGGCACTGTGAAGGTCTTGCCTCCCTTCGAGGCTCCATTGAAGTTCAGGCCCGAGTTGCTCGTGTCACTCTGGGCGACCACGTTGAGAACGGCGGTTTTCTGGGCGGCGTTGCTGGAGACGGCGGGGGCGGCGGCTAGGACGGAGGCATTCAGGGCGAGCAGGGCGGCGAGGGCGAGGGGAAGGCGCATGGAAACTCCTTGTCGGGAAAAGAGAAGGAAAGACCCGGTGGGAGGCACTGGGTCCGGGAAGGCTAGTGGCCGCTTTGCACCTCGCCCTTGTAGATGGCGTGGTTCTCGGGGCCTTCGACCTGCAGCAGGCCCTTGAGGCCCAGCTCCGCGCGGCTGAGGGCGTGGTCCACGAGGGGGAAGGTGCCGGGCACCTCCAGCTTGAGGTCCACGACCGTCGCGCCGCCCGCCGGGACCAGGGTGGTCTGCACGTCCTTCAGGGGCGCGTTGCTCAGGGCCGCTTCCGGGTAGACCTTGTCGAAGATCTCGCCGATCACGTGGAAGTTGCTGATGTAGTTGGGGCCGCCCACGCCGAAGAAGATGCGGACCGTCTCGCCCACCTTGGCCTTGAGCGGGAACTCCTTGGTCAGCGCATCGGTGCTGCCGTTGAAGACGAAGTATTCGGGGTCCTCGTCCAGCAGCTTGGCCACGTCGAAGCCCGCGTCGCCCTTCTGCCCGTGCGCCTTTTCGGTGTACAGCTCGCCCTGCATCACGTAGAACTCGCGGTCCACCTTGGGCAGTCCGGCTTCGGGTTCGACCAGAATCAGGCCGTACATGCCGCTGGTGATGTGGTGGGCGACCATCGGGGTGGCGCAGTGGTAGACGTACAGGCCGGGCTTCATGGCCTTGAAGGTGAAGCTGGTCTCACCGCCGGGCGCCGTCTGGGTCGAGGCCGCGCCGCCGCCGGGGCCGGTCACCGCGTGGAAGTCGATGGAGTGGGGCGCGACGCTGTCCTCCGCGTTCTTGAGGGTCACGTCCACCGTGTCGCCCACCCGCACCCGCACGAAGGGACCGGGCACCTGGCCGTCGAAGGTCCAGTAGGTGTAGCTCGTGCCGTCGGCGAGGTGGCCTTCTTTTTCGATCGTCGTGAACTCGTACTTCAGGTGCTTGGGGGCGCGGCGGGCCAGCGGCGGGGGCAGGTCGGTGGGGTCGCGGGCGATGGACGGCGCCTTGGCGGCGGGCTGGGCGGCCCCAGCCTGACCGACCACCAGTTGCCCGGTCATCCCAGCGGCCACGTGGCCGGGGAGGGTGCAGATGTAGCTGAAGGTCCCGGCCTTGTCCACCTTGAAGCTCAGCTCCACGCTGCTGCCCCTCGCCTCCACGTCGGCCGAGTCCTGCCCGAGATCGGGGAAGGCGATGTCGTGGCGGATGCCGTCGCCATTGATCAACTTGATCTTGACCGTGTCGCCCGGCTGCGCCCGCAGGGTGGGGTTGACGGTGCCGTCGGGAGTGCGGAAGCCCATCTTGCCGCCTTCCATGACCGTTTCCAGCGTGTAGCTCACGACCTTGCCCTGGGTGGTCGCAGCACTGCTCTGGGCGGTGGTGGCCAGAACCGCTGTGCTCGCCAAGACGGGGGTGGTCGGGGCTGCTCCGCCCTGGTCGCCCGTTGCCTGGGCGGTGGCCGCAGCCGGAACGGCGGCGGGTTGCGCTTCTCCGGGAATCAGGGCGGCACCCAGCAGGATCGCGGTGATCCCCAGCGTGCAGCTGATGACGACATTGCGGGTGGTGGAGACGGCTCGGTCGATGGACGTGCGGTTGCTTTGCATGGTGGCGTTCCTCTCGGTGGGAGTGAATCTTGGATTCCTCTGTCCAAGTTGTGAGGAGGAAGCGCCCATCTCGTCTGATTCTCTGCGTGCCGCTGGCTCCTCGGCCCCGGATCCCTTGAACTGAAATAAGACTAACTCATCCAAATAAAGCGTCCAGTGACATTTGTACTCCCCTAGGGGTGGACGTGTGGGCGGCGCGATTCGCCGCCGCCGGATGGAAGGTTAGGGCTACACAATTGGACAAAAAAGTCCAAGTATCGGCAGGGGAGGTGAAGCTGTCGTTCACCCAACACCGCGAGCCAGTCCCCCGCCAGCGGTTGCCGTCGCTCCAGAATCCGGGGCGTTGGAGGAAGCCTCCTGCCCTCACCAGAGCGGCCTCTCCTGCGTATCCGGCGCACGGGTCAGCCAATGTCGGGTCAGGTCCCCCTCAGCCTTCTGTCAGACCCCCGGCCTACAACGGAGGAATGCGGACCCTTGCTGCCCTGACCACCCTGACGACCCTCGCCCTCGCGGGAGCGGCGGGTGCCCAGTCCCTCGCCACCCAACCCCTCGCTGCCCAGCCCCCGGCCCTGACCGGCACCACCTGGACGCTGACCCAGTTCCAGCAAGGCGGGCAAACGGTCACCCCCGTGGGCGCCGAGCGGCCCACCCTGCGCCTTGACGGCCGCGCCGTCTCCGGGTTCACCGGCTGCAACACCTACCGGGGGGCCTACGCGAGCCGGGGAGACGTGCTGCGCTTCGGCCCGCTGGCGACCACCCGGAGGGCCTGCGCGGAACGCGCCCTGCGCCTGGAGACGCTGTACACCAACGCCCTGCGGCAGGTCACGGGCTACCAGCTCAGCGGCCAGACCCTGACCCTCTTCGCTGGCCCGCGTGACCGCCTGATCTTCCGGGAGAGCGGCGCGGCCACCACCCCGGAGGCCACCGTGACGCTGAACGGCAGCTGGCAGCTCGCGGGCGGCACCGCCCTGAGTCCCGTGGCGGGGAGCCTGCCCAGCCTGACCTTCGCGGGGGACCGGGTGAGCGGCTCTTCGGGCTGCAACCGCCTGACCGGGAGCGTGGGGGTGCAGGCGGGCCGGGTCACCTTCGGGCCGCTGGCGACCACCCGGATGGCCTGTGCTCCCGCCGTGACTGCCCAGGAGTCGACCTTCCTGCGCTTCCTGTCCGAGCCGTCCCTGCGGGCGAACGTGCAGGGCCAGACGCTGACGCTGACGGCGGCGAATGGCCGCACCCTGGTCTTCCGCCGCGCAGGGAGTGGTCCAGAGAGTGGAACCGTCAACCCAGCGGCGTTGCTGGGACGGACATACACCCTCTCGGCGGTGAGCGGCCGTCCGGCACCCACGTCCCAGCCCGTGACCCTGGCCTTCGAGCCGGACCGCCTGGGTGGCAGCGACGGCTGCAACACGTACAGCGCCCCCTACCGGCTGGCAGGCTCCACCCTGATCCTGACGGGCGAGCCGATCAGCACCCTGCGGGCCTGCCCGGACCAGCCCGCGCCGGTCAACCTGCCCGCCTTCCTGGCGTTACGGCCCACGCTGACCGTGACGGCCACGGGGCTGGCCCTGCAGTCGGGGGTGACCACCCTTACTTTCAGCCGCAACTGAGCGCCCCGGCGTGCCCATCCCGCTGGGGGAAGCACGCCTCGCTTTTTGCGCCTGACGCGCCGTTTCCTCCTCTCCCAGACCTGTTCTTTTTGCGACGAACACGGCCCGTGTCCCGGCTTCCCCGGGCCTTCCGGAAGGCCGTTGAGCGCTCGCCTCTCCACGCGGTACGCTCATGCATGACTCCCCAGGAGACGGACGTGCTGGTGGTCGGGGCGGGGCTGGCCGGGCTGACGGCGGCGCACCGCCTGACCGGGGCCGGGTGCCGGGTGCGGGTGCTCGAAGCGCGGGACCGGGTGGGGGGCCGCACCCACACGGTGCGTCTCCCGGTGGCCGGCGTGGGCGTGGACCTGGGCGGGCAGTGGGTCGGCCCCAATCAGCCGCACGTGATGGCCCTCATCCGGGAACTGCGGCTGGAGGTCTATCCCACCTATGACGACGGCGATCACCTCGCCCACCTGCGGGGCCGCACCCGGCGCTACCGGGGCCTGGTGCCGCCGCTGCCCCCACAGGTGCTGCTGGACTACGCCCGCGTGGTCGCCAGGTTTGAGGCGCTGGCCCGCCAGATCCCCCGGGACGCCCCCTGGAGCGCTCCCGACGCGGCGGCCCTCGATGCCCAGACCTTCGAGTCGTGGATCATCCGCCACGCCCGCACCCCCCAGACCCGTGCCCTGCTGCGGCTCTACGCGGGCGCCGTGTTCAGCGCGGACGCGGCCGAGTTCAGCCTGCTGCACGCCCTGACCTACACGGCCCACGGCGGCGGTATCGAGGGCCACACCCTGACGCGCGGCCACGCCCTGCAAGACCGGGTGCTGGGCGGAGCGCAGGGCCTCGCCCAGCGGCTCGCGGACGGGCTGCCCGACGTGCGGCTGGGTTCCCCGGTGATGCGGGTGCGGCAGGATGCGTGGGGCGTCACCCTGGAGACTCCGGGCGGCGAGCACCACGCCCCCCACGCCGTCCTCGCGGTGCCCCCGGCCCTGCTCGCGGGGGTGCCCTTCGACCCACCGCTGCCCGCCCGCCGCGCCCAGCTTCAGCAGCGGCTCCCGATGGGCGCGGTGGTCAAGTTCCTGGCCGTCTACGACCGTCCCTTCTGGCGGGAAGCCGGGCTGAGCGGCCAGAGCCTCAGCGACCGGGGACCGGTGACGGTCACCTTCGACACCAGCCCGCCGCAGGGCACGCCGGGCGTGCTGCTGGGCTTTATCGAGGGCGGCGAGGCGCGGGCGCTGATGGAGGCCGGGGAGGCGCGGCGCCGCGAGTTGGCGCTGGAGAGCCTCGCGCGGCTGTTCGGCCCGCAGGCGCGGACGCCGCTGGAGACGGCGGAATCCGGCTGGATGGCCGACCCCTACAGCGGGGGGTGCTACGGTGCCCTCTTCGGACCGGGGACCTGGACCGGCTACGGCCCGGCCCTGCGTGAGCCGGTGGGCCGCCTGCACTGGGCCGGGGCCGAGACCGCCCGAACGTGGATGAATTACATGGACGGCGCCGTGGAAAGCGGCGAGCGGGCGGCCGGGGAGGTGCTGCAGGCCCGTGCTCAGGGCGCAGGGCAGTAGAAGACCGCGTTCTTTTCCCGCCTCTGTCCCCGCCGCTGGGGGTGGGTGCCCGCATCCGGCGCGGCGGCCGAACAGTCGGCCAGCACCCGCAGCCGCGTTATGACCCGGCCCCTTCCTCCCCCTGGGCCACGAAGGGCGTTGCCGCCGCAAGCTGCTCGGTCGTCATGGAAAAGCCCCAGCAGTTGCGGGCGTTGAACACGACCGCGTCGTAGCAGAAGTCCGGGCTGGAGGTCGCGCAGGCGTCTTCCAGCAGCACGGCGTTGTAATCCCGGAAATACGCCTCCTCCATCGTGGAGGTCACGCACTGGTCAACGTTGACCCCCGCGAACAGGAGGGTCTCGATCCCCTGGGTTCGCAGCACCTGATCGAGGTGGGTGCCGAAAAAGCCGTTCATGCGCACCTTCTCGATGTGGATGTCCTGCTCCTGCATCAGCGGCAGCAGGTCGTCCACCATGCGGGCGCCCCACGACCCCTCGGTGAGCACCGGCCCGTGCGCCAGTTCCTGCCCGATGCCGCGCTGGTCCGGGGTGTGCTTGAAGGAGTAGAGGGTGGGCGCCCCGAGGTTCCGCAGGTCGGGGCGGTTGTGCCAGTATACCCAGATCACCCACATCTCGCGCTCGCGGGCGACCTCCAACGCGCGGGCCACGCCGGGAATCGCCCGGCGGCAGCGCCCGTAGTCCAGCCCCGAGGCGTCGGTCCACCCGCCCGGCGAGCAGAAGTCGTTCTGCATGTCGATGATCACCAGCGCCTGACGGCTGGGATCGTCCACGAAGGGCTTGAGGTTGGCCTCGAAGCGCAGGAGGTCGCCTCCCCGGTGGTGCGGCGCGAGGTGGACATAGTCCTCGTAGAGGTGCCAGCGGTCGGCGCTGGCGGCAAACTGCACGCCGCCGTCCTCGGTGCGGGCGTAGATCTCGCGGTGGTCTTTCTGACTCATGGGGTTCTCCTGTGGCGCGTCGCGCCGGGTGGGGGTGGTGGGGCTTCGCCCCGTAGCGTCGCCCCTGGGATGCCGTCCTGGGTCACCGGACGCTTCAGGCGCTTTCGCGTTCGGCTCATCGCCCGGCGGGGCGGCTGTCGTAAGGGAGCGGGTGACCATCAACGGCACCCCAGGCTTTCCAGGTAATTCTGGACCTTGACATCCAGTTTTAGCGGGCCTAGCGTCGAGGCAGCCACGCGCTCTGGACGCGGGGTCCAGAAAGGAGAGGTTGTGTCCACCCGGAGCTGTTCGTCCGTTCCTCCGCCCCAGGAATCTCCTTGCGAACTGGAGAGCGCCGGTGCCGGGCCACTCGTCGCCGCCCTCAACAGGCTGAAGGTTGGCCTGGAGGCACTGGGTGGGGCCAGCACCCCGCCGTGCCCCGAGCGGGTGCGGGTGCAGCGCGTCTGGAGCGACCTCGCAGATGGGGTGGAGACCCACCTTCTCAAGGAGGACGTGATGTTCCTCCCGGCCCTGCACCACCTCGCGGCGGGGCGCCCGGCACAGGTGCCGCTCGGCCTGCACCTTCAGGGACCGATCGACCTGCTGCGCGAGGAGCACACGGCCTTGCTGGGCAGCCTGGACGACGGTCTCGCGCTTCTGGAGAAGGGGGCACCGGGCTTGAGTCTGGCCGAGCGTCAAACCCTCCAGAGCCACGCCGCCGCGCTGGGCCACACGCTGCGGGACCACATTCAGCTTCAGGAAGAGGTCCTGTTTCCCCGCGTGCTGGCCGGAACCGGGTCGGCGCTCTGAAGTGGCTGGGGCTTGTTAACGCTTTGTAAGTCCCGCCCCGGACGATGGACCCATGACCACCCTCCCGCAGGCCGGGGCGACCGAGGTTCGGGACCGCCGCCGGGTGCTGACGCTCTCGACTGCCGCGTTCACGCTGATGTTCGCGGTGTGGCTGATGTTCGGCATCCTGGGGTTGCCCATTCGCCAGGAGTTCGGCCTGACCGACGTGCAGCTCTCGTGGCTGACGGCGGTGGCGGTGCTCAACGGCTCGTTCTGGCGTCTGCCCGCCGGAATCATCACCGACCGCCTGGGCGGCAAGCGGGTGCTGGGCACCATGCTGCTGCTCACGGCCATCCCCTGTTTCCTGATCGCGTCCGTGCAGAGCTACCCGGCGCTGCTCGCGCTCGCCTTTCTGGTGGGCTTCGCGGGCAACAGCTTCTCGGTGGGGATCGCCTGGAACAGCGTGTGGTTTCCGCGCGAGCAGCAGGGCGCGGCGCTGGGCGTCTTCGGGGCCGGGAACGTGGGGGCGTCGGTCACCAAGTTTATCGGCCCGGCCCTGATCGCCTCGCTGCCCGCCGCCGGGCTCCTGGGCGGCCTGATGCCGGGCGGCTGGCGCGGCGTGCCCTTCATCTACGGGTGCCTGCTGGTGCTGATGGGCCTGACCGTCCTCGCGCTCGCCCCGCGCGTGGACCGCTTTCCGGGGCAGGGGCGGCGCCTCGCGGACATGCTGCGCCCGCTGCGCGACGTGCGGGTGTGGCGCTTCGGGCTGTACTACGTGGTCTTTTTCGGGGCGTACGTGGCCCTCGCCGCGTGGATGCCCAAGTATTACGTGGACGTGTACGGCCTGAGCCTCCAGGCGGCGGCGCTGCTCACCGCGCTGTTTATCTTTCCGGCCAGCCTGCTGCGCCCCCTGGGCGGCTACCTCAGCGACCGCTACGGGGCGCGGGCGGCGACCTACGGCGCCTTCGGGTTGATGCTGCTTTCCCTCGGCGTGATGATGATGCCCAGCGGCCACATCGTGCTGTATGTGCCCGGCGACGGGGGAAGCGTGACCACCCGCGAGGTGATGCACTTCGCGCTGGGCGTGTGGCCCTTTACCGCGCTGCTCTTCCTCGTCGGGGTGGGGATGGGCGTGGGCAAGGCCGCCGTCTACAAGCACATTCCGGAGTATTTTCCGAAGGACGTGGGCGCGGTGGGCGGCCTGGTCGGGATGCTGGGCGGCCTGGGCGGCTTCTTCCTGACCCCGCTGTTCGCCTACGCGAAGAACGCGCTGGGCTTTCCCCAGAGCACCTTCTTCGTCGTGTTCGTGATTACCCTGATCTCGGTGGTCTGGATGCAGTTCACCATCATGCGGATGATGAACCGTGCCGCGCCCCACCTCCAGGCCAATATCGACGGCGACGCCGTCCACACCTGACCCCCCGCAAGGAGCCTCCGCCATGACCGACCCCCGTGACCCGAACCGCCCCCAGCCCGATTCCGTGATTCCCGAGAGCTGGCCCAGCGACACCTCCCCGGAAGCCGACGCGCCGCCCCCCACCCAGCCTGGCCCCGCCGGGGCCGAGACCGACAACAGCGGCGAGACCGACGAGGCCGGGGTGGGGGAGCGGTGACCGCCCCCGCGCCTCCCCGCCTGGAACGGCTGCCCGCGCTGCTGGAGCAGAGTGCGGCCCTGCACCGTCACCTCTGCCCCCGGCAGGTGCTGGGCGCCCGCATCGGTTTGAAAGCCGGGGAGTGGCTGGGGTTGGACTTTCCGCGCAGCGACAAGCGGGTGCTCGTCTTCGTGGAGACCGACGGCTGCTTCGCGGACGGCGTGTCGGTGGCGAGCGGCTGCTGGCTGGGCCGCCGCACGATGCGGCTGGTCGACCACGGCAAGGTGGCGGCGACCTTCGTGGACACCAAGACCGGCCGGGCCGTCCGCATCGCCCCCCGTCCCGACCTGCGTGCCCGCGTCCGCGAAGGTCGTCCGGACGGCCAGAAACGCTGGGACGCCTATATGGCCGCCTACCAGACCTGGCTCGACGAGGCGCTGCTGACCGTGCAGCCCGTGCGCCTGACCCTCGACCTCGCGGCGCTGATCAGCGTGGCGGGGGTGCGGACGGTGTGCGACCGCTGCGGCGAGGAGATCATCAACGGGCGGGAGGTCACGTCCCCAGGTGAAACGCTGTGCCGCGACTGCGCGGGCGAGCGCTACTGGGAACCGGGCTGAGGCGGGTCGCCCCTCACCACACGTCCCCGCCCCGGAAGTCGCAGGTCAGCGGCAGAGTCAGGTTGAGGTTCCCGGCGGGCGCGTACACCAGGACGCCGCCCGCTTCCTCCGGCGTGGGGACGATCCCCCCCGGTGTCATCACCCCCAGCGGCCCGCGCCACACGGCCCAGCCCCCCGCCCGGTACAGGGCGAGTCCCTCGTCGCTTGAGCTCAGCGCCCCGAGGTCGTACCCCCGCGCCACCTGAAGGTTGACCCGCCGCAGGATGGCCCGGCCGATGCCGCGCCGCTGCGCCGCCGGATGCACGCCCATCGCCTCCAGGTAGCCCACCCGCCGGGGCGTGTCCCCGAGCAGAAAGGCCCGCCCCACCAGGGCCGCGTGCCCGACCAGCCGCCCGTCCAGCCAGGCCAGGGTGTGCAGGCCCCCCAGCGCGTGGTCCCAGTCGTCGCTGCTGAAGTCGCCCTCATAGACGAGGTCCAGCAGCTCGCGCAGGGCCGCGCGGGTGCCCCCCGGCAGGTGCGCGGTGTGCCGCCCCCGCAGGGAGAGGCCGGGCGGCGTCATGGCGCGGGGCGCGGCGGCTGGCCCCCATAGGCCTGGGCGTAGCGCTCCCAGCGGGCGCGGGCGTCCTCCACCTGGCCCCGGCGCAGCAGCACGTCGATCAACGCCTCGTGCGCCTCGAAGTGCAGGGGGTCTAAGGTCAGCAGGTGCGAGTAGGAGGCCAGCGCGGCCTGCGTCTGCCCGGCGGCCTCCTGCTCCTCGGCGCAGCGCAGCAGCGAGCGCACGGCGAGTTCGCGCAGGTAGTCGCGTTCCAGCGCGAGGAGGTCGGCGTAGGGGTCGTCCTCGAGGTAGTGGCCCCGGTAAAGCCGCAGCGCCCGCTCGTAGCCCGCGACCGCCGCCGCGCCCTCCAACCGGTCGGCCTCGCGCACCAGGGTCTCGAACTCCTCGGCGTCGAGGCGGTAGGGGAGGGCCGGGGCAAAGCGGTAGCTGGGGCCGTCGCGCACGATAACCTGCCCACGCCTGCCCTGGGGCTCCACCACCTGCCGCAGCGCATTGAGGGTGACGTGCAGCCGCGCGAGCGCCTTCTCGCTCCCGCCGCCCTCGCCGGGCCACAGCGCCTCACACAGCTCGTCCGCGTGCAGCGGGCGGCCCCAGCGGGTGACCAGCAGTTTGAAGAGCTGGTAGGCCTGCCGCCGCCGGAAGTCCCTGGGCGAGAGCCACTCGCCCCCCCGGCGCGCCCGGAAGGCCCCGAAGGTCTCGACTTCCAGCCACGGCGTGTCCGGGGCCTCGGCGGGCGCGGGCGACAGGCCGAGTTCCCCGGCCGCGAAGCGGCTGAGCCACAGCAGCGGGGCAGCCGTCTCGCTGCCGACCATCCCACCTGTTCCGACCGCCCCGCGCACCGGGAACTGCACCGAGGCGACCGCCCGCACCTCCCCACCGTCCCAGAGGGGCAGGCAGACGGTGTGCGGGGTGCCGGGCGTCTCCGCGTCCGGCAGAGCCGGGCAGTGCAGGTCGCTTACGCCCGACACGCAGACCTGCCCGCGCCGGGCGGGGCACCCCTGCGCCTCGCAGGGGGCCATCTGCTGCGGGTGCGTCTCCACAGGCTCGCCGTCCAGGGGCCGCAGGGTGGCCCGCAGGCCGGAGGTGGCGTCCAGGGTGTCTTCCAGCAGGGCCAGCGCCCGCTCGCGCGGGGTGCGGGCCTGCCGCACCCGCGCCAGCGTGCGCTCGCCCAGCGAGGTCATCACCGCGTACAGGCTGGCCGCCAGCAGCGGTGCACAAAAGGCCATCTGTGCCCGCGCCTCCCCCAGCCGCGCAGGCTCGCGCGTGGCGAGGGTCAGCACCCCCACCACCGCGTGCGGCAGCAGCAGCGGCAGGCTCAGGAAGCCCCGGTAGCCCAGCGCCCGCACCCCGTCCCGCACGAACCGCTCGTCGCGGCCCAGGTCCGCCGTCTCCACCGCCCCCCGCCCCGCCGCCACCAGCCCCGGAAACCCCTCCCCGAAGGCGAAGACGCGCCGCTCGGAAAAGGTCCCCTGGTCCTGCCCGGAGTACCCGCTGAGCATCAGGCAGGTCTGCGCCGGGTCCGCGAGGTACAGCTCGGCGGCGTCCATGCCCGTGACCCGCCGCAGGTCCGAGAGCAGCACCCGCACCACGTGAAAGAGCTGCCGGGGATCACGGCTCAGCACGTCCGTCGCCCAGCTCACGGTCTTCAGCAGCGCTTCAGCCATGGCCGGAGTGTAGCTCTCCCCGCAGACACCAGAAGGAGGGTGGGGTAGCCGTGCGCCCCCACCCTCCCCGGTGCCCCCGCCTCAGCTCGGCTTCTCGGCCCCCTTGCGCCCGTAGAAGTACCAGTTGAGCAAGAGGTTGAAGAGGCAAAATGCGGCCAGCCCGTAGAAGAAGGGTTTGACGTTGCCAGTCGCCACCGTGACCGTGCTGATCAGCATGCTCACGATAAAGGGGCCGAAGGCGGCGATGGCGGCCGTCCACCCGATCACGCCCGCCGATTGCGGGGGGTTGAAGATGATCGGCATCTGCCGGAAGGTGCTCGCGTTGCCGATCCCGCTGAAGAAGAAGATGCCCAGCATGGTCGCCACGAAGTAGGGAAACTGATCCAGGCTGGTGGGCGTGACGTAGTTGGCGACCAGCAGCGCCGAGACCGCCATCCCAATGGCACTCACAGAAGTCAGGATGGCTCCGCCCGTCTTGTCCGCGATCAGCCCGAACAGCACCCGGATGGTCGAGCCGATCAGTGGCCCCAGGAAGGCGAACTTGAGGGGCAGCGGTGCCCCCTCGAAGCCGCCGTACAGGTTCTTGATCAGGAGGGGAAAGGCCGCCGAGAGCCCCGAAAAGGCCCCGAAGGTCATCATGTAGATCGAGGTCATGATCCAGGTGTGCTTGTCCCCGAAGATGGCGAACTGCTGCCCGAAGTTGGCCTTGATGGGCACGCTGCGAATCTGTGTCCAGGTCAGCCCCGCTGCGATCAGCAGCAGCGGCACGTAGAACCACGCCGCGTTTTGCAGGTAGAGGGTGCCCCCCGCCTGCGGCCCGGCGGTGACCGCCTGCCCGCCGCCCACGACCGCAAAGGCCCCGGCGGTGATCAGCAGCGGCGTCAGGAACTGCACCAGCGACACCCCGAAGTTGCCGATCCCCGCCTGAATGCCCAGCGCGGTGCCCTGCATCTTCTTGGGGAAAAACAGGCTGGTCGAGGGCATGAACGAGCTGAAGTTGCCGCCGCCCAGCCCCGCCAGGAAGGCGAGCACCATGAAGGTGGTAAAGGAGGTCTGCGGATTCTGCACCGCGATGCCCCAGCCCACCGCCGGAATCAGCAGGCTCAGCGTGCCCAGCGTTAGCGTGTGCCGCGAGCCGTACATGGGCACCAGGAACATGTGGATCAGCCGGGTCGTGCCCGCCGCCAGCCCCGGCATGGCGGTCAGCCAGAACAGTTGATTCGCGCTGAAGTTAAAGCCGATGTCGTTGAGCCGCACCACGATGGCCGACACCATGAACCACACCGCGAAGGCCAGCGTCAGCGAGAAGGTGGTCACCCACAGGGTGCGCCACGCCCGCGCCTTGCCCTCATCTTCCCAGAAGGTGGGGTCGTTGGGTTCCCAGCGGGGCAGCCAGGTCGAGGAACGGGGGGCACTGGGCTTGGAGGTGGTCATTCGGACTCCTTACGGAAGGGGGAAGGTCAGTCGTCGGTGCGCGGCTCTTGCGGAATCAGCCGCACCAGCCACACGGTCAGCGCGGCCAGCAGCACGCTGGAAATCGCGCTGGGCCACAGCAGTTCCCGCTCGCCGCCCAGCGCCGCGTCCAGCGCCGTCATCAGCACGAAGAGCTGAATCGTCCAGAACACCAGGCAGAAGGCGAACAGCACCCCCACGATCAGGCTGCGCTGGGCATAGCGGGGCTTCGGGCGGCTGACCGGGGGCGGCCCGGTGCGCGGCTGACTGGGCAACTCACTGATCCGGGTGTCCCGGTGCTGCAACTCGGGGCGGGGCGACCTGGGTTCCTGAAGGTCAGAGCGGGTCAATGCCCACCACCTCCCACGGCCCACAGCTCGCCGTCCCGCACTTCCAGCTCCACCACGTTCAGCCCGCGCTGTGGCGGTCCCGCGATCACGTCGCCCGTCTTCGCGTTGAAGAAGCCCTCGTGACAGGGGCACTCCAGCACCTTCTCCTCGGGCTCGTAGTACACCGCGCAGCCCAGGTGCGGGCACTTTTGACCGTAGGCGCTGAAGGTGCCGTCCTCATGCCGCACGAGGAGCGAATACTGCCCCTTTTCCGGGAACTCGAAGGCCTTGGAGGTGCCGGGCTGGAACTCCTCCACCCGCCCCAGACGCAGCGGTTGGGCCTCGCGCACGGGCTTCACCGCGCTGCCGACCCCCGCGATCAGGGTGGTGCCCACCGCCATCCCCACGCTGCTCAGGCCCAGGAATCGGGTGAACTCGCGCCGCGAGACGTAGTCGGTCTCGTCCCAGTCCACGCTGAAGTCGTCTTTCCAGTGGGGAGGGTGCTTGAGAATCTTTTTCTTGCCGGACTTGGTCACAGCAGACCTCCCTGGGCCTGCGGCAGCGGCTCCAGATGGGCGAAGGGGTCGAGGTGGTCGAAGGCGTCCGGCTCGAAGCGGGCGTCCATATGCGAGATCACGTCCATGTCGAGGCCGATCTCGCCTTCCGGCAGCACGATGAACACCTTGGTCGTGATCGTCTGCGCCCCGAACTGGAAGGTGTTTTTCGGGGTGCCCTTGCGCCGGGCCTGGAATTCCTCCAGCGTGCCGTAGAACAGCGCCTCACTGGGACACACGCTCGCGCACATCGGCTTTTGCCCGATGGAGGTGCGGTCGTAGCACATGTCGCACTTGAGCATCTGGTCGATTTCCGGGTAGTAGCGCGGCACGCCGAAGGGGCAGGCGTTCACGCAGTTCGAGCACCCGATGCAGCGCGGCGCCTGGCTGGACTGCACGATGCCGTCCTCGGTGCGCTTGATCGCGTCGGCGGGGCACACCGCCGCGCAGGTCGGCAGGTCGCAGTGCATGCACACCATCGGGGCCGTCTGGGTCGAGGTTCCCCGCTCGATGTGTTCGAGGTGGATCATCGACTTGCCCCGGTGCGTGGCGCACTCCGAGCACGCCTGCATGCACGCCTTGCAGCCGATGCAGCGGATGGGGTCGATGAAAAAGCGAAGGTCGCTCATCGGCGCAGCTCCTGACGGCGGGCGTTCAGCCCGTACCCGGCGGGCAGGTTCTTCTCGGTGCGGGCGCTGGCGGCCTTCACCCGCTCGCCCTCGGCCTGCTCCTCGGGCGTGGCGAGGCGCACCCGGCAGGCCGACACCTTGAACTCGGGAATCTTGGACACGGGATCGAGCGCCCGCTGGGTCAGCAGGTTGGCGCTTTCCTTGCCGCCCCAGTGGTAGGCCATGAAGACCGTGTCGGGCCGGATGGTGTTCACCACGTTTGCCTGGATGATGACCTCGCCCCGGCGGGTCTGCACGGTCACCCAGTCGTCGGTCGCAATGCCGAGTTGCTTCGCCATGCGCGGGTGAATCTCCAGCCTCGGATGCGGGAACTGGTCCACCAGCGGCCCGATGCGCCGGGTCTGGGTGCCGCTGAGGTACTGGCTGACCACGCGGCCCGTCGTGAACCAGATCGGGTACTCCTCATCCACGACTTCGCCGCTCTCGCGCCACTTCACCGCGTTGAAACGGGCCTTGCCGTCGGCGTGGTAGAACTTGCCGCCCTCGTAGAGCCTCGGCGTGCCGGGGTGCAGGCTGTCGAGTTCCGCGATGTTCATGGTGGTCTTGCCGCGCTCGGTGACCTGCGGAGCGGGCCAGAAGACGCCCATGGTGTTCACCACCTTGTCCCAGGTGATGCCCGAGTAGTCGGCGGTGCCCCCGCGCGAGGCGAGGCGCAGTTCCTCGAAGATCTCGCGGGTGGAGGTGTACTGGAAGTACTTGCCGCGCCCCAGCCGGTTCGCTATGTCCAGCATGATTTCCCAGTCGCGCCGGGCCTCGCCGGGCGGGGTGACGGGCGCGTTGATCTTGATCACCCGGCCCTCGCCGCTGGTGGACGTGCCCTCGTCCTCCTCGTGCAGCGAGCCGGGCAGCACGATGTCGGCGTGCTGGGCGGTTTCCGAGAGGAAAAAGTCGATCACCGTGTAGTGCTCCAGCTTGTCCAGCGCCTCGCGGTTGAAGTTCGCGTCGGGGAGCGAGACGAGCGGGTTGAAGCACAGGCTGAGCAGCCCCTTGATCTCGCCCGCGTGGATCGCGTTCAGAATCTCCTGCGCGGTCAGGCCCTTGCCGGGAATCTCCTCCTCCGGGCAGCCCCACACCTCGGCGATGTACTTGCGGTGCTCGGGATTGGTGATGTCACGGTTGCCGGGGAGCTGGTCACACTTGTGCCCGTGCTCGCGTCCGCCCTGGCCGTTGCCCTGCCCGGTGATCGTGGAGTGGCCGCAGCCGGGCTTGCCGATCTTGCCGGTCGCCAGCGCGAGGTTCGCGCAGCTCACCACGTTGTCCACGCCCTTGGTCTGGTGCTCCAGCCCCCGCGCGTGCAGGATCATGCCCGTCTCGGCCTCGCCGTACCAGCGGGCGGCCAGCTCGATCTTCTCGGCGGGAATCCCGGTGATCTCGGCGGCCCATTCCGGGGTCGCGTTGCTCACGGCGTCGGCCGTCTCCTCGAACCCCACCGTGTGGTTGCGAATGAACTCCTCGTCGATCAGACGGTCGCGGATCAGCACGTGCAGCATCGCCATCAGGAGCGCGGAGTCGCTGCCGACCCGCAGCGGCAGGAACAGGTCGGCGGTGCGGGCCATCGGCACCATGCGGGGGTCGGCGTAGATGATCTTCGCGCCGTTGTCCCGCGCCCGCCAGATGTAGTCGGTCGTGATCGGGAAGCACTCGGCGATGTTCGTCCCGATGATGAAGATGACCTTCGCCTGGGTGATGTCCTCCCAGTGGTTGGAGGAACGGTCAATCCCGTAGGCCTTCTTGTTCCCGGCCCCCGCCGACACCATGCACAGCCGCCCGTTGTAGTCGAGGTTGGCCGTCTGGAGGGCGAGGCGGGCGAACTTGCCCACGAGGTAGCTCTTCTCGTTCGTCAGCGAGACGCCCGAGAGCATGGCAAACGAGTCCTTGCCGTACTTCGCCTGAATCTCCTGAATCTTGGCGACCGTCTCCGAGAGCGCCTCGTCCCAGGTGATGCGCTCGTAACCCGTCGGCGTGCGGCGCATGGGGTGCAGCAGGCGGTCGGGGTGCGAGCCTTGCAGGTAGCGCTTGATGCCCTTGGGGCACAGCTTGCCCCGGTTGAAGGGGAACTCGTAGCGGGGTTCGAAGCCCACGACGGCGTTGTCCTTGACCTTGAGCTTGATCCCGCACTGCTGCCCGCAAAAGCAGCAGTGGGTGTCCACCAGGTCGTCGTAGTCGTCCACCGTGCGGAAGCCGCCGGGGGGCGTGTAGTGCAGGGTGGGGCCGTACAGGTCGAGATAGTCCTCGCGGGACAGGGGGGGTTTAGCCATGTTGGCCTCCTTCGGAGGGGTCTAAGGGTCGAAGAGTCGGAGGGTCTAAGAGGGTCGGGGACATGGGTTCCTGGCGCTTAGACCCTTGACCTTTGGACGGCGCCGCAGGCGCCCTCACATGAACTCCTTGCCGGTCACGGCGAACTGGTTGAGGGTCATCAGCTTGCGGCGGCAGCTCGGGCAGAGGTTCTGCCAGTTGTCCACCTGTCCGTGGCGGTAGTCAAAGCCCAGCTCCGGCAGCATCGCCTTGAGGTCCCCGCGCTGAAGTTCCGAGGTGTATTCCGTGCCGCAGCGGGCGCAGGCGGCCTGCGGCCCGTTGGCCCCGGCGGCCTTGTAGAACCACACGCCGAGGTTGGCGATGCGCTGGAAGATGTGGAAGAACTTGCCGAACGGCAGGTACAGCAGCCACAGGTACACCGTCACGGCGTGGATGGTCGTGAGGAAGTAGTAGAACTTGCCCTCGATAAACATGTTGCTGACCGTCAGGAACATGCCCGTGACCGACACCGCGAACAGCAGGATCAAGGGCATGATGTCGTTGTCGAAGCGCTGGGTGGAGACTTCCGCCTGATCCTTGATGCGGCGGCCCAGGATCAGCGCGATGCCCGCGAGGCACAGCACGGCGGCGATGTTCAGCCCGTGCATGATCAGCCAGCCCAGCAGGCTGCGGGCCGGGAAGGTGAAGAACTCCAGCCTTTGCCCGAACAGCACGATCAGGTAGTCGCTGGGGTTGGTAAAGTCGCTCTCGAAGCGCAGCCAGCCGAAGGTGAGCGGGAACGTGATCGCGATGGCGATCAAGCAGCCCCAGAAGATGAGCTGGTGCGCCAGCCAGCGGTCCCGTGACCGCTTGCGGATAAAGCGCTGCTCGATCATCTTTTCCCAGCCCATCTTGAAAAAGAAGCCGGTGTTGCGCAGGCGCTGCCCCGGCTGCCAGAACAGCTCCCAGCCCCGCCGCCAGTAGGTCCGGGTGGGCGGGCGCTGGAGCCACACCACGTAGCGGTACACGATGCCGAAGATGGCGAAGACGGTGGCGAAGGCGTACCCGGCCAGTGCCCCGTCGAAGCCGTGAAAGCGCTGCGAACCCAGGTAAATGGAGAGCGTGACAAGCGCCGCGACGACCAGCCCCCAGACCACGCCCCGGCGGTCGAGGGTCACGTCCATGCCCGGCACCGGGACGGGCGGCGGGTCGCGGCGGGGGGGCAGGGCGGTGCCGGTGGGCTTAAGCACGGCGCTCCTCCGGTCCCGCGAGCGTGTCGAGCAGGCCAGGCAGCTCGCGTACATCCGCCACCGCCCGCTCGGCGCCGTCGCGCAGCGATTTCAACCGGCCGCGCCACGCCCCCGAGGCGTCCCGCCAGACCGACATCACGAATTCGGGCCGCCCAGGGGAGGCCTGCCGTGGAGGGGGATGTTCTGCCATGCGGGCAGTGTGGGGAGACGGACTTACAAGCGGCTAACAGGGGAGAGCGGCGAACGGGGGACAGGTGTGGAGTACCGCCCGGCGGCCGTTCCGAGAGGAACTAAAGCCGTTGTCAGAACATTTGTCACCCTGACTTACGAAGCTGCGCAGCAGAGCGTCCAGCGAAGGGTGTCACGGACGGGACCGAGGGATGCTCCGCCCGCGCTCAGCATGACCCTCCTTGGGTCAGACGCTCTGAGGCCGTCCCCAGGCGGGGCCAAGCACGCTCAGCTCTCCCCGCGCAGGATGCGGGCGTAGGCGTCCGGGTCGGTCGCGCCCTCGGTCGAGAGCACCAGCACCGTACTGCCGGGTGTGACCGCCAGCGCCTCCCGTGCCTGGGCGCTCAATTCCCCCGCCAGCAGCTCCAGTAGCCCGGCCGCCCCCGCCGCCCCGCTCTCCCCGGAGGTCACTCCATCCCGTGCGAGCAGCCGCATCGCCTCCTCGGCCCGCGCATCGGGGATGACGACCGAGGCGCTCAGCCCATCGCGCAGGAAGGGCCACGCCAGCGGCGAAACCTGGCCGCAGTTCAGGCCCGCCATGATCGACGGGTGCGGTCCCGGCGCCCCCGTGGGCTGCCCCGCCGCCAGCGAGCGCCGCACGCAATCCGCGCGGGTAGGCTCCACCCCGACCACCCGCGCCTCTCGCCCCGGCGCCCGGTAGTGCCGCACCACGGCGGTGGCGAGTGCCCCCACCCCCATCTGCACGGCCACGAGGTCCGGTGGTCTGCCGCCCGACGCCCTTAGCTGCGCGTCAATCTCGCGGAAGATCGTCCCGTACCCCTCGATCACCCACCCCGGCACGCGGGTGTATCCGGCCCAGGCCGTGTCGCTGATGACGAGGTGCCGCGCGTCCGCGAGCCTTGCTGCCGCCGCGACCGCCTCGTCGTAGGTGCCGGGCACGACCTCCACCCGCGCCCCCTCGGCCTCGATGGCGTGGATGCGGGCGGGCACCATGTCCTGCGGCACGAGGATGTGCGCTCCCAGCCCCAGCCAGCGGGCCACCCGCGCGACGGCCCGGCCGTGGTTGCCGTCCGTGGCGGTGACGAGGGTCAGGGGCAGATGCCGCCGAAGCTGCGCGGCGAGGTCACCGGGCGTCGCCCACGGCCCGAAAGGCCCGAAGAGCGCCTCCAGCTCGCGGTACGTCGCCCACGACGCCCCCAGGATCTTGTACGCGGGCAGCCCCAGGCGGCCCGACTCGTCCTTTACCCAGACCTCGCGGACGCCGAGCGCGGCGGCGAGATGCGGCGCCCGGACCAGCGGCGTTGGCATGTAACCGGGCAGGCGGCGGTGGAAGGCCAGCAGCTGAGGGTCCGACGTTTCCGGAAAGGTCGTGACGGCGGAATTGAAGTAGGCACGCGGTGGATCGGTGGCTGGGGTCATGGGGCGTCCTTCAGGGGTCAGGCGCAGAAGTCGCGGATGGTGGCGGTCAGCACCGCGCGGCACTGCTCCGCGGAGGCGAGGTCCACCCACTCCTCAGCGGCGTGGGCCCCTGCGCTGCAGGGGCCGAACACGGCGGTGGGGATGCCTGCCGCCGCGAGAAACGCCGAGTCCATCCAGAAGGTCTGACCGATCAGGGCCGGGGCCTCACCCAGCACGCCCGCCGCCGCCCGAAGGAGGGTCTGGACAACCGGTGCACCTGGGTCCACGCCAAAGGGGTCACGGGCCAGGGTGAGGCGGTGTTCGGCGTAGAACTCCGGGTCGGTTCCCAACTCAGCGAGAAGCGCCTCTATCTCCGCCGCCACCTCCTCGGCGGTTTCGCCCGGCAGGGTGCGGCGTTCCAGGTGCAGGGTGCAGCGTTCCGGGTAGCTCGACAGTTCCTGCCCACCGCTGATCAGCGAGGCGTGCAGGCTGCCGTGCCCCAGGAGGGGATGGGGAGGCCGAGCCACGAGGTCCTGTCCAAATGCCTCCAGCCGCCCCAGGACCCGGCCCATATGGGCGATGGCATCGGCGCCGAGGTCCGGGCGCGACCCGTGCGCCGCGCGGCCATGGGTGGTGATCTCGTGCCAGGTAAAGCCCTTGTGCGCAACGCAGACCTGCAGCTCGGTGGGTTCGGTGACGATGGCCGCGTCGGCGGTGACGCGCTTCAGGACCGACTGCATCCCCAGGCTGGCGTGTTCCTCGTCGGCCACGGCGGTCAGGATCACGTCCCCGCGCAGCCCCGCGTCCCGCACGTCCCGCAGGGCGAGGAGGCAGGCGGCCAGCCCCCCCTTCATGTCGTAGGCCCCGCGCCCGGACATCCGGCCCCCGCGCACCTCCGGCTCGAAGGGCCGCGCCATCCCCTCCGTGCCCACGGTGTCGAGGTGCGCGTTGAGCAGCAGCGACCGTCCACCCCCCGTACCCCCCACCCGCGCGATCACGCTGGGACGGCCCGGCGCGGTCTCATCAAGGTCGGCCGCGATCCCCTGGGCCGTCAACCACGCCGCGACGAACTGGGCGATGGCCCCCTCCCCGGCCCCGCCCGGCACCAGGGCCGGGTTGGTGGAATCCAGCCGGACGAGGGCGGCCAACAGGTCGGTGAGGGCGTCGGGCACAGCGCTACAGTACCTGCCGCGCCCACACGGAGGGTCAAAGTCGCCGACTTCCAGCAGCCCCAACGGGGGATCGGTCCCCGGACCGTCGAGCGCGTTCTGGGGCATTGACACAAGAAGGGTGATGCTGAGCGCGGGCGAAACCGCTTTCCCCCATTTGCGCCGCTTCCCCTGAGGCTCAGGGGGACCCCTGTTCTGGAGACTGCCCCGGAGCGCTGCCCCCCCTGCCCGCTCCATTCCCCAGATGTCGCCTTTTCTTGCCGTCTGGTCGAGTCCGCCTGGGCTAGCCTGCGCCCCAGCCATGCGGGTGCCCCTTCTCCACACCGTCGTCGCCGTGCCTGCCCGCAACGAGGCCGAGCGGATCGGCCAAACGGTCCGCGCTCTCGCCGCGCAGGTGGGGGCGAACGGCGCGCCGCTGGAGGGGTACGAGGTCTGGATCGTGGTCAACAACTCGGCCGACGACACGGCGGGGCAGGCGGCGCGGGCCATCCCCACGGGTCGCCCGGTGCGGGTGCAGAGCTGCACCCTGCCCCCCGGCCGCGCCAACGTGGTGGGGGCACGGCGGGCCGCACTGGACCTCGCCGCCGCCCGGCTGGGGGGCAATCCGCACGGCCTGATCGTGACCACCGATGCCGACAGCGTGCCTGCACCAGACTGGCTGTGGCAGTTGCAGCGGGCGGTGCAGTCGGGCGCCGACGCCGCCTGCGGGCGCATCCTGCTGCGGGCCGAGGAACGGGCGCGGTTGCCCGGCCCGGTGCGGCGGGTGTACCTGCAAGACGCGGCGTACCGCCTGGCCGCCGAGCGCCTCACCGCGCGACTCAACCCCGACCCCTTCGACCCCTGGCCCCGGCACCACCAGCACTTCGGGGCGAACCTGGCCCTGACCCTGCGGGCCTACCGCGAGGTGGGCGGCGTGCCCGACGTGCCGCAGCTGGAGGACGTGGCGCTCATTCAGCGCCTGCGCCGCCACGACCTGCGGGTGCGGCGGACCCCCCACGCCCGCGTCCACACCAGCGCCCGTCTGAATGGGCGCGTTCCCCTGGGCCTGAGCACCCAGCTCGCCGAGTGGCACGCCGACCCGGCCGCCTGGCGGGTCCCCGGCGCTGCCGAGATCGCCGCCCTCGCCCACGCGGAGGCCGCGCTGCGGCAGGCCCGCACCCAGGGCTGGAGTGCAGGCCTCCCCGGTCACTGGCTGGCGCCCCCCGCCGCCCTGCGCGAGGCGCTGCGGGCACCCACCCTGGGGCTGGCGCTGGAAGCCGCCCACGCCGCCCGCGTAAGCGCCGGATTATGGACGGGGCGCTTTCCCCCGGTGCCCATCGCGCGGGCGCTGGCCGAGGTGCGCGGGCAAGTTCAGGCCGCCTCCCCCGACGGCTGGCCTGTCCCTCAGGCTTCCGGCTTGCTCAGCACGTCCAGCCGGTAGCGCTCGTGGCGCTCGCCGTGGCGGTGGGTCAGGGGCGCAGGCGTGCGGCGCAGGGCCGCCTCGTGCACCGCGTCGCCCGTCTGCGGGTAGTCGGGCACGAAGGGCGTCCAGTGGACCAGAATCAGGTCACCGCCGGGGGTCAGACGCTCGGTCAACACGTCCAGCACCGCCTCCAGGTCCCGTGTGCTGAAGTAGTAGCCCACCTCGGAGAGCACGATCAGGTCGAAGGGTCCCTCGGGGGTCTCGTCCGGCAGGCGGCGGCGCTCGAAGGTCACGCCCTGGCGGTCCCGGTTGCGCTCGCGGGCGCGGGCGAGGGCCTGTTCGCTCACGTCCACGCTCAGCAGGGCGCCTACCCGCTCCGCCAGCAGGCCCGTCAGCACGCCGATGGAGCAGCCCACCTCCAGGGCGCGGGCATACCGCTCACGGGGCAGGGCGGCGAGGGTGCGGGCGTATTTGGCGTGCTCGTACGCGCTCGTCTCGAAGTCCCAGGGGTCGTCGTTGGCCCGGTACACGTCCTCGAAGTAGGCGTCGTTCAGGGTCTCGTCGGGGGGAGTCATGCGGGCACCTCCTGGGAAAGCACCTCATGGTAGGTCTCGGTGCCGTTCAGCGCCCGCTCCACCAGACTCGCGGGCAGGGTAAAGCCGTGCGGGTCGTCGGTGATCCGGCCGAGCTGGGTGCGGTGCGCCCGGATCGCCCGCCGCTTGGGGGCCAGCCAGGGCCGCACGTCCAGCGTGAGCGGCCGGGTCTCGCCGGAGCGGGGATGGTCGGCGGGGTCGCCCCGCTCCTCCAGCCAGACCGTGTAGGCCAGCAGCCGGACACCGGGAAAGGCGCGGGCGGCCCGCAGCAGCGGCGCCCAGGCCGCCCGGTGGTCCGGGTGGGGGTCGCGTGCCCAGGGGAGGAGCAGCGTGCCGGGCGGGGCCTCGCGGAAGGCGGCGAGGGCGCCCTGGGTGATCGCCTCCGCGCAGGTGTGCAACTCCCCATCGGGCAGCCCCAGCGTCCGGGTCCGCGCGGCGGGCACGCCCAGCTCGGCCAGTCCTGCCTGCCACTCCGCGAGCCGCGCCGCCGTCAGCCGCTCGCGGGGATGGCTGGGGGAACCGGGGTGCGAGAGGCCCCCGTCGCTGAGCAGCAAGGCCCAGGCCTCCCGCCCGGCGGCGCCCAGCGCGGCGATCAGCCCGCCGCAGCCCAGCGCCTCGTCGTCCGGGTGCGGGGCGGCCACCCACACCGGAGCGGGGAGGATGGCTGGGGTCAGCGTCTCCGCGCCCTTCACGCCTCCTCCCAGGGGTCCCCGGTGCCCTCGGGGGCGTCCAGCAGCCAGGCGCCCACTGCCAGCCGCGCCGCGTCGGGGGCAGGCTGGCGCAGGTACATCCGCAGGTCGCGCAGCAGCCGCTCGGTGGGCCAGGGCGCGAGCAGGCCACGGGCACCCACCGCCCGCTCGGCCGCTTCGGCGGCAAGCAGGCAGGCGTCCTCGGTCGCGGTGCGGGCCAGGGCCACGTAGGCCAGCAGGGGCGCGGGGTCCCGGTCCTCCGGCCACGCCTCCAGCCGCCGCCCGGCCTCGCGGGTGAGCTGCCAGGCCGCCTCCGAGCGCACCGCCACTTCGGCAAACCTTAGCCGCTGCACGTCGTCCTCCGCGCGCCCCAGCCGCCGCAGCACCGCCCGCGCCGAGGCGACCACGGCGTCGGCCCCGCCGAGTTGCACGGCCAGGAAGCGCACGGCGCCCCCGCCGAACTCGGGCTGGCGGTAGTAGTCGCCGGGCTGGCCGATCAGGTCGTCCTCCTGCACCCGTGCCCCGGTGTAGTCCACCCGGCCTGAGACCGTCGCCCGCATCCCCAGCGGCTGCCAGAAGCTGGGGTCGGGCATGCCCGGTTCGCGCTCGGTGGGCAGCAGGACCAGCGTGCGGCCCGCCTCGCCCTCGGCGGGAAGGAGGGGCCGGGTGACGTGGCCCAGGCCGGAGGCGAAGGTCTTGCCCCCCGTGAGTGTGAGTCCCCCTGGTCCCGTCACCAGCCGCAGCCCCGGCCCATCCTCGGTGTTCCACACGCCGAACAGTGCCCCGGCGTGGGCGTCCCGCGCGGCGCGGGCGAGTTGCGCGGGCGTGCCGTAGCGTCCGATCAGCCTCAGTGCGTTGACATGCCCCTCGTACACCCGGCCGACCGGCAGGCTGGCCCGGCCGATCTGCCGCAGCAGCCTCAGCAGCGCCGTGCCCCTCATGTCCCGGCCGCCCAGCGACGCGGGCAGGGGGGCGGTCAGCAGCCCCGCCTCCCGCAGCGCCCGGAACGACGCGGCCGGAAAGGCACCACCGGTATCGCAGTTGGCCGCCTCGTCCTCGATGACATTCGCCACCGCTCTGGGAAGCGTCAGGCGCGGGAGGGGGCCTGGAGGCACGCCGGACTCGTGTGGGTGGGTCAGTCCTGAACTTCGGTCACTCACCCACACACCATAGGGGCGGGCAGGCCGGGGGCATGGTAGGGAATCCGGCACAGTCCGAGGCTGACCCAGATGAAGTGTGTCGCCTTTCCCCTGGACCCAGCAGAGGGTATGGACGTCTGCGATGCTGGTCAGGCTCCCTTCAAGGTGCCGATCCAGAAGCGCCCTCCACGCTGATGAAGAGGCCATTGCCTGGATCTGACCCCGTCTGCGCGAGGTCCTCAGCGTGGTTGTCCTGCCCGAATTCCGGGTTCAGCTTCAAGGTGCTGTCCGGAAGGAGGACTGGCATCTCCCGCTGGAGGTACACCAGGGTCACCCGGTCGGCCTCACCGCCAATCCCCACTACCGGGCAGGTGAGGCGTGGAAAGCCACTCTCGCTGGTCCACCTCGGGCAGGCCCCGGAGGAATTTCAACGCTCGGCACCGCTGTACCTTGAGTAGGCCCGTCTTGCCTCTGCTGCTCCACTCTGTGGCGGGGAGCCTGACTGGGGCCTCGACGCGGCGCGTACCGGGCCAGGTCAGCAGGTTTTGCCCTCTGTCCGGCGGCCCAAGGAGGTCACCCTGCCCTGGTATCCCGCCCCTGCTTCCGTCCCGCCCGGCCTGCACGCGGGCGAGTTCTGCCTGCGCCCACTGCGCGCCACAGCTGTTCAGCTGGATCACGACGCGGTCATCGCCAGCCGGGAGGACCTGCTCGTCTCCAGCGGGGGCCGCTGGCCTGCCGAGGGCTTTTCCCTGGCCGACAACCTCGCCGATCTCGAGCGGCACGAGCGGGAGCATCAGGAGCGCGCCCCCTTCCCCTTCACCGTGATGAATCCGCAGAAAACCCGCTGACTCGGCTGCGTCTCCATCAACCCGCTCCGGCCCTGGCTGCGCCCCCGGCCGGGCCGTCACGACGGGGCGGCGGATGCCCTGGCCTGGCCGGGCATGCTTGGCGGGGAGGCCGTGGTCCACTGCTGGGTGAGGCCAGGCGTGCCGGACCGCGCCTGGGCCTTTCCGCGCGTGGCGTTCCTGGCCCAGGCCGAGCAGCACCGACAGGTGCAGCTGTTCGCGGAGGCGGAGCTGCGGCGGCGCTCCACCGTCACGGACCCGGAACAGGGCCGCGCTGACCACGTCTATGGCCGGTCCACAGCCCCCGCCTCCAACCCGTAGTCAGCGGGCGACCCGCCCATGCAGCTGCAGCCAGGCCCAGACCCGCCGGAAGGCCGGACGCCAGAACGGGGCCGGCGGCGTCTCCTGTTCGCGGCGTGAGGCCAGCAACCGCGCGACCTCGGCCTCGCGGATCAGCTGCTGGTGGTGGGCGACGGCGCGCTCGTGGTGCTGCTGCGCGGCCCAACTCGTGCCTTTCATGTCCATGGTCACTCCTGCGGGGCTGTCCGGCACCCGGGCCGGAAGAAGGAGGGCGGACGGGGAAACGCCGTCGTGGGGGCAGTGTGACCCTCTTGGGGGCGGGACGCCTGCGCCGGGTGGCGGGGTGGAACCTAGGCCACCCGGCGCAGACCCCTCCCCCTGGCCTGGGCGGGGGTCACCTCACGGTCAGCCGCCCGATCTTGCCCGCGTCCATCAGGGTGAACCACAGGGCGCCGTCCGGGCCGCGAACGATGTGGTAGGGCCGCCCTTTTTCCGTCAGGACCGGGTATCGGGTGAGCTGTCCGTCCAGGGTGAGCCGCCCGATCTCGTGGGTGTTGTAGCCCGTGAACCAGAGGGCACCGTCGGGGCCAGCGGCCACGCTCACCGGGTTCATGCCGGGAACCGGGAAGGTCGTGACCTGGCCGTCCGGGCCGACCCGCCCGATCACCGAGGCGTTCGACCCCGCGAACCACATCGCGCCGTCTGGCCCGGCCGTCATGCGCAGGGGCACGACGGGCTTGTCCTCCGGCCCCAGCCCGAGCGGGAGGAGGGTGTACTTGCCGTCCACCGTCATCCGCATCAGGTTCCAGGTGCCCGCCTTGAAGTCACGGACCCGGAACCACAGGGCGCCGTCCGGCGCGGGGGCGGGTCCCAGGACGCGGCCCAGGGTCTCGGGCAGCGCGATCTCGCTGACCTCCCCGTTCGGGGCGACCCGGCCGACCTTGCCGCTGGACCACTGCGCGAACCACATCGCCCCGTCCGGTCCCGCCGCGACGCCCAGGGGACTGCTGTTGTACGTCGGAATGCGGGACTCGCTGACCCGGCCGTCCATCCCGATGCGGCCCAGCCGGTCCGCCGCCGACTCGGTGAACCACACGGCCCCGTCCGGGGCCACGCCCACGAAACCCTGCCGAGGTTCGGTGCTCTCGGGGGTGGGGATGGCGTACTCGGTCACCCGGCCGTCCGGGGTCAGCCGCCCGATCTTGTTTGCCCCCGACTCGTGAAACCAGATCGCGCCGTCCCCGCCGACCACCAGGCCCCCCGGCAGGGCGCCCGGCGTGGGCAGTTCGTACTCGGTCAGGGTGACCTGAGGGCCGGGCCGACTTCCCGGACCGGCGAAGACGGCCGCGGTGCGTGAAGGCACCTCCAGCGGACCGACCGACAGCAGGGGCGCGCAGGCGGTGAGGGCCAGCGTCAGGGTGAGGAACCGGAGCAGGTGGGGCATGGGAGGTCTCCTGTGCTGGGGGTAAAGGGCTGGGAGGCGCGGTGCAGGAGCGGGTCAGCATCACCGCCCGCTCCACAGGCTGGAGGTCGGCCGCGCTTCACGGCTGCAAGGTGGCCTGGTTCGGTCGCGTCTGCGCGGGGAAGTGTCGCCCGTCGTTCAGGGCCACCGGGTCCCCCGACCGGACAGATGCCTGGGCCTGCCAGCCCTCCGGGAAATGCCGGGCGTCGTTCAGGGCCACCGTGTCGCGGCTCAGGGCCGCCGGAAGCTGGGCGTGGCTGGCGACCACCCAGGGGGCACCGAACAGCAGGGCCAAGACGAAGGACAGGGGCAGGCGGCAAAGGGTGCGCGGAATGTCCATAGGATTCCCCTCCTCTGGGATGCCGGAAGGGTAGGCGGACCCCCGCGTGGAACCGCACCTCCCAGCCCCGGAAAGGTGGGAGGTGGGCGGCCTCCCAGCCCCGCCCTGACCGCTGCGAAGTGGGTACACTGGCCGCATCACCCTTCGCCCACCTGGGAGGTCGCTCGTGACCACGGGCCGTGTGCTTCGTCAGTACGAACTGCTCGACTGTGCCGGGACCGGCGCTTACGGCGAGGTCTACCGGGCCTACCAGGCCGGGGTGGGCCGCGAGGTCGCGGTCAAGGTGATCCGGCCGGACCTGGCCGCCCGGCCCGAGTTCGTGCGCCGGTTCGAGGTCGAGGCGCAGCTGATCGCGCGGCTGGAGCATCCCCACGTCGTGCCGCTGTACGACTCCTGGCGTGATCCCGGCGGCGCGTACCTGGTCATGCGCTGGTTGCCCCGCACGCTGGCGCGTCGGCTGGACGGGGGACCCCTGGCGCTGCCGGAGGCCGTGCGCCTGGCCCGCCAGGTCGGCTCGGCCCTCAGCGCCGCGCACCGGCAGGGGGTGGTGCACCGGGACGTGAAGCCCGACAACATCCTGCTCGACGAGGACGGCAACGCCTACCTCGCCGACTTCGGGATCGCGCGGCTGACCGGGGAGGAGGCCGCCTCCGGACCGCCGGAGTCCCCCTTTCTGCCCCCCGAGCAGGGGCGGGGCGAACCCGCCGGGCCGCTGGGGGACCTCTACAGCCTGGGGCAGGTGTTGCGGGCCGCCCTGGGAAGTGCCGGGGTGCCGGGGGACGTGCTCGCCGTGCTGGCCACCGCGACGGCCCCCGAGCCGAGCCACCGGTACGCGGACGTGGCCCGCTTCGTGGCGGCCTTCGAGGCAGCCGCCGAGCCGCGCCCCGCCCAGACCCGGCAACCGCTGCCCGACCCCCTCACCGAGCGCGAGCGCGACGTGCTGCGGCTGATGGTCGCGGGGTTGAGCAACCGGCAGATCATCGAGCACCTCCCCCTGAGCCTGGAAACCACCCGCTGGTACGTGAAACAGGTCTACGCCAAGCTCGACGTGCACAGCCGCGCGGCCGCCATCGCCCGGGCCAAGGAACTCGGCCTGTTCACCGGCGGAAGCGAGGCGCGGGAAATGCCAGCTCCCCCCGCCTCGCCCCCCACTGCCCCGCCCGGTGACCGGGGCACCCCCCTCAACCCCTACAAGGGCCTGCGCGCCTTTCAGGAGGCGGACGCCCCCGACTTCTTCGGGCGAGAGCGGGTGACGCGGGCGCTGCTGGAGCACCTCGCGGGCGCACGGTTTCTGGTTCTCGTCGGCCCCAGTGGCAGCGGCAAATCCTCGGTGGTACGTGCGGGACTGCTGCCCGCCCTGCGGGGAGGCGCGCTGCCGGGGTCGGAACGCTGGTTCGTGGCGAGCTTCGTTCCCGGCCGCCGACCGCTGGCCGCGCTGGGCGAGGCCCTCTCGGCGGTGGCCCTGCGCCCCCTGCCCCCGGAGCTGGTGCGGGCCGGGGACCTGACGGGGCTGGCCGCCGCCCTCCTGCCCGCCGGGGAGGACACCGAACTGCTCGTGCTGATCGACCAGTTCGAGGAGGTCTTTACCCAGGCCGAGGACCCCGCGGAGCGCGACGCCCTGCTCTCGGGCATCGCGCAGGCGGTGAACGCGGAAGGCAGCCGAGTGCGGGTGGCCGTCACCCTGCGGGCCGACTTCTACGACCGCCCCCTGCTGCACCCTGTGGCCGCGCCGCTGCTGCACGGGCACACCCTGGCCCTGACGCCGCTGGGCACCGGGGAACTGGCCGAAGCGGTCACGGCCCCCGCCCGCCGGGCAGGGCTGGAGCCGGAACCGGCCCTGACCGTGGCGCTGGTGCGGGACGCGGCGGGGCAGCCGGGGTCGCTCCCCCTCTTGCAGTACGCCCTGACCGAGCTGTTCGGGCACCGCGAGGGCCGGACCCTCACCCTGCGGGCCTACGAGGAGATGGGCGGCCTGCACGGGGCGCTGGCGCGGCGGGCGGAAGCGCTGCTGGACGACCTCGGCCCCAGGGACCGCCCGCTCGTCCGCGAGGTCTTTCTGCGGCTGGTGACCCCGGGAGAGGGCGGGGAAGGGGAGACCCGCCGCCGCGCCCCCTGACCGAGTTGCGCGCCCTGGACGAGGAGCGGGTGCCGGACATCCTCGACCTGTACACCGCCCACCGCCTGCTCACCGCCGACCACGATCCGCTGACCCGCAAACCCACCCTGGAAGTCGCCCACGAGGCCCTGCTCAGCGGGTGGCCCACCCTGCGCGCGTGGCTGGACGGGGCGCGGGACGACCTGCGCCGCCAGCGCCTGCTCGCCCGCCGGGTGCGCGAGTGGCACGCCTCGGGCCGCGACCCCGGTGGGCTGCTGCGCGGCGCCCTCCTGACCGACACGGAAGCCTGGGCCGCGCAGGCGGGGCTGCGGCGCACGCCGGGCGAGGGCGAGTACCTCGCCGCGAGCGCCGAGCAGCGCCGCCGCGAGGCGGACGCCGACGCGGCCCGGCAGGCCCGCGAGCGGCAGCTGGAGGGCCGTGCTCGCCGTGTCCTGACGGTGCTGTCGGCGGTGCTGCTCGTCTCGACCGTGGCGGCGGCCGGGCTGAGTGCCTGGGCGCTGTCGAGCCGTCAGGAAGCGCGGCGCGAGCGGGACCTGGCGCGGGTGAACCTCGACCGCAGCGAGAGCCAGCGCCTCGCGGCCGAGTCCACGGCGCTGCTGGCCCGGCCCGGCGACCCGGAGTTGGCCGCGCTGCTGGCGGTGCAGGCGGTCCGGCGCTCGCCCACCCGACAGGCCGATCTGGCCCTGCAACGCGCCTCGCACCTCGACTACGGCCGCAAGCTGTTTCAGGCGGGGGGCTTTCCCGAGAGCCTGGCGGCCTCGCCGGACGGCCGCTTCGTCGCGGTGAGCGGCCTGCTGGGCAACGGCGGTGACCTCGCGGTGCGGGTGTGGCGGGTCGGAGCGGCGGGTGGGCCGCGCGTGCTGCTGCGCGCTCCGGGCCACGACCCCGGCCCCGTCCGCTTTTCCCCCGACGGAGGGCTGCTGGCCTTCTCGGTGTTCGGCGCCGGGTACACCCGCACCACCCTGCACCTGTGGGACACGCGGACCTGGAAGGAACGGTGGCGGCGGGGGGTCGCGGGTGCCGCCCGGCTGCACCTGTCGTCGGAGGGGGTGGGCCTGCTGGGCTTCGTGGGGGACCAGGCCCCGCACCTCGTGGACCTCGACACCGGCCGGACGGTCCGCACGCTGCCCGGTGGCATCGACGGCTGGGGGGCGGCCCTCTCCCCGGATGGGCGACAGCTCGCCGCCCCCTCGGGCAACGACGTTCACCTGCTGGCGCTGCCGGGGGGCAGGACGCAGCACGTGTTGCGGGGCCACGAGCGGCCCGCGCTCAGCCTGGCCTTCGCCCCCGACGGCCGCACCCTCGCGAGCGGCAGCCTCGACACGACCGTGCGGCTGTGGAACACCGTCACCGGTCAGGCGGGGCAGGTGCTGCGCGCCCACCGCGAGCCGGTGTCCAACGTGGCCTACGCGCCCGGGGGCCGCACCCTCCTGACCGGGGGCAAGGACCAGACCGTCCGGCTCTGGTCGGTTGGGGAGCGCGCGGGGGTGCGCGAGGTGTGGCAGCTTCCCACCACGGGGCTGGGGGCCGAGAACGCGGGGTTCCTGGGCCGCGCGGTCACGACGGCGGGGTTTGACGGCAATGCCCGGGTGTGGCCGGTGGAGGGTCCCCTCACGCCCGGGGCCTTCTCCTTCGGGGGGGACTTCGTGCGCGGCCTGGCCGTGTCCCCGGACGGGCGGACCCTCTGGGCAGGCAACGTGACGCGCGGCCTGCGGGCCTGGGACCTCGCCAGCGGCCGGGTGCGGTGGAGCCGCCCCGACGCGCCCGCCACCCAGGTGCTCCTGTCCCCGGACGGCCGCCGCGCCTATTCCGTGCTGGACACCCGGTTGACCGAGTGGGACGCGGCGGGTGGCCGCCTGCGGGTCCTGAAGGTGCCGGGCAGCGCCCTGGCCCTGGGTCCGGACGGGCGCTTCCTCGCCGCAGGGGGACAGGGCGTGGCGGTGCTGAACCTGCCGAGCGGGCGGCGGGTGCTGACCCTGCGCGAACCGGTCGCGGGCGGGCAGAGCCTGTCCAGCGTGACCGGCGTGGCGCTGGGCCAGCGGTTCCTCGCCACGGCCTCCGACTCCCCGGCGGGCGCGCACCTCTGGGACGCCCGTACCGGACGGCACCTGCGGGCGCTGGACCCTCACGAGGAGACCGAGGGGCAACACCTGATGCCGAGCGACGTGGCCCTGTCCCCCGACGAGACGCGGGTGGCGGTGGGCACGCGGGGCGGCAACGTGCGGGTCTACGACACGGCCAGCGGCCAACTTCTGCTGGCCCTGGGGCCGCTGCGGGGGCGGCCGCGTATGCAGAGCGTCCGCTTCTCGCCGGACGGGCGGCGGCTCCTCGCCGCGGGCCTGGACGGTCAGGCCTTCCTGTGGGACGCGGCGACCGGACAGGAGCGCCGGGTCTTCGCCGCTCACGGCAGCGCCCGCCTGATGCGCGCCGACTTCTCCCCGGACGGCCAATGGGTGGTCCTGGGCAGCTCCGACGGGTGGGTCGAGCGTACACCCACCGCCCTCCCGGACTTGCTGGAGGGCGTCTGTGCCCGGGTCCTGCGCGACTTTCTGGACGAGGAACCGGAGGTCTACGGCCTGGCCCCGGACACGCTGGCCTGTCCCGCCGAGCGCGAACGCACGCGGCTGGACTAAAGTGCGTCTGAAAACCGTCACGGTGGGCCTTTTGCCAGGCGACGCACCATCAGCCGAATCATGACTTCATAGACCATGTTCTCTGCGGTCTCGACCAGCGCTTCGTAGTCCTTGGCCATCCTCCTGGACTTGCCCAACCACGCGAACGTTCGCTCCACCACCCAGCGGCGCTTCAGCACCACAAACCCTTTGGGCACCTCCACCACGCGTGGAGGTGCGTCTTTTGGTGCCCAGGTGCCCTGCCAACCGGACCAGGGATGCTTGACGATCTCCAGCGTCCAACCGAGGTGCGTTTTGATGTCCCCAGCGAGCTTTCCGGTGTAGCCCGCGTCCGCCCAGAGGTACCCCATGCGCGGAAACACGTTCGGCAGATCGCGCAGGAGGAGGACCGCGCCCGCGCGGTCCTGGATGTCCGCCTCGTGCACCTTGATCGCCATGACCAGCCCCAGGGTGTCGACGAGTAGGTGACGCTTGCGGCCACTGACTTTCTTGCCGCCGTCGTAGCCGCGGGGTCCGCCGGCTTCGGTGGTCTTGACGGATTGACTGTCGATGATCGCGGCACTAGCTGTACTTCGGGAATATTCAGGGAGGGGACACAGGGGCCAGCATCCGAGATGCTGGCCCCTGTGCTATGGCTCGTTCTCTGCCTCGCTGGACCCGACATTTCCCTACCTGGTTTGCGCCCTTTCTGGTGCATTTTCGCCACCGAGCCCAGCGGACCTGGGCGCCTCTGTACGTCCGTGGATTGTGCAGCACGGTCCACCGAAAAAGCATGCAGCCCTTGGCTGCCGTCGTGGCGCCCGGGAAAGAGGACCATCTCCAGCAGTTCATCACCGACAGCCCCTGGCTGACCGAACCCCTGGAAACCCTGCTCGCTCAGCGGGCTCAGCAGATGCTGGGTGGCAAAGACGCCGTGCTGATCATCGACGACACCTGCTTGACAAAGTTCGGCACCAAGTCTGTCGGCGTCGCCCGTCAGTATTCCGGGCAGGTCGGGAAGATCACCCCCTGTCAATGCCTCGTCTCCCTGACGTTGGCCCAGCACGACTTGCCGGTTCCGCTCGCCCTACGGCTCTTCTTGCCACAGGAGTGGACCAACGATCCCGCTCGGCTCAGGGCGGCTGGTGTTCCGTTGGAACACCAGCCGCCACAGACCAAGTGCGAACTGGCGCTGAAAGAGTTGGACCGGGTGCGTCCACACGTCACCTTCGGCATGGTTCTGGCGGATGCGGGGTACGGCGTGAACGCCCGGTTCCGGCAGGCACTCACCGAGCGAGGACTGCTGTGGTCGGTCGGCATCACCCGCACGCAGACGGTCTATCCCAGGGACGTTCGCTTGATCCCCATCCCTCGGATCTTCCGGGGCAGGAAACCGACGCACCCAACCCCATCCGAGGACCGACTGTCGGTAGAAGAAGTGCTGGCGGGTGCTGCATGGCAGCACCTGGTATGGCGACATGGAACCAAAGGCCCGCTCTCCGGACGCTTCGCGGCTGAATACGTTCGCCTGGCAGACGGGGAGGAATACGCTCGCAGTCAACATCTGCCGGGTCAAGCCGCCTGGATCATCGGAGAACAGCGACGAGGTGAGGAGCGCAAATACTACGTCTGCAATCTGCCCCCTGACACGCCGTTGTCGCGGTTGGTGGAAGTCACCAAGCGCCGCTGGGCGTGTGAGCTGAGCCACCGGGAGCTGAAGGACGAAGTCGGGCTGGACCACTTCGAGGGCCGGTCCTGGCAAGGTCTGCATCACCACGCCGTGCTGTGTATGGTGGCCCTGACCTTCCTGCAATGGCTTCGCCTCACCCAGCCCGACGACCTCAGAGGCGACACCATTCCGGCCATTCGAGCGGAGGTGGCAGGGGACTTGCCCCTGCCACCTCCTTGCCGCCGATGTCACACCTGCACCGCCTTATTCAGCGGCCCCTGAATATCCCCGAAGTACAGCTAGAGGCTGCCAAGAACAGGGACGAACTCGAGGGGCGTGGCTCTGAGAACAGCAGAATGGGTGGGTGACGCGGCGAGGCTACCCCAGCGACGTTGACGACGACACCTACTTGTTCCTGCTCCCGTACCTGCTGCTCAGCCGTGCGGATGCAGGTCAACGGAAGTACCCCATCCGGGATGTCCTGAACGCCTTGCTGTGGATGGCCCGCACGGGGGCGCAGTGGAGCTATCTTCCAAACGACTTTCCTCCTGCGGAGACGGTGCGCCAACAGGCGCACCGTTGGTTCGTGGCAGGCTGCTTCGAGAATGCCGCCCACGACCTGCGAATCCTGGCCCGGGTGGAGCAAGGTCGAGATCCCGAGCCGTCCGCGGTGGTCATGGACAGCCGAACCCTCCAAAGCACACCTGAAAGCGGTCACCGTGCGGGCTATGACGGGGCCAAGAAGCGCAAGGGCACCAAGGTTCACCTCGCCGTGGACACCCTGGGACACGTGCTGGCTATCCTCACTTCCCCAGCCAACGAACAGGACAGGGCACAGGTCAAAGACCTGTGCCTAGAGGTGCAGGAAGCCACCGGAGCACAGGTGGAAGTCGCCTTCGTGGATCAAGGGTATACGGGAGTCCAGACCGCGTTAGACGCGACGGATGCGGGCGTCGAGCTGGTCGTCGTGAAGCGTCCAGAAGCGACCAAGGGGTTCATCCTGCTTCCGAAACGCTGGGTGGTTGAACGTTCGTTTGCGTGGCTGGCACGCTTCCGGAGGCTGAGCCGAGATCTGGAACGCCTTCCCTCCACATTGGTTGGGTTCCACTTCCTCGCCGCCTGCATTCTGCTCTGCCACAACCTCACGCCACTTTTTGCTTAGGGTTCTTGGCAGCCTCTAGCTGTACTTCGGGAATATTCAGGGAGGGGACACAGGGGCCAGCATCCGAGATGCTGGCCCCTGTGCTATGGCTCGTTCTCTGCCTCGCTGGACCCGACATTTCCCTACCTGGTTTGCGCCCTTTCTGGTGCATTTTCGCCACCGAGCCCAGCGGACCTGGGCGCCTCTGTACGTCCGTGGATTGTGCAGCACGGTCCACCGAAAAAGCATGCAGCCCTTGGCTGCCGTCGTGGCGCCCGGGAAAGAGGACCATCTCCAGCAGTTCATCACCGACAGCCCCTGGCTGACCGAACCCCTGGAAACCCTGCTCGCTCAGCGGGCTCAGCAGATGCTGGGTGGCAAAGACGCCGTGCTGATCATCGACGACACCTGCTTGACAAAGTTCGGCACCAAGTCTGTCGGCGTCGCCCGTCAGTATTCCGGGCAGGTCGGGAAGATCACCCCCTGTCAATGCCTCGTCTCCCTGACGTTGGCCCAGCACGACTTGCCGGTTCCGCTCGCCCTACGGCTCTTCTTGCCACAGGAGTGGACCAACGATCCCGCTCGGCTCAGGGCGGCTGGTGTTCCGTTGGAACACCAGCCGCCACAGACCAAGTGCGAACTGGCGCTGAAAGAGTTGGACCGGGTGCGTCCACACGTCACCTTCGGCATGGTTCTGGCGGATGCGGGGTACGGCGTGAACGCCCGGTTCCGGCAGGCACTCACCGAGCGAGGACTGCTGTGGTCGGTCGGCATCACCCGCACGCAGACGGTCTATCCCAGGGACGTTCGCTTGATCCCCATCCCTCGGATCTTCCGGGGCAGGAAACCGACGCACCCAACCCCATCCGAGGACCGACTGTCGGTAGAAGAAGTGCTGGCGGGTGCTGCATGGCAGCACCTGGTATGGCGACATGGAACCAAAGGCCCGCTCTCCGGACGCTTCGCGGCTGAATACGTTCGCCTGGCAGACGGGGAGGAATACGCTCGCAGTCAACATCTGCCGGGTCAAGCCGCCTGGATCATCGGAGAACAGCGACGAGGTGAGGAGCGCAAATACTACGTCTGCAATCTGCCCCCTGACACGCCGTTGTCGCGGTTGGTGGAAGTCACCAAGCGCCGCTGGGCGTGTGAGCTGAGCCACCGGGAGCTGAAGGACGAAGTCGGGCTGGACCACTTCGAGGGCCGGTCCTGGCAAGGTCTGCATCACCACGCCGTGCTGTGTATGGTGGCCCTGACCTTCCTGCAATGGCTTCGCCTCACCCAGCCCGACGACCTCAGAGGCGACACCATTCCGGCCATTCGAGCGGAGGTGGCAGGGGACTTGCCCCTGCCACCTCCTTGCCGCCGATGTCACACCTGCACCGCCTTATTCAGCGGCCCCTGAATATCCCCGAAGTACAGCTAGAGGCTGCCAAGAACAGGGACGAACTCGAGGGGCGTGGCTCTGAGAACAGCAGAATGGGTGGGTGACGCGGCGAGGCTACCCCAGCGACGTTGACGATGACACCTACTTGTTCCTGCTCCCGTACCTGCTGCTCAGCCGTGCGGATGCAGGTCAACGGAAGTACCCCATCCGGGATGTCCTGAACGCCTTGCTGTGGATGGCCCGCACGGGGGCGCAGTGGAGCTATCTTCCAAACGACTTTCCTCCTGCGGAGACGGTGCGCCAACAGGCGCACCGTTGGTTCGTGGCAGGCTGCTTCGAGAATGCCGCCCACGACCTGCGAATCCTGGCCCGGGTGGAGCAAGGTCGAGATCCCGAGCCGTCCGCGGTGGTCATGGACAGCCGAACCCTCCAAAGCACACCTGAAAGCGGTCACCGTGCGGGCTATGACGGGGCCAAGAAGCGCAAGGGCACCAAGGTTCACCTCGCCGTGGACACCCTGGGACACGTGCTGGCTATCCTCACTTCCCCAGCCAACGAACAGGACAGGGCACAGGTCAAAGACCTGTGCCTAGAGGTGCAGGAAGCCACCGGAGCACAGGTGGAAGTCGCCTTCGTGGATCAAGGGTATACGGGAGTCCAGACCGCGTTAGACGCGACGGATGCGGGCGTCGAGCTGGTCGTCGTGAAGCGTCCAGAAGCGACCAAGGGGTTCATCCTGCTTCCGAAACGCTGGGTGGTTGAACGTTCGTTTGCGTGGCTGGCACGCTTCCGGAGGCTGAGCCGAGATCTGGAACGCCTTCCCTCCACATTGGTTGGGTTCCACTTCCTCGCCGCCTGCATTCTGCTCTGCCACAACCTCACGCCACTTTTTGCTTAGGGTTCTTGGCAGCCTCTAGCTGTACTTCGGGGATATTCAGGGGCCGCTGAATAAGGCGGTGCAGGTGTGACATCGGCGGCAAGGAGGTGGCAGGGGCAAGTCCCCTGCCACCTCCGCTCGAATGGCCGGAATGGTGTCGCCTCTGAGGTCGTCGGGCTGGGTGAGGCGAAGCCATTGCAGGAAGGTCAGGGCCACCATACACAGCACGGCGTGGTGATGCAGACCTTGCCAGGACCGGCCCTCGAAGTGGTCCAGCCCGACTTCGTCCTTCAGCTCCCGGTGGCTCAGCTCACACGCCCAGCGGCGCTTGGTGACTTCCACCAACCGCGACAACGGCGTGTCAGGGGGCAGATTGCAGACGTAGTATTTGCGCTCCTCACCTCGTCGCTGTTCTCCGATGATCCAGGCGGCTTGACCCGGCAGATGTTGACTGCGAGCGTACTCCTCCCCGTCTGCCAGGCGAACGTATTCAGCCGCGAAGCGTCCGGAGAGCGGGCCTTTGGTTCCATGTCGCCATACCAGGTGCTGCCATGCAGCACCCGCCAGCACTTCTTCTACCGACAGTCGGTCCTCGGATGGGGTTGGGTGCGTCGGTTTCCTGCCCCGGAAGATCCGAGGGATGGGGATCAAGCGAACGTCCCTGGGATAGACCGTCTGCGTGCGGGTGATGCCGACCGACCACAGCAGTCCTCGCTCGGTGAGTGCCTGCCGGAACCGGGCGTTCACGCCGTACCCCGCATCCGCCAGAACCATGCCGAAGGTGACGTGTGGACGCACCCGGTCCAACTCTTTCAGCGCCAGTTCGCACTTGGTCTGTGGCGGCTGGTGTTCCAACGGAACACCAGCCGCCCTGAGCCGAGCGGGATCGTTGGTCCACTCCTGTGGCAAGAAGAGCCGTAGGGCGAGCGGAACCGGCAAGTCGTGCTGGGCCAACGTCAGGGAGACGAGGCATTGACAGGGGGTGATCTTCCCGACCTGCCCGGAATACTGACGGGCGACGCCGACAGACTTGGTGCCGAACTTTGTCAAGCAGGTGTCGTCGATGATCAGCACGGCGTCTTTGCCACCCAGCATCTGCTGAGCCCGCTGAGCGAGCAGGGTTTCCAGGGGTTCGGTCAGCCAGGGGCTGTCGGTGATGAACTGCTGGAGATGGTCCTCTTTCCCGGGCGCCACGACGGCAGCCAAGGGCTGCATGCTTTTTCGGTGGACCGTGCTGCACAATCCACGGACGTACAGAGGCGCCCAGGTCCGCTGGGCTCGGTGGCGAAAATGCACCAGAAAGGGCGCAAACCAGGTAGGGAAATGTCGGGTCCAGCGAGGCAGAGAACGAGCCATAGCACAGGGGCCAGCATCTCGGATGCTGGCCCCTGTGTCCCCTCCCTGAATATTCCCGAAGTACAGCTAGGGGTCGCTGCACGGCCTTCCCGGAGTCGAACCCACTCCCGCAGGCTCGTGTGCACGGTCTCCCACACGCCTTGCAGCCTCCAGATTCGATGGTAGTGATAGACGGTCTGCCAGGGGGGAAAGTCATGCGGCATTGCCCGCCAGGCAATGCCGCCGCGCAGCAGATAGAAAATGCCGTCCAGGATCTCCCGCAATGACCACTTCCGGGGTCGGCCGACTGGGGCCTCTGGAGGGAGCAGCGGGAGAAGCACGTTCCACTCAGCATCCGTGAGATCGTTCGGGTAGGCAGGCCGGGTCATGGGCACACCACCTCCGTCTCATCGTGCACTCTTGTTCACGCAGGGAAAACATGCGCCAGCACGTTTTTCAGACGCACTTTAGCGCGGCTCCTGTCAGACTCTCTGCCATGACCCAACCCACGCCGCCCACACACGTGCAGGAAGTGCGCCATCCGGAGGTGGACCCGCGCATCCGCTGGTTCCGTGCCGGCGAGGAGGTCGACACCTTCGCCGTGGTCACGGCCCGCTTTCTGGTCTTCGTGGACACGATGGCGACCCCAGCCCTGATGCGGCAGGTGATCGGGGCGGTCCGCTCCGACCTCGCCGGGCGCAGGGTCCTGGTGCTGAACACCCACGCGGACTGGGACCACGTGTACGGCAGTCGCCTGTTTACCCCGGAGGACGAACTGCCCGGCCTGCGGATCGCCAGCGAGGCCACCCGCGACCGCCTGCGCTCCAAGCGCGCCCAGGAGGTGCTGCGCCACCACCAGGCCCAGGACGCCCGCTTCGCCGACGTCACGCTGGTGGCCCCCGACCTGAGTTTCTCCGGGGGCCTGACCCTGCATGGCGGCGACCTCACGCTGGAGGTGATTTCGACGCCGGGCCATACCCCGGACCACGTGTCGGTCTGGATTCCGGAGCTGGGCACCGTTCTGGCCGGGGACGCGGCCGAGCATCCCTTTCCCCAGGTGCGGGGCGGACCCCAGTTGGCCGTCACGCGGCGCTCTCTCGAACGTCTTCACGCGCTCCGCCCGCAGGTGGTGATCCCCTGCCACGGCGGCACCACCACACCCGACCTCCTGACGCGCAATCTGGACCTGTTCGACTTCCTGCGGGCGCGGCTGGGGCAACTGGACTCGCCGGCCGACTGGTTGGACCGTCCCCAGGAGGCGGGAGAGCGGACCGGGGCCTCCTACGCACAGGTGCTCGCGCGGCTGGGCGAGCGGCCCGACACCGTCCCGGCGTTCTACGAAGGCTTTCACGCCGACGCGCTGCACGCCACCCTGGAGGCCCTCGCCGGCCCCGGCCGCTGAGGACCGCTCCTGCCCCGGGGCCGGGGCGCCGCGTCACCATACCCCCGGCCCGACCGTACTATTGGCCCGTCATGGTCCACAGGCCCCCCGTGCCGTCCCCCTTCGCGCTGCTCGATCCCCTTCCCCTTCCGGCCTATGTCAGCGACGCTGGGGGCGCGACGGTCTATGCCAACCCGGCCCTCACGGCCCACACCGGCCTGACGGCCGAGGCGCTGCACGGGTACGGCTTTGCCGACCTCTTTCACCCGGACGACCGCGGACCAGCCCTGGCGGTGTGGGCGCGGGCGCAGCAGGACCAGCAGCCGGTGCGGCATGAGGCCCGGTTGCGGGTGGCGAGCGGCGCGTACCGCTGGCACCTGATCCTGAGCCGCCCGTCGGGGGAGGCCCCGGGCCAGCCCACCATCATCGGCACGCTGCACGACATCCACGCCCAGAAGGAAGCCGAGGACCGCGCCGCCCGCCTGCAGGACCTGATCCTCCGGCTGGCCGGAGCGCAGACCGTCGCCGAGGTGGCCGCCGCGCTGCCCAACTTCGCCCAGGCGCTGGGAGCGTCCCAGGCCAGCCTGCGCGTGGTGCGCGGTGACGAACTGCACCTCGTCGGGAGGGTGGGGGAGGAGGCCGGGGAGCTGGGCCAGCCGCTCCCCCTGGAGGCGCTGTCACCCGCCACGGAAGGGCAGCGCTCGGACCAGCCGCTGTTCCGTGCCCCGGAAGTGTTCCTGCCCCTGGTCACCGACGGCCGCCCGGTGGGGGCGCTGAGCCTGGGCCGCCAGGCGGAGCACGGGGCCACGCCGGGCGAGCAGACCTTCCTGGCGACCGCAGCGGGCGCGTTCGCGCAGGCGCTGGAGCGGGTGCGGCTGCTGGGCGAGGAACGCACGCTGGCGCGGCGCACCCGCCTCATGCTGGACGCCCTGCCGCAACTGGTCTGGACGGTTCATCCGGCGCGGGGCGACGTGCAGTTCAACCGCACCTGGACCGAGTACACCGGCCTGCCGGAGCGGGCGCCGTTCGGGCAGGCCGTGCGCCTGCGCCGCTTCGACGGCACCTACCGCTGGCATGACCTGCAACTGGTGCCCCTCGGGGCAGAGGAATGGATCGGCAGCGCCACGGACGTGCACGGCCACAAGGAGGCCGAGGCGGCCCACGCCCAGAGCGAGGCGCGGCTCTCGGCGGTGCTCGACGCGCTGCCGGTGGGCGTGATTCTCGCCGATCAGGCGGGCCGCCTCGTGCGGGACAACGCCGCGCACCGCGAGTTGTGGGGGGTGGCGCCGGACACGGCCAGCTGGGAGGAGTACGGCGAGTGGGTGGGCTGGTGGCCCGAGACGGGCGAGCGCGTGAGGGCCGGGGAGTGGGCGATGGCCCGCGCCCTGCTGACGGGCGAGCGGGTTCAGGGCGAACTGGTGGAGTGTCAGCCCTTTGGGTCGACCGAGCGCCGCTCGTTTCTCAACAACGCCGCGCCGATCCACGGCCCCGGGGGCGAGCTGCTCGGCGCCGTCGTGGCCGAACAGGACGTGACCGACCGCCTGAAGGCCGAGCGGGCGCTGCGGCACAACGCCGAGCGCGTTCAGCTCGCCCTGGCCGCCGGGGCCATCCTGGGCACCTGGTTCTGAGACCTGCCGCGCGACCGCTTCACCGTGGACGAGGCCTTCGCCGCCACCTTCGGCCTGGACCCCGCCCTGGGCCGCGAGGGCCTGAACCTCGAGCAGGTGATCGCCACCGTCCACCCGGAGGACCGCGAGGGGCTGCTCCGGGCGATCGACGGGGCCATCGCCCGCGGCGGCGCGTACGCGCACGAGTACCGGGTGCGGCGCCGCGACGGCCGCTACTACTGGATCGAGGCGAACGGGCGCGTCGACCACGCCCCCGACGGCACGCCGCTGGCCTTTCCCGGCGTGCTGCTGGACGTCGAGGCCCGCCGGGCGGCGCTCTCGGCCCTGCGCGACCGCGAGGAGCGGCTGCGCGAGCTGGCCGACAACATCACCCAGTTCGCCTGGACGGCCGACCCCAGCGGCGCGGTGCAGTGGCACAACCGCCGCTGGTCCGACTACACCGGCCTGACCCCCGAAGAGGGGCTAGGCTGGAGCTGGACGGGGGTGCTTCCCCCGGGACAGGCGCCGCGGGTGCTCGCCAAGCTCCGGCGGGCCTTCGAGCAGGGAGAGGCCTGGGAGGACACCTTTGCGCTGCGGGGCCGGAACGGGGAAGACCGCTGGTTTCTCTCCCGCGCCGTGCCCATCCGGGACGGGCAGGGGCAGATCGTGCGCTGGTTCGGCACCCACACGGACGTGACCGAGCAGCGGGAGGCGGAGGCGCAACTGCGCGACCTCAACGCCTCGCTGGAACGCCGGGTGGCGGCCCGCACCGCCGAACTGGAACGGGCCAACGCGGAGCTGCAACGCAGCAACACCGAACTCGAGCGCTTCGCCTACATCACCTCACATGACCTGCAGGAGCCGATCCGCACGGTGGCGAGCTTTACCGAGCTGCTGGGGCGGCGCTATGGGGAGCACCTCGACGACCGGGGCCAGCGGTACCTCGACCTGATCGTGGGGGGCACCGCCCGCATGAAGGCCCTGGTGGACGACCTGCTGACCTACTCTCGCCTCAGCGGGGACGCGCGGCCGCTGCAGCCCGTTAACCTCCAGGCCCCGCTCACCGAGGCCCTGGCCCGGCTGAGCAGCCGCCTGGAGGAGACGGGCGCACGGGTAACTGCCGGCGAGCTGGGAACGGTCCTGGGCGACGGCCCCCAGCTCGCCCAGGTCTTTCAGAACCTGCTCTCGAACGCCATGAAGTTCACGCGGCCGGGAGTCCCTCCCGAGGTGCGGGTGAGCGCCGAGCGGGTGGGCGGGGAGTGGCATGTTCGCGTCGCCGACAACGGCATCGGGATAGAAAAGCCGTATCTGGAGCGTATTTTTGTGCTGTTTCAGCGCCTGCACACCCGCGACCGGTACGAGGGGACCGGCCTGGGCCTGGGCATCTGCCAGAAGATCGTCGAGCGGCACGGCGGCCGCATCTGGGTCGAGAGCACGCCCGGCGTGGGCAGCACCTTCCACTTCACCCTGCCCGCCGCCCCCTGAGGAGGATTCCATGACCCAGGCCCCGCCGTCCCTTCGGCCAGCCACGCCCGCCGATGTGCCCCGGGCGGTGCAGACCCTCACCGCCGCCTTCGCGGCGTACCCCTGGACCCGCCACACCGTGGCCGCCGACCGGCACCTCTGGCGCATTGCCCACCTTCAGGACCTCTTTCTCAGGCACCTCGGTCTTCCCTATGGCCGGGTCTGGGTGGCCGAGGAAGCGCAGGCGGTCGCGGTGTGGACCACCCCGCAGACCGCGCCCCCCGCGTCGTTGTTTGAGACCCTGGAGCCGCGCATCACCGAGCTGGCCGGCGACCGCGCTGAGGCTTCGGCCCAGGCGGAAGCGCTGCTGGCCCAGCACCGCCCGACCGGTCCCGCCTGGACCCTCCAGACGGTGGGCGTGCACCCGGCCCGGCAGGGCCACGGCCTGGGGCGGGCTGTCCTGCGGGCGGGCCTGGAGGCCGCCGACCACGCTGGCCTTCCCGCGTACCTCGAAACGTCAAGCGAGCGCAACGTGCGGTTTTACGAGAGCCTCGGCTTCCGGGTCACCGCCGAGGTGCTCCTGCCGGGGGACGGACCACTCACCTGGAGTATGGGGCGCTCCGCTGCACGTTGATCCGGCGGCCAGGCCACGGCTGAGCCGGTCGCGCTGCCAGATGCAGCGGTGGGTCACTGGGTCCAGGCGTCTCACCCTCCTGCACCGTCTGGGCGGCCTTCTCCGCTTTCTCCCCGAAGTCCGGAACCTTCACAGTGAACCTGTGGTGTCCCTCCGTCACGTGGCGCTGGCCCAGACAGGCGATGGAAGCGCCGGTGGCTTGGCGGTGAGCGCAGGGCAGGCGAAGGGGGGGTACGGTCCATGACGACCGGGGCGCCGAATGGTTGACTGCCTGGCTTTACCGTTTCAGGGGGAGTGGGGATGGGTGTTCGAGAGCGGTCGCTACCCCCCGCGCGAGGCGGGTGGCCCGCTCCAGGTTGGTGTTGCCGCCCTGAGCGCTGAAGCCGGCGCTGTGGGTGGAATGCACGTGGTCGCGCAGGGAGGCGCGGCGCAGGTCCCCGGGGGGGGCATACGGGACCTCTGCTTTGCGGCAAGCGGAGTGCAGAGCAGCCCGGAGATCGCGCTCAATGTTGTAGGGAAGTACCCGGCCACGGGCGAACATCCCCCCGGCTTGCTGCTGCAGCGTCTGTAGGGCGTGCAGCGCCGGGTCGCTGAGCCGGGTCACGGTATGCGGCCGCAAAACGGCACCCGTGCCCAGATCGAAATCGTCCCACTGAAGTTGAAGCAGTTCCCGGACCCGGTAGGCGTGTTCGTCGATCAACACCAGGGCCGCGTGCAGCGCCGGATCATTCCGGGTGGCCCGGTGGAGGGCCGTGATTTGTTCGCGGCTCAGGAGTGGAGCCCCCGCGCGTTCATTGGGAGGCCGCTGAAGCCCATCCAGCGGGTGGTGGTCCAGAAGCCCGGCCTGAAGAGCCTGAGTGTAGATGTTGCTCAGGAGGGAAAGCCGCAGCCGAACCGTGTTGGGTTTGGCTGGCGAGCCACGGTGGTTGAGACGCGCGGCCTGAAGAAGCCAGGCGTGAAAGTCCTCCCGGGGCGAAAGGAAATCGACCCCGTCGGCGGCCGCCTGTCTGAATATCAGGCTCAGCAGCGTGAACGCCATGCCGGGGGGCACAGGCAACTGGTCCCGGACATGTGGGAGTAGGTCGTCAAGGCGGGCCAGGGCCAGGGCCTCGCGCATCTTTGAGGCCCGCTCGTCGAGAGAATCCATGGTCGATGGTATCATCTAACCGACGTTGATAGACAAGCTCCATAGATGCCTCGCAGGAGAAATTCGTCCATATCCCGGTTGGGCCGATCTTCCCTGCTCCGCAGACGTGCCATGGCTCAGGCCAAAGGGAGCGTTACATTTCGGTACGGCCAACCGGAGGTTCGTGCTGTTCGCCTTGAGCTTAGGCACGGGCTTTGGCGTGCGGCAAACCCTGGGTCAGCCGCCTGATGATGCGCTCGGAAGAGAGAGGTAGAGGTGGCGCAGCAGTGGCTGGGCTGGTCTATTAACGTCGGCTAACGAATCGGCCATGGTTCTTGGCTGGGGGAGGTGGCTTCAGGCCTCAACAGGGGCCGGTCCCCGTGCCAGTTCGTTTGACCTTGTGCCGCCCATGCTCTGGCTCAGGCAGGCTCAGATGTTTCGCCGCCACTGCATAGACCTACCACCCAACCCACTGGGAGATTCGGGCCTGGTGGCCGCCTCCAGAGAGCAGGGAGGTGAGCTTCATACAGTCTTTAGATTCAGAATTTGTTAGGAGTCTCTTCCTATGCTTGGCGGCAGTACCGCCCGGATGAAGTCTGTCTAAATCCTGTGCGGTGCCTTCCCCACCATGACCCAGCCCACCCTTCCCGACCGCCCCGAGGACCTCCAGCTTCTCGCCGCCCTGCAGGCCTACCGCCGGGGCGACTTCAGCGTGCGCCTGCCCATGGCCTGGGAGGGCACGCCCGGCAAGATCGCCGACGTGTTCAATGAGGTGATGGAGCAGAGCGAGCGCGTCGCGCAGGACGTGGCGCGGGTGGGCCGCATCGTGGGCAAGGAGGGCCGAGTGACCCAGCGCGTGCCCCTCGGCCCCACGACCGGGCAATGGGCCGAGCTGATCGAGAACGTGAACGGCCTCGTGGACGACCTCGTCGGACCCACCAGCGAGATGACCCGCGTGATCACGGCGGTCGCGCAGGGCGACCTGTCGCAGACCATGACGGTCGAGCACCACGGTCAGGCCATCCAGGGCCAGTTCCTCCAGACCGCCATCACCGTGAACACGATGGTGAGCCAGCTCGGGGCCTTCGCCTCGGAAGTCACTCGCGTCGCCCGTGAGGTCGGAACGGAGGGCAAACTCGGCGGTCAGGCCGAGGTGCGTGGCGTGGGCGGCATCTGGAAGGACCTCACCGATAACGTCAACTCGATGGCCTCCAACCTGACCAACCAGGTCCGTAACATCGCGGAGGTCACGACCGCCGTCGCGGGCGGCGACCTGGGCCGCAAGATCACGGTGGATGCGCGGGGCGAGATTCTGGACCTGAAGAACACCGTCAACACGATGGTGGACCAGCTCAACGCCTTTGCCTCCGAGGTGACGCGGGTGGCCCGTGAGGTGGGCACGGAGGGCAAACTCGGCGGTCAGGCCGATGTGCGTGGGGTCGGGGGCACCTGGAAAGACCTCACCGACAACGTCAACTCGATGGCATCGAACCTCACCGATCAGGTGCGGAATATCGCCTTCGTCACCACCGCCGTCGCCAACGGCGACCTGGGCAAGAAGATCACCGTCGATGCACGCGGCGAGATTCTGGAACTGAAGGACACCATCAACACGATGGTGGACCAACTGGGTGCGTTCGCGTCCGAGGTGACCCGCGTGGCCCGCGAGGTGGGGACGGAGGGCAAACTCGGCGGCCAGGCGGACGTGCGAGGCGTCGGCGGCACCTGGAAGGACCTCACCGACAACGTCAACTCGATGGCGTCGAATCTCACCGGGCAGGTCCGCAATATCGCGGAGGTCACCACCGCCGTGGCGAACGGGGACCTCAGCAAGAAGATCACGGTGGATGTGCGCGGCGAGATTCTGGAGCTGAAAAACACCATCAACACGATGGTGGATCAGCTCAATGCGTTTGCCTCGGAAGTGACCCGCGTGGCCCGTGAGGTGGGCACGGAAGGCAAGCTGGGCGGGCAGGCCGACGTGCGTGGCGTCGGCGGGACCTGGAAGGACCTCACCGACAACGTCAACTCGATGGCGTCCAACCTCACCGATCAGGTGCGCAACATCGCTTTCGTCACCACCGCTGTGGCGAATGGAGACCTCAGTAAAAAGATCACTGTAGACGTGAAGGGCGAGATCCTGGAGCTGAAAAACACCGTGAACACGATGGTCGATCAGCTCAACGCCTTCGCCTCGGAAGTGACGCGTGTGGCCCGCGAGGTGGGCACGGAGGGCAAGCTGGGCGGTCAGGCCGACGTGCGCGGCGTGGGTGGCACCTGGAAAGACCTCACCGACAACGTCAACTCGATGGCCTCGAACCTCACCGACCAGGTGCGGGGCATCGCACGGGTGGTCACGGCGGTCGCGGCGGGCGACCTGCGGCGCAAGCTGACGGTAGAGGCCAAGGGCGAGATCGCCGAACTCGCCGACACCATCAACGACATGATCGACACGCTGGCGACCTTCGCCGAGCAGGTCACGGGCGTGGCCCGCGAGGTGGGCGTGGAGGGCCGCCTGGGCGGGCAGGCCAGCGTGCCGGGCGCGAGCGGCACCTGGAAGGACCTCACCGACAACGTGAACGAGCTGGCGGCGAACCTGACCACCCAGGTCCGCGCGATCGCCGAGGTCGCCACCGCCGTGACGATGGGCGACCTGACGCGCACGATCTCGGTGGGGGCGCGGGGCGAGGTGGACTCGCTGAAGAACAACATCAACGCGATGATCCACAACCTGCGCGAGACCACCGAGAAGAACACCGAGCAGGACTGGCTCAAGACCAACCTCGCCCGCTTCACCCGGATGCTGCAGGGGCAGCGTGATCTGCTCACGGTGAGTCGCCTGATCCTGTCCGAACTCGCGCCGCTCGTGCGGGCCAGCCACGGGGTCTTCTACACGCTGGACGAGGAAGCGTCCGAGCCGACCTTGCAGCTTCAGTCCAGCTACGCCTACCGCGAGCGCAAGGGGCTGGGCAACCGCTTCCGGCTGGGCGAGGGGCTGGTCGGGCAGTGTGCGCTGGAGCAGGAACCCATCGTCCTGACGCACGTGCCGCACGACTACGTGCAGATCAATTCCGGGCTGGGGGCCGCTACGCCGGGCACCATCGTGGTGCTGCCGGTGGTGTTCGAGGGCGAGACCAAGGCGGTCGTCGAGCTCGCCTCCTTCTCGGGCTTCAGCGCGACCCACCTCGCCTTCCTCGAGCAGCTCACCGAGTCCATCGGCATCGTGCTGAACACCATCCAGGCGACCATGCGGACTGAGACGCTGCTGCGCCAGTCGCAGGGGATGGCGCAGGAACTCCAGAGCCAGCAGGAAGAACTGCGCCAGACCAACGAGGAACTGGAGGCCAAGGCCCGCCTCCTCGCCGAGCAGAACCGCGAGGTCGAGACCAAGAACCTGGAGGTCGAGTCGGCCCGGCAGGCGCTGGAGGAAAAGGCCGCGCAGCTCGCCCTGACCTCCAAGTACAAGAGCGAGTTCCTGGCGAACATGAGCCACGAGCTGCGCACGCCGCTGAACAGCCTGCTGCTGCTGGCCAACCAGCTGCGCGAGAACCCGGAGGGGAACCTCAGCACCCAGCAGCAGGCCTACGCGAAGACGATCTATGCGTCGGGCAACGACCTGCTCACCCTGATCAACGACATCCTCGACCTGTCCAAGATCGAGTCGGGTACCGTGACGGCCGACGCCGCCGAGGTGCCGCTGACGGCGCTCACCGAGCCGCTGGAGGCGAGCTTCGGCCCGGTCGCGGCAGACAAGGGCGTGGGCTTCGCGGTGGACCTCGCGCCCGGCCTGCCCGCCAGCCTGGTCACCGACGAGAAGCGGCTGCTCCAGATTCTGAAAAACCTGCTCTCCAACGCCCTGAAGTTCACCGAGCAGGGCGAGGTGCGCCTCACCATCGCCCCGGTGTCCGGCGGCTGGACTCCCGACCCTGGCCTGAGCCGCGCGGTGGGGGCGCTGGCCTTCCGGGTGTCGGACACCGGTATCGGGATCGCCGCCGATAAACAGCGGGTAATTTTCGAGGCCTTCCAGCAGGCGGACGGCTCGACCAGCCGCAAGTACGGCGGCACCGGGTTGGGCCTGGCGATCAGCCGCGAACTCGCCCGCATCCTGGGCGGCGAGATCACGCTGGAGAGCACGCCGGGGGTGGGCAGCGTCTTTACCCTGTACCTGCCCACCGGGGGCACCCGCAACGAGCCCGACCCCGAGCGCCGTCCGGTGCTGACCCAGGCGACGACGCCCCGGCTGGTGCCGGACGCGGCCCCCCTCGCCCGTGCGGGAACCGACCTGCCGCCGAGCCTCACGGCCCCGGCCGAGGCCCCTCCTGCCCGGTCTGCGCCCGCGCCCCGCGTCGCCGACGACCGCGCCGACATCGGGCCGGGGGACCGCACGGTGCTGATCGTGGAGGACGACCCCACCTACGCGGGCATCCTGCTCGACCTCGCCCACGAGCGCGGGTTCAAGGGCATCGTGGCCTCCGGCGGGGAGGCGGCGGTGCGGCTCGCACAGACGCACCGGCCTTCGGCGATCACGCTGGACCTCAGCCTGCCCGACACCAGCGGCTGGGCGGTGCTCGACCACCTCAAGCGCGATCCACTCACCCGCCACATCCCGGTCCACATCATCTCGGGCGAGGAAGCCTCCCTGATGGGGCGCAAGCTCGGCGCCCTGGGGCACGTCACCAAGTCGGGCGACCGGACGGCGCTCACGCAGGCCTTCTCGGACCTGGAGACCTTTCTGGAACGGCGGGTCAAGAACCTCCTGGTCGTGGAGGACGACGCCCTGCAGCAGCAGAGCATCGTGGACCTGATTGGCAACGGCGACGTGAAGACCACGGCGGTGGGCAGCGGCGCCGAGGCCCTCGCCGCGCTGGAGACCGCGCCCTTCGACTGCATCGTCCTCGACCTCAAGCTGCCCGACATGAGCGGCTTCGACCTGATGGCGGCCCTCCAGAAGAACCCGGCGCTGCGGGCCATCCCGGTGATCGTCTACACCGCGCAGGACCTTACGCGGGGACAGGAGACGCAACTGCGCAAGGCGGCCAAGTCGATCATCCTCAAGGACGTGCGCTCGCCCGAGAGATTGCTCGACGAGGTCACGCTCTTCCTGCACCGGGTGGAGGCGACGCTGCCCGAGGCCCAGCGCCAACTCCTCCAGGGCGCCCGCCAGGAGGACCCGCTGCTGCGCGGCAAGCGCGTGCTCGTCGTGGACGACGATATCCGCAACATCTTCGCGCTGACAGCGGTACTCGAACGCCACCACATGCAGGTCTTCACCGCCGAGAACGGCCGGGACGCGATCGGCCTGCTGGAAAGCACGCCCGACATCGACGTCGTCCTGATGGACGTGATGATGCCCGAACTCGACGGGTACGAAACCACCCGCCTGATCCGCCAGCACCGCAAGTTCAAAGGCCTGCCCATCATCTCGCTGACCGCCAAGGCGATGCCCGGCGACCGCGAGAAGTCCATCGAGTCGGGGGCCAGCGACTACATCAGCAAGCCGGTGGACACGGCCAAGCTTCTCTCGCTGCTGCGCGTGTGGCTGTACCGCTGAGATGGAGGCCTCCCGTGAATCCGTCGAGGCGGTGGAAACCGAGCTGCTCTTGGAGGCGGTCTACCGCGTCTACGGGCACGACTTCCGGGGGTACGCCCCGGCCACCCTGCGGCGGCGGGTGCTTCACACGGTGCAGGTGGAAGGGCTGCCCAGCGTGAGTGCCCTGCAACACCGGGTGCTGCACGAGCCGCAGGCGCTGGGTCGCCTGCTGGGAGCGCTTTCCATCCCGGTCACCGAGATGTTCCGTGATCCCTCCTTCTACCGGGCCTTGCGCGAGCAGGTGCTGCCGGTGCTGCGGACCCATCCCTTCCTGCGGGTGTGGCACGCGGGCTGCGCGACCGGCGAGGAGGTCTACTCGCTGGCGATGGTGCTGGAGGAAGAAGGGCTGCTCGGCCGCACCCGCCTCTACGCCACCGACCTCAGCGCGTCGGCGCTGGAGGTCGCGCGGGCGGGAGTGTACCCGCAGGAGAAGCTGGACGCCTACGCTCGGAATTACCGGGAGGCGGGGGGCCGAGCCGACTTCGCGGCCTACTTTGATCAGCACGGGGGGCACGGCCGGGTGGTGGACCGGCTGCGGCGCCCGGTGATCTGGGGGCAGCACAACCTCGTCACGGACAGCTCCTTCAACGAGTTCCACCTGATCCTGTGCCGCAACGTGCTGATCTACTTTTCCAGGCCCCTGCAAGACCAGGTGCAGGGCCTGCTGCTGGGGAGCCTGATGCCCTTCGGGGTGCTGGCGCTGGGGCGGCACGAGTCGCTGGACTTCAGCCCGCACGCGGGGCGGTTCTCGACGCTCAACTCGGCGGAGAAGCTTTACCGGAGGGTCTCATGACCGCCGGGGACCAGACGGACACGCTGCCGCTCGCCAACGTCCTGATCGTGGACGACCAGGACGCCAAGCGGCTGGCGCTGGCCGCCGCATTGGAAGGCCTGGGGCAGAACGTGGTGCTGGCGTCCTCCGGGCGCGAAGCGCTGCGGCTGCTGCTGGGACAGGAATTCGCGGTGATCCTGCTCGACGTGCGGATGCCCGGCATGGACGGCTTCGAGACGGCCGCCCTGATTCGCAGCCGCCCCCAGACCGAGACGACCCCGATCATCTTCGTGACCGCCCACGACCGCGCCGAGGCGGACATGCTGGGGGGCTACTCGCTGGGGGCGGTGGATTTCATCTTCTCTCCGGTGCAGGCCGAGGTGCTGCGGGCCAAGGTGGGGGTGTTCGTGGACCTGCACCTCAAGACGCTGACCGTGCAGGCCCACGAGCGGCGGCTGCGCGAACTCGAAGCTCGGGCGGCCCAGGCCGCGCAGGACCGCCTGCGCCGTGAGGGTGAACGCGAACGCCGCGCGGCTCAGCGCGAGATGCGCAAACTTTCCAGCGCGGTCGAGCAGGCCGCCGACCCCATCTTTATCACCGACCGCGCCGGGCGCTTCGAGTATGTCAACCCGGCGTTCGAGGCCATGACCGGCTACGCCCGTGCCGAGGTGCTGGGCCAGCACGTGAGCCTGCTGTGGCCCGACGATGAGGTCGTGGCCCGGATGGAGGCGGTGTGGGTGGGGCTGCTGCAGGGCGAACCCTACCGGGGCGAGGTGCGGCACCGCCGCCGGGACGGCAGCTTCTACCACAAGGAAAAGACGCTCACGCCCATCCGGGACGAGCGTGGGCGCATCACCCACGTCGTCTCTACCGGCCGCGACATCTCCGACCGCAAGCGGATCGAGGCGCAGCTCGTCGCGCTGAACGCCTCGCTGGAAGTCCGCGTGCAGGAGCGTACCGCGCAACTCGAGGACGTGAACACCGAACTCGAGGCCTTTGCCCACTCCATCTCGCACGACCTGCGCACGCCGTTGCGGCACGTCGCCTCCTTCGCGGACCTGCTGCGGCGCGACGTGGAGACGCATGGCCTGCCGCCCGCCGTGGTCCGCCGGGTGGGCATCATTCAGGACTCGGCACGGCGGATGGACCACCTCATCAGCGGGCTGCTGGAGTTTGCCCGGACCGGGCGTCAGAACCTGCGCTTCCAGCCGGTGCCGCTCGCGGCGGTGGTCGACGAGGTGGTCGGGCAACTCGCGCACGAAGAGGGGGGACGGCCGGTGGACTGGGTCGTGGGCGAGTTGCCCGTCGTGCATGGGGACCTCACGGCCCTGCGGCAGGTGGTCACCAACCTGCTGTCCAACGCGCTGAAGTATTCGCGCCCACGCGAGCGCATCCGCATCGAGGTCTGGGGGGAGACGCGGGGCGGGGAGCAGGTCGTGCATGTCCGGGACAACGGCGTGGGCTTCAACATGGCCTATCAGGACAAGCTGTTCGGGGTGTTTCAGCGGCTGCATTCTCCCGACGCCTTCGAAGGCTCAGGCATCGGCCTGTCGAACGTCAAGCGCATCGTGGCCCGGCATGGAGGCCGCGTCTGGGCCGAGGGCCGCGAGGGCGAGGGGGCGACCTTCAGCTTCTCGCTGCCGTGTCCGCCCGGGGGGGGAGAGGCCGGGGCGGCGGTCCCGGAGGCAGAGCGCGTGGGTTGACCTCCCGGCTCCCAGGTCCGGCCGGGACCCATCCTTTTTCACACTAATGTACCTTAGTTTGAACCAACCTTACTGAGCTACACTGAAGCGCCATGTCCAGACGCCCAGTTCGCCTGTCTCCGGGGGGTCCATGACCCTCGTCCGACATGAGGCGCCGCTGGCCCTCGCCAGCCTCAGCGATTCGGCGCTGCGGGTGCGGGCGGTGGAGGCCGCGAGCACCTACGACGCCGAGGGGCTGGTGCAGGTCACGCTGGCGTACCTGCTGGCCGGCAGCCGCAAGGGGGCGCGGGGCAGCGGCAAGACGCGGGCGGCCTACGCGCTGGCGGTGCGGGACTTCGTGCCGTGGGCACGGGACGCGGGCGTGCAGCTCCTGCGCCCCGGACGGCGCGACGGGGGGCGGTACGTGGCGCACCTGCAGACGCGGCCCTCGCGCGGGCGGGGACGCACGGGAGCGCTCTCGGCGGCGACGGTGGCCCAGTACGTCGCCGGGGTGCGGGCGCTCTACCGGGCGCTCCGGTGGGCCGGGGCGACGGAGGCGCAGCCCTTCGAGGACGCCCACGTGCCGCCTGACCCCACGCCGGGGATCGTGAAGAACCCGCCCTACCTGCGCGAGATCGACGACGTGCTGGCGCACTGCGATCCCCGGCTGGCGGCCCTGCTGCTGCTGTGTGCCCACGGGGGCCTGCGGGCCGGGGAGGCGCTGGGGGTCCGGGCAGACGACCTGCAGGGGGGCACGGTCACCGTGCGCGGCAAGGGGGGCAAGGTGCGGCGGGTGCCGCTGGGACGCCGGACGCGGACGGCCCTCGCGGGGCTTTCCCCCCTGCGGGCCGACGGGACACTCTTCGAGTGGACCTACGCGCAGGCGGCCTACCGCCTCCGGCAGGCCTTCCGGCAGGCCGGGCACGGGCACGCCTGGCGCGGCTTTCACGCGGCCCGCAAGCACTCGGGTACCCGACTGTACCGGGCCACGCGGGACTTCACGCGGGTGGGCCTCTTCCTGGGCCACAGCAGCGTGGACACCACGAGGCGCTACGTGGCCGTCGACGACCACGACGTGGCGGGGGAGGTCGAGGACTTTTGATAAGAATTCCGGTTGAACAGTTCTGTAAGACCTGGAAACCCGACTGGAAGGAGAAAGAACAACGGTGACGGAGAGGAGTGGAAGCACCGAAGCGAGGCGGACTGGCACAGCTCCGCAGGAGGGGGGCTGGAACGGATTCTCCGGAAGCCGTATGAGGGCCGGTCAGCCTGCCCCCACCTCATACGGATTCCGCTCAATGCCGCAACAAACAGGAAAGCACCGCTTGTGGCTCCATACCCCAGAACCCCTGGCTTCTCCTCCCTCCGGTCGGATGTTCAGGTTGACAAGTCAACCTTTCCATCGGAGTCCGGATCAGTCCCCCTTCCCCAGCACGGGCTGCCCGGCCACGTGGACCTCCCGGACCTCCAACGCCCGGTCCAGCACGACGAGGTCCGAGCGCAGGCCCGGCACCAGCCGTCCCCGGTCGGTCAGGCCCAGCGATGCCGCCGGAACCGCGCTGAGCATCGCGCTCGCTTCGGGCAGGGGCACGCCCGCCGCCCGCGCGTGGCGCAGCGCCCGGTCGAGGGTGAGGACACTGCCCGCCAACGTCCCGTCCGGGAGGGTGGCCCGGCCCCCCCGGACCGTCACCCGCTGGCCCCCGAGGTCGCTCTCCCCTTCCCCCAGGCCCGCCGCCCGCATCGCGTCGCTGACAAGCAGGACACGGCCGGGCGCGGCGCGGCGGGCGAGGTGGAAGGCAGTGGGATGGACGTGGTGTCCGTCGAGAATGACCTCCAGAAAGGCGTGGTGGTCGGCCAAGAGTGCCCCGGCCGGGCCAGGTAACCGCCCCTCGATGCCGCCCATCGCGTTGTAAAGGTGGGTCGCGGCGGTGCGGCCTCCGGCGGCGTGGACCGCGTGCAGCAGGGCCGCCACCGTCTCCGCGTCCGCCCGCGTGTGCCCGACCCCCACCCGGACCCCGGCGCGGGCGAAGGCGAGGGCCGCCCTGGTCGCGCCTTCCAGCTCGGGGGCCAGGGTGACGGCCCGCACCACGCCGGAGGCCAGCACCTCGGCCACCCGCTCCGGGGTCGGGAGCCGGGGGTGCGGCGGCTGGGCGCCCAGGCGACCCGGACTGAGGAAGGGGCCTTCGAGGTGGGCGCCGGGAAGGTCCGCACCGCCGGGCACCCCTCCCGCCTCCATGACCTCCCGCACCCCCCGCAGCGCCGCCAGGACGGCCTCCCAGGGGTTCGTGATCGTGGTGGGCAGCAGGGTCGTGGTGCCGTGCCGGGCGTGCAGCCGCGCGAGGGCCGCGATCCCGCCGGGGCCGTCCATCGTGTCCCCCCCGCCCCCGCCGTGGACGTGGGTGTCGATGAAGCCGGGGAGGATATAGAGGTCGCCGGGCGCGTCCTCCAGCGGCGTGACCGCCTCCAGGTAGCGTCCGAAGCGCACCTCGCCGGGTACCACGCCCCCCGGCAGGACGAGGTGCCCGCGCAGAGTCCGCTCACCGGTCATGACGGCTCAGCCCGTCGCGCCCAGACCGCCCGCGATGGCGTTCACGGTCTGCAACAGGGGGGCGAGCAGCTCGGCCCCCGATCCGTCCTGCGCGTGCCGAGCGGCTCGCCAGCGGCGCAGCAGGTCGATCTGCTGGGCGTGCAGCCCGCGCAGCGGTTCGCGGCGCAACTCGATCAACCCGTGGATGTTCGGGCGGCGTTCGGCGAGGGGGCCGCCGTACAGCGCTTCGAGGTGGGTGCGGGTGCGCTCCAGCTCCGCCTCGAGGGCGGCCATGAAGTGCCCGCGCAGCGCCGCGTCCTCGACCAGTTCGGCGTACCCACGCATCACCTCCAGATCGGTCAGGGCCACGCTGGTCGCCGCGTTGCTGAGGGCGTAGTGCAGCGGCGCCCAGGTGTAGAGGTGCTCGCGCAGGGCCGCGAAGGCCGCCGGGTCCTCGGCCGCGAGGCGCTCCAGCGCGGTGCCGACCCCGTACCAGCCCGACAGGAAAAAGCGGGCCTGCGTCCAGCTGAAGACCCAGGGAATGGCCCGCAGGTCGGCGATGGTGCGGCGCCCGGTGCGCCGGGTCGGGCGCGAGCCGATGCGGTTTTCCTCGATGGCGTCGAGGGGCGTGGCCCCCAGGAAGAAGTCGAGGAAGCCGTCCTCGGCGAGCAGGGCGCTGTAGTGCTCGCGGCTCCAGCCCGCCAGCCGGTCGAGCGCCTCCGGCAGGCCCGGTGGCGTCGGTTCGCGGCCCGCCTGCGCCCGCTCCAGCAGGGTGACGCGGGCGGTTCCGGCCAGCAGCAGTTCGAGGTGGAAGGTGGCCGAGGTGGGGTTGGCGTACTTCTGGGCGATCACCTCGCCCTGCTCGGTGAGGCGCAGGTCGCCGCGCAGCGCCCGCGGCGGAATCGCCTTCAGGAAGCGGTGGGTCGGCCCCGCCCCCCGGCTGATGGTGCCGCCGCGCCCGTGGAAAAAGCGCAGCCGGACCCCGTGCCCGTCGGCCATCCGCGTCAGGGTCTCCTGCGCCCGGTACAGGCCCCACAGGCTGGCGAGCAGGCCGCCGTCCTTGTTGCTGTCGCTGTAGCCGATCATGACCTGCTGGGCAGGCTCCGGCGCGTCCCCCTGAAGCTGCGCCAGGCTGCGGCGGGTCAGCGGGTGGGTCAGGAACGCCTCCAGGATGGCGGGGCTGGCCTCCAGGTCCTCGATGGTCTCGAAGAGGGGCACCACCGGCAGCGGGCACGCGGGGCCGTCCGGTGCAGGCACCAGCAGGCCCGCCTCCCGCGCGAAGAGGTAGACCAGCAGCAGGTCCGACACCCGCCGGGTCATGCTCACGATGAGTGCCCCCACCCCGTCCAGGCCGTGCCGCGCCTGGGTCTCGGTCAGGACCGCGAAGCAACCCAGCACGCTGTCGGCCTCCGGGCCGACGGGTTGCCCCAGGCGCACGAGCGGGCGCGGCGAGGCGAGTTCAGCCTCCAGCCACGCCACCCGGCGCTCCTCGCTCCAGGCCTCGTAGTCGGCGTCCGCGAATCCGGCGGCCCGCAGGAGCTGTCCGGCGGCCAGTTCATGGACGCGGCTGTTCTGGCGGATGTCCAGTGCGGCGAGGTGAAAGCCGAAGGCCTCGACCCCGCGCAGGACCGGTTCCACCGCGCCCCGCGCGATCTGGCCCGCACCCACGTCCTCCAGCCAGCCGCCCAGCGCCCGCAGGTCCGCCTGCACCTCGGTCGCCCGCCGGTAGCGGCCCGGCGCGTCCCCTGCTCCATCCGGGTCGGGCAGGCGGGCGAGCATCAGGTTCACCGCCTGCCGCCACGGCTCGCCGGGATTGCGGTCCAGCGCGGCCTGCCCCCGCTCGCCCAGGGCCGGGGCGGACGCGAGAAAGGCCGTGAGGCCCGCCGGGGGGGGTTGCAGGTGCCCCGACAGGCTGAGCAGGCCCGCCAGCGCCGTCAGGTCCTCGCGCACGCGGGCGAGGGCCTGGGTCCGCAGGTCCAGCAGGCTCTCGCGGGTGACCTCCGGGGTCACGAAGGGATGCCCGTCCCGGTCGCCGCCCACCCAGGTGCCGAAGCGCACCTGCGGAAAGGTGGGGCGCCCCGCCAGCCCCGCCTCCTGCCAGGCCTCGCTCAGCCGCCCGTCGAGCTGCTGCAGGGCCGGGACGAACACCTGCCGCAGGGCGTACAAGGTGGCCTGCCGCTCGGCGGCGATCTGGGGCCGCTCGAGCTGCACGTCCCCGGTGCGCCACAGCAGGCCCAGGATGAGTTTGACGTCTTCCCGCAACTCAGCCCGCTGCGCCGCCGAGTGCCGGGGGTCGTCGAGTTCCTCGAGCAGCCGTTCGAGCCGACGGTGATGCTCCAGCACGGTCGCCCGGCGGGCCTCGGTGGGGTGGGCGGTCAGGACGACCTCCACCCCCACGTCCCCCAGACCCTGGGCGATGGTCGCGGCGTCCAGCCCCGCCCCGCGCAGTTGCCGCAGCGCGTCGCCCCACAAGGCGGGGAGGGCGGCGTGCCCCTGCTCGCGCTCGGTGCGGCGCCGTTGCCGGGCCGCCGCGTGCCGCTCGGCGATTCCCAGCAGCTGAAAGGCGATGGACGCCGCCCGCAGCGGCTCCGGCGCGTCCGGCTGCCCCCCCGCTGCGGGCGACCCCAGGCGGCGGGCCAGCTCGGCCTCCCCGGCCTCGGTGAGCATCTCGCGCAGGCATTCGGTCAGGAAGTTCAGCGTCTCACCGAGTTCCTGGGCATCGACCGTGGGAAAGTTAGCGGGCAACATGCGCTCCCAGTATGAGGGCCGACGCCTGGGCAGGGCCGTCGGCCTGCCGTGGGCACCCTGCACCGCTTTACTTCACGCCACTCAGGTCTAGGGAGAAGGTGCGCTTGTTGGCGTCGGTGAATTCCAGACGCCTGGGCGTGAGGCCCGCGGGCAGGGCGACGGCGACACGCGCCCCGATTTCCTTGTTCATCCCCAGTTCGCCGTCGAGTTGCTGGTCGCGGGACGCGAAATACAGTTTCCCGACCTCGCCCCCGGCCACGCCCCGTCCTGGTCAAAGACCTTCAGGCGCACGGGCGGGAAGGCGTTCCCGATCTTGAAGGGCCGGAAGTGCGGGTTGCGGTACGTCAGGGTGACGACCAGGATCTTGCCGCCGGGGGGCACCTTGCGGTCGAGCGTGTTCGCCGTGCTGGACTGCACGCCCGTCACCCTGAAATCCACCTCCCGCGCCGGGACGAACTGGCCGAGCCGCAGCGGGATGCCCTAGTCCAGCGCGGCGCTGCCGTCGGGCACGCCGGGATCGCGGAAGGGGTAGGGCAGGGCCGCGACCTTGCCCCGCAGGTCATAACGCCACACCGCCCGGGTGGCCTTGTTCGTCTCCACCAGCAGTTTCGGGAGGCTGGCGCGGCTGCCCAGCTCCAGAATGCTGATCACGTTGATCTTCTGCGCGGGCTTCAGGGTCATGGAGGCGGTCTTGCGGGTGATCTCGTCGTAGGCCATGCTGCCGCGCGTCCGGGCCACCTCCTTGTTATCGCTGTCCACGCCCGTGACCTTCAGCGAGGAGTCGGCGCGGAAGTTGTAGTCGCGCTTCTGCGGGTTTTGGACGCTGTAGTGCAGGGCGACGAGTTTCTTCCCGGCCTCGCGCAGGTAGTCGCGCTCGTCCGCCGTGCCGGGGTCGGTGAGAAAGCGCCCGGAGAGGTACTCCACCCGGTTCAGGGTGAAGTTCAGGGCGTCCGCCGTGCCCAGGTACAGCGTGTAGGTCTTGCCCAGCGCGGCCTCTCCCCCGGCGAGTGGCCCGGCACCCTGCACGGTGTTCTGCGCGGGGGCGGCGGTGAGGCCCAGCAGCAGCGGAAGGGCGAACAGGGACCTTGTCATACGGCCAGCTCCTTTCTTCACAGCTTCCATCCGGACGTTCCTGGGGGCGCGGCCCGCCGCCCGGAGCCAGGCCGCTCTCTGGCCCACTAGAACCCGGTGTTTACCTGCATGACGATGGAGTTCAGGGTCAGCCGCGCGTCCCCCTGCTGGTAGGTGCGGGTGGCCATGCGGCCGTAGGTCGTCAGCAGCCCCTCCCCCCAGCCCCGGGCCTTCAGGTCGGCGGCGGTGGCGGCAGGAAGGCTGAACGCGCCGTCGTCCACCGCGAGGCAGGTCAGGGCCAGGCCGCGCTCCTCGTCCAGGGCGCTCAGCATCACCTGGGTGGCCGGGTCGTTGCTGGGGTTGGCCCACTGAAACGCCGTTTGCGGCGTCACCGGGTCGCCCGCCGCCGGGGCGGTCAGCCGCAGCAGGGCGGCGGTGGGCAGGGCGCGGTCCTTCATGGCCGGGAAGCCGCCCGCCGCGCCGGGGATGTCGAGGACCAGGCCCGCGGGGGGCGCTTTCAGGGGGTTGGGCATGTCCGTGGCGTAGGAGATCACCTGGCCCTGCTGGCGCCGGGGCAGAGTGGCGTACACCTGGGTGCCCAGCCGCAGGGTCAGCGGGTCGCCCGCGTCGAGGCTGAGGCCGGGTGCCGGGCTGGCCGCGCCGGGCGGCTGACCGGTGGGAGCCGCCTGCCCATCGTCCATCTCCGCGACGAAGCACTGGTCCTGCGACCGCAGGGGGCCGCCCGCATCACTCCCGGGGCGGAAGGACCCCGTGCCGACGACCATGTCCCGGTCGCCCAGCATGGGAACGGATATTCGCGTGACCACCACACTGACCTCCCCGACCCGGGTGACCTTGGGCGGGTCGGTCGCCAGCCCCGACCCGACCAGCAGCGCCGTCAACAGCACACCTGAACGCGTGTTCATAGGCTTTCCCCTTTCCGCTCCGCCCGGTGCCCGCTCCTGCGGACAGGTACCGGGGGCGATGTGGCCGGTGGCTCAGGGGCCGCTCCTCCCGGGGGTCCGCCTGGAATGAATCCCGTCTGGCCCGGCCAGCCACGGCAGTCCACCCCACGCCGGGCGGGCGGGGAGGCCCCGCGCTCCGCCCGGAGGAGCGGGGGTCGCTCCCTCACCGGGTACACGCAGAAGGGTCGGCGCAGTCATCTCAGTCCCCTTTTGAACCCAGTATAAACCTCGTGGGGCGCTCTTTCAGCCTGCCACGGGGAGCTGTTCTTGCGGTTGTCCCGCCCTTCCGACTCCCGCAGGTCCGGCCTGGAGGGGCGCCCCTCTCTGGCTTACCCCTCCTCCGGCGCCGCCAGCCCCAGCAGGGCGTCGAGCGTGAGGGCCAGCAGCGCGGCGGGCAGGGCGCCCAGCAGCACGAGCGCGGTGTTCTGCTGCGACAGCCCGTCGATGATCGGGCGGCCCAGCCCCCCGGCCCCCAGCGCCGCGCCCACCGCCGCGGTGGCGACCCCGAACACCAGCGAGGTCCGCACCCCCGCCCACCACACTGGGAGGGCCAGCGGTACCTCCACCCGCCACAGGCGCTGCCCGGCGGTCATGCCCAGGCCCCGCGCGGCGTCCAGCACGTCCGCGTCCACCCCGCGCAGGCCCGCCACCCCGTTGGAGACGACCGGGACCAGCCCGTACAGCACCAACCCCAGCAGGGTGGGCGCCACCCCGAAGCCCAGCAGCGGCACCGCCAGCGCCAGAATCGCCAGGGTGGGGACCGTCTGCCCCAGCCCGGCCAGCGCCTCGAGGAGTCCCAGCACGGCTCCGCGGCCGGGGCGGGTGGCGTACAGGACCAAGGGGACCGCCAGCAGCAAGACCAGCGCCTCGGCGAGCAGCACCAGCCCGAGGTGCGCGGCGGTCAGGCGCCACAGCGAAACCTCCAGGGCCGGGGCCTCGCCCCCCGCGAGTGGGGCCAGCAGGGGGGGCAGCAGCCCCGGCCAGAGGCACAGCCCCAGCAGCAGGCCCCAGACGAGCGCGGCCCAGGGACGGCGCCTCACGCTCCCCCGGAGCGGGGGTCGTGGCCCAGGTCGCGGAACCCGATGACGCCGATCACCGCCCCCCCCTCCCCCACGACCGCCACCCCGTCGGTGCCCTGACGCAGCATCAGCGCGAGCGCGGTGCGGGCGTCCGCCCCGGCGGGCAAGCGCGGCAGACCGTGGGCGTCGCCGGGCCGGGCCAGATTCGCCACCCGTATCCCACCGAGTTGCTCCAGGGCCGCGTCCAGGCCCATGAACTGCGCCACGAAGGGGCTGGCCGGGCGGCGCACGAGGTCGTCCGGGGTGCCGAACTGGGCGAGTTCACCCGCCTGCATCAGCGCGATGTGGTCGGCCATCCGCAGCGCCTCCGGGATGTCGTGGGTGACCAGCACGACCGTCTTGGCGAGGCGGCGCTGGATTTCCAGCACCTTCCCCTGCAGCGCCTCCCGCGCGATGGGGTCGAGCGCCCCGAAAGGTTCGTCCATCAAGAGGACGGGCGGGTCGGCGGCCAGCGCCCGCGCCACGCCCACCCGCTGCGCCTGCCCGCCCGACAGCTCGGCGGGGCGCTTGTGCCGGAAGGCGCCCGGCTCCAGCCCCACGAGCCCCAGCAGCTCGTCCACCCGCGCCCGCACCCGCGCGGCGGGCCAGCCCAGCAGCTCGGGCACGGCCGCGACGTTGCGTCCCACGGAGAGGTGCGGAAAGAGGCCCACCCGCTGAATCACGTAGCCCATGCCGCGCCGCAGCGCCTCGGGGCTCAGCTCGCGGGTGTCGCGCCCGGCCAGCCGCACGTGGCCGGAGGTGGGCAGGATCAGGCGGTTGATCATCCGCAGGGTGGTCGTCTTGCCGCAGCCGGAGGGACCCAGCAGCGCGGTCACGCGGCCCGCCGGAAAGGTCAGGGAGAGGTCGCGCACGGCGAACGTGTCGCCGTAACGCTTGGTCAGGCCATGCAGTTCGATCACGGCCCTCCCGCCCCGCGCGGGAGGCCCAGGCGGCGGGCCAGTCCCCCTTCGAGGCCCCGCCACCCGGCGTCCGCCAGGATCGCCAGCAGGCAGGCGGGCAGCGCCCCCAGCAGGATCAGGTCGGTGGCCGAGGCGTTCAGCCCCCGGAAGATGTAGACCCCCAGCCCGCCCGCCCCGATCAGGGCGGCGACCGCCGTGACCCCGATCAGGAGCACCGTCGCCTGCCGCAGCCCCGCCAGCCACACCGGGAGCGCCAGCGGAAGCTGCACCCGCCAGAACAGTTGCCCCGCCGTCATGCCCATGCCGCGTCCCGCGTCGAGCGTTCCGGCGTCCACCCCGCGCAGCGCGGCCACCCCGTTGCGCACGACCGGCAGCAGCGCGTAGAGGGTCAGCGCCACCAGCGCAGGCGCGGTCCCGATCCCGCTCACGCCGAGGGAGCGCAGGGCCGGGACCGCCTGACTCAAGGCCCCCAGCGGCGCGATCAGCAGCCCCAGCAGCGCCAGGCTGGGGAGCGTCTGAATGCCGCCCGTCACCGCCAGGACGACCTGCCCCGCGCCCGGTCGCCGGACCGACCACACCGCCAGCGGGCCGCCGATCAGGACCGAGAGGCCCAGCGCCGTGGCCGTCAGGCGCACGTGCTGGGCGAGTTCCTGCCCCAGCCGGGCGGCCTCGACCTGCCCCTCCTGCCACACCGACCAGGAGGACAGGCCGCCCAGGAGGACATACCCCAGGGTGACCGGCAGCCACGCCCAGGCCCATCCGCGAAACCGCCCCGCGTAGGCCGCGCCCCACAGGGCCACCGCGCTCCCCAGCAGCCACAGCCACCAGCCGCCCCCGGCGGCGACACGGGCGACCGGGAGCTGGCCGACCAGCGCGGCGGCCGACCCCTGCCCCAGCGCGGCCACGCCCGCCAGCACCGCGAGGTTGCCCAGCCCCACCGCCAGACCGGGACGGCGGGCCGCGAGCAGCAGCGCCAATGCCAGGGCCGCTTCCGCCCAGGCCCAGGCGCCCAGGTGCAGGGGCTCCCCGGCCGCGATCCGGTTGGGGCGCAGCTCCAGCCAGGGGAGGGGCAGGCTGAGGAGCAGCAGCGCGGCCCCCAGCCGGATCAGGAGCTCTGCCCCGCCGCTGGGGTGGGGCCTGGGGTGGGGCGGGCGGGCGGCGCTCACCAAGATGCTCCGGGGACGCCCCTGCCTTCAGGGATGGGGAGGAGCCGGAGCGCCACCGTCAGGCGGCCTTGCCTTGTGTACACATAGGGCATAAATTCTCCTGGTGAAGTTGACGCTGACCGCCAAGCTCAAGCTGAATCACACTAGGGGGCAGAAAGCCGCCCTGGATGCGGTGACGCTGGCCTACCGGGATGCGCTGAACTGCTAGCAAGACTCTCCCCTTGACTCAAGGATGGATTGAGCATCTTTGATCAGCATCCGCAGGCAGTCGGAGGACATTTCTTCAAACCTTTGGCCTGCGGGATGACTTTTCCCCCATAGTTCCAAGTTTTCCAGGCGATTATCAGTCTTTATACCGTTCTTATGGTGTACGGTTTCTCCTCTGTAGAGATGCCTCCCAAGATGCTTTTCCATAACGACGCGATGTTCCTGCACGTAGCCGTTTTGCGATGCTGGATGCGAAGCATCACGAAGCATCACGTACCCTCCCATAATCCTGCGCCCACCCTTCCAATTGCGGGATTTTTCACCTGTGGGAGAGGGCTTTTTCTTGGCGGCACAACTGCGACAATCTCCGGTGAAGCTTCCCTGCCTGAGAGCATGGCGAGTGGTACTGACCCACGTATCACGCTTCTTCTTACAGGACAAGCAAACGGCGGTGATGGATGCACGGAGGTTGCCACTGCCATCAGCCCGCATTCTTTGGGTAGAAAGAGCAAGAGCAGCGCTGAGATGCAGCGGCACTTCTTCAGGCGTGATGGGCTTTGTCTGCCGATGGCTCATGTTCAGCAGTTTAAGCATATCTGACATGTGCAGGTACTACACCTCGCAAACCTGCCCGAAGTGCGGGCATTGCAGCCGCGACAACTGTCCCCAGAAGGGGCTGATGTTCGTCTGCGAGTGTTGCGGGTATTCGTTGCATGCCGACCTTGTGGGAAGCAGGAATGTGGGACTCAGAGCATTGCTTGTCCGGCAGGACTGGGCAAGCATGGGGTGTTTGTCATGCACCCCCGATGTGTCGGACGCTGAAGCCAAAGCTGAGCGCCTGAAACGGTACTCGGAGTTGCGGTGGAGTCCAGACACAAGCCTCGCTCGTTAAAGCGGGGTCATGGCTTCAGCAGCTTCCGGCTTCTCAGGTACCCCTCGGCCACGTCACGGGCGCTGCGGCCCTCGACGGCGATGCGGCCGTTCAGAATTTGCAGGGTCTTGCCGTCCAGGGTGGCGAAGACGCGGTTCAGCAGTCCTTCGATCTGCGGATACGCCTTCAGGGTCGCCGTGCGGATGATGGGCGCGGGCTGGTAGACGGGCTGCGCCCCCTTGGGATCTTTGAGCACGACCAGTCCCAGGGCACCGAGCGTCCCGTCGGTCCCGTAGGCCATCGCCGCGTTTACCCCGTTGGTGCCCCGCGCGGCGGCCGATTGGGTCTGCACCGGGGTCGCCCCGGCCAGGACGAGTTTCTGGTTCGCCTTGAGCTTGAACCCGTAGGCCTTTTCAAAGGCGGGCATGGTGTCGGGCCGGTTGAAGAACTCCGGGGACCCGGCCACCTTGAGGGTGCCGCCGCGCTTCAGGTACGCGGCGAGGTCCGCCAGCGAGGACAGCTTCTGCTGCCGGGCCAGGGCCTGCGGCACCGCGAGCGCCCAGGTGTTGTTGGCGTTGGCGGGCCGCAGCCAGGTGACGCCGTTGGCCGCGTCGAGTTTTTTGGCCTGGGCGTAGATCTGCGCGGCGTTCTTGCTGACGGCCGGGCTGATCTTCGCCTGCGGGAAAAGGTACACGGCGTTTCCGGTGTATTCGGGGTAGATGTCGATCTCCCCCGCCAGGATGGCCTTGCGGTTGACGCTGGTGTCGCCCAGGGTGGTCCGGTCCACGACCTCCAGCCCGGCGTTCTGGAGGGTGAGCAGGATCATCTGGCCGAGCAGTTGCGCTTCCGGGTCGAGCTTGGAACCGACCACGATGGGTTTGGCGAGGGCGCTGCCGAGCAGGGAGAGGCTGAGCAGGGCGGTGAGCTTGTGCATGGGGAACTCCTGGGGGTGGGGGGGGAGGGGCCTGCCCGGCATGGGGCGCCGCGGGGGTGAGTCGCCCCAGGATAGCGGCCCGCCCCCGGTCCGTCGCCAGGACGACCGCCCCGCGCTCAGGGACGCAGCCGCTGCGCGACCGCCGCGTCCCGGTAGAAGCGCTCGATGCCCTGGGCGATGGCCTGCGCGAAGCGTTCGCGGCCTGCTTCGCTCATCAGCAGCCGCAGGTTGCCCTTGTCGGTCAGGAAGGCCGTCTCGATCAGCACGCTGAGCTGGGTGGTGGGCCGGGCCAGGGCGAGGTTCTGGTAATGCACCCCGTCGTTGCCCACCTCGGGCAGCGTGCCCACCAGGCTGGCCTGGAGGGCGTCGGCGAGCGCACGGGCCTGGGGCTGGTAGTAGTACACGCCGCTGCCGCGCTTGGTCCGGGGGTCCACCCCGTCGGGCAGGGCGTTGGCGTGGATGGACACGAGGAGGTCGGCATTCTTCTCCTCGGCCAGCAGGGGGCGGTTGTAGATGGGCACCGTCACGTCGGCCTCGCGGGTCAGGATCACCGTGGCGCCCCTGGCCCGCAGCAGCTCGGCTACCCGCAAGGAGAGCGGGAGCATCAGGTTCTTCTCGGGCACCCGCAGCGGCCCGGCCCCGCCGTACTCGTCGCCGCCGTGGCCGGGGTCCACGACGATCACGCGGCCGGTCAGGGGCGCCCCGGCGTCGAGCCTCGGCGCGTTGCGAATTCGCAGCACCAGGGTGGTGCCCTCGTAAGTCACGTCGTAGCCCCAGGGCGCCCCCCTCAGGTCCACCCGCACGCGGGTCACGCCGTCCGCCTCGTGGGTCCAGCGCACGTCGCGCACGGTGCCGTTCGGGAGGTCCGAGACGATGTAATCCACGTCGGAAACTGTGTGAAAGAGGCGCAGGTCCAGGCTGGACGCGCCCGGCCCCACCTCCTGCTCCACCGTGAAGGGCACCCGCGTGGGCAGGTTCAGGCGCACCTCGCTGTGGGTCTCCCCCGCCTTCACGTCGATGCGGGTGAAGACCGCGCGGGGGATGGGCGTGCCCTCCGGGCGCAGGGTGAGGGTGCTTCTCGGCGCGTTGAGGGTCAGGGTGCCCGACGCCTGCACGACGTAGGTGTTCGCGTCCTCACCCACGACCACCGCGAGCGCTCCCGGCCGGGGGTAGACCACGTAGTTGCGGCCGACCCCGTTGCGCCACACGGAGGTGCCCGCCTGGAGGCCGCGCCCCGGAATCGTTGCCGTGACCTCGGCCACGCGCGGCCCGGTGCCCGTCACGCTGAGCTTGCCCGCGCTGGTGGCGGTGGCCGCCGTGCCGTCCGGAGCCGTCAGGGTGACCTGGACCGGCACGGCGGCGAGGCGCCCAGGCAGCAGGAAGGTGCCCTCATACCGCCCCGGAGCCGCCTCGGTCATGGCGAAGGGGCCGAGGTCGCCCACCCGGAAGCTCGCCTTGCCGCCCGCCGTCCCCGTGAAGGCGACCGGCACCGCCCGCGCCTCCAGGGTGGGCGTCTGGAGGTAGGCCACCCGGTCGGCGGCGGGGGTCAGGCTGGCGGCCACGATCTGCGCCGCGCCGGTCAGCACCTGGGGCGGGGCGCTGGTCACCCGCAGTTCCTGGCGGGCCACCTGCCCGCCCCCGGCGGATTCCAGCACCAGCACGTTCTCGCCGGGCTTCAGCGGCACCCACTCGATAAAGAGGCCGTCTCCCCCCACGTCCACCGCCTGCCCGTTCAGGGTCAGGGTCGCGCCGGGCTTGACGCTCCCTTCCAGCAGCACGTTGGCATAGGGAACGGTATGTCCGTTCGGAGGGTAGGCCACGAAGATGGGCGCGTCGCTGATGGGGGGCAGCAGGGTGGCCGCGCTCGCGGGCGCGGCGGTGGGCGCGGACTGGGCCTGGGCGAGCGCGGCTCCGGTGAGCAGCAGGGCGGTGGTGAGCAGGAGTCGGCGCATCGGGGGGACCTCCGGGGAGAAGACGAAGGGACGGGAGACAGGACCGAGGGTAGGCCCGCACCTGTGATGGGGCGGGGCGGCGGCAGGGCCTAGCGGGTGCGGGTCACCTTGCCCAGCAGCGGTGGCTGGTCGGGGTCGAGGCCCCGGTGCCCGGCGAGGGCGGCGGCGAAGAGGTAAAGCGCCAGGGCGCTCGCCACCGGATCGGTCAGGGCGTGCCCGGTGGGCGGGGTGGTCATGGCACTCCCCGCCGCCGGGCCGAGGGTCCGCAGGTCCGCCCCGGTGGCGAGGAGGTCGGCATAGGCCGCCGCCGTCGCCTCTCCCGCCGCGTCCACCGACGTGAAGCCCAGCAGGGGCACCCCCTCGGCGAGCAGCCGCTTCGGGCCGTGGCTGAACTCGGCCGCCGAGGACGCCTCGGCGTGCAGGCCGCAGGTTTCCTTGAGCTTGAGGGCCGCCTCCTGCGCCACCCCGTAGTGGTGCCCCCGCGCCAGCACGATCAGCCGCTCGGCGAAGCGGTAGCGTTCGGCCAGGTCGCGGGCCTCTGCCTCCAGGGCCAGGGTGCGCTCCAGGGCGTCCGGCAACCCTTCCAGGGCGCGGGTCAGCCCCGCGTCCCCGGCGAGGTCCGCCACCACCGGCAGCAGGGCGGTCAGGCTGGCGAGGTAACTCTTGGTGGCGGCGACCGCCCGCTCCTCGCCGCAGTGCAGGGGCAGCACGACCTCGGCGGCGCGGGCGAGGTCGCTCTCCTCGACATTCACCAGGGCGACCGTCAGGGCACCGCCCCGGCGGGCCATCTCGACCGTCTCCACCACGTCGGGACTCGCGCCCGACTGGGAGACGGCGATCATCAGCGCCCCGCGCAGGTCCAGCCGGGCGCCGTAAAGGGTATGCACGCTGGGGCCGAGGCTGGCGACGGGCCGGGCGAGGGTGGTTTCCAGGGCGTATTTCAGCACCGTGCAGGCGTGGTCGCTGCTGCCCCGCGCGACGGTCACGACGTAGGGCGGCGGGCGCTCCCGCAGCCGGGCGCCCAGGGCACGGATGACCTCCCGGTTGTCGAGAAGCTGGCGGCGGATCACCGCCGGGGCCTCGCGGGCCTCGCGCAGCATCAAGGGGTCCTGGGTCATGGGCGGGCCTCCAGTGCCCGGCGGGCGGCGGCCTCGGCGTGGTCGAGCCAGACGACCTCCAGGCCGGGGAGGTGTTCCATCAGCATGGCGGGGAGGAGCGGACTGACCCGCAGCGCCCCCCCGGTGGCCCGCAGCGGCAGCGGCCCGGTGCGGGCCAGCACCCGCCGGGCAAGGTCCGCGAGCGCATGGGCAGCCTCCGCCAGCAGGGCACGGGCGACCGGGTCGCCCACGTCCGCCGCGCGGCCCACCGCCGGGGCGAGCGAGGCCAGGGCGGCGGCCCCCGGCGTGCCGTAGGCAAAGGCCCGCAGGGTCGGCCAGTCCAGGCCGTCGGTGAGCGACGCGACCTCGGCGGCCAGTGGGCTGGCGGGCTCCTCGCCCGCATCCAGCCGGTCCGTGAGCCACCTCAGCGCCGCGCGGCCCAGGCTGAAGCCGCCGCCGTCGTCGCCCAGGCGGTAGCCGCGCCCCCCGGCCCGGACGACCTCGCCCGTGGCCGTGACGTGGTAGGCGAGGCTCCCGGTGCCCGCGTACAGCAGCACGCCCCCGCCGGGCGGGAAGTGCGCCCGGTAGGCCAGGTCGAGGTCCCCCTCCACCGAGACGCGGGCGGGGGGCAGGCCCAGCGCCCCGGCCAGCGCCGCGCGGGCGGTCTCGGCGGCGGGAGAACCGACCTGGAGGCCCGGCAGGCCCGCGTGGGCGGCCCCCGGCGGGGCAGGCAGCGCCCCGGCCAGGGCCGACAGCGCCGCCTCTCCCGCCGGGGTGCCCAGCAGCGCGGCGGTCAGGGGCGGGGCCTGCCCCCGCGCGAGGACCGCCCCGCCGCGCAGCAGGGTCCAGCCCGTGCCGCTGCCGCCCGCGTCGAGGCCCAGGACGATGGGAGCCGCCGTCATGGAGTCAGGGCAGCGCGAGCGGGGGCAGCGCCGTCACCCGGCGGGGCGGGGCGGCGAAGCGGTCCGTGCTCACCCCGCCGACCTCCACCCGGAGCTGGCCGTTCGGCACCCGCAGGAAGCCGTAGCGCCCGTTGCCGTCCGTCTCGGTGCGGGCGAGTTCTTCCCCCCGGTGGTCCAGCAGCCGCACCGTGCGGCCACCCAGGGGACCACTCAGCACCGTGACCTGACCGCTCACCGCCCGCAGGTGCGCGGGGTTGGGGCGCTCCCAGCGGGCGGGGCGCTCGAAGGGGCCGCCCTCACCGCTGAGGCGGGCGATCAGTTCGGGCAAGACCTGCTCTTTCGTGCGCGTCCCGGCATTCACGTCCTTGTCGGTCGTGCGGTAGGAATATCCGGCCCAGCCGCTGAGGCCCGCCGCCCGCGTCTTCTGGATCTGATTGACCGTGCTGGCCTGATCGTTGAGGTAGATCGCGGCCCCGCTGACCTGCCCCACGTCGGGGTACCGCTGGAGCAGGCTGGCGGCGAAGGCATTCCACTGGTCGAACCACAGCGCCTGGTCGGGCACGAAGTCGCGCTTGTAGTTCATCATCACGTTGAGGTCGAGGTAGCCCTCGCGCACCCAGGTCAGCCAGTCCTGGCCCACCTCGGCGTAGGGGCGCGAGGTCTGGAAGGCGGCCTCGTCCGCCGGGCCTGCCCCGTAGGTGATGGTCGCGGCGTTCACGCTCACGTCGGGGCGGACCGCCTTGACCGCCAGCGCCGTCTCGCGCACCAGGTTGGTGACCTGCTGGCGGCGCCAGGCGCTCCACTGCGGGTCGGCGGGGGCGGGGGTGCCCGCCGTTCCCGTCTCGGCGCGGTAACGCTCCAGCGCGGTGGAGTTGTAGCCCCACTGCACCGGGCCGCCCACCGGATTGAAATCGGGGTAACGCACCCGGTCGAACTGCACGCCGTCCACGTCGTAGTTCTGCACGACCGAGACATACATGTTCTTGATGTACTCGGCCGCGTCGGGGTGACCGGGGTCCATCACCCAGTCGGCGCCCGCCCGCACGGCGCCGTCGGCCTTGTACGTCAGCCAGTTGTCGCGCCCGGTGGCCGCCGGGCCGTGCGCGTGGAAGGCGTGGCCGGGGGGCGGGGCGACCACCGCGCTGTTCCACAGGGCGGTCGTGATGATCCAGGCGTGGACCTGGATGCCCTGGGCGTGCGCCTTGGTCAGCAGGTCGGCGAGGGGATCGAATCCGGCGGGCACGGCGGGATCGTTCGTGCGCGGCATCGCGGCGTGGTTGCAGTAGCAGTCGCCCCGGCGGCCCACCTGCGCGAACAGGACATTCACGTTCATCGCCCGCGCGTCCGCGACCAGCCGGTCGATCTCGGCGGGGGTCTTCAGGCCGGGGCCGAAGGCGTCCACCCACAGGCCGCGCAGCTCGCGCTGGCCCAGGCCGCGCGGGGCCCCGTGCGGGCCGGGCGTCTGGATTCGCTGCGGGGTCAGCCCGGAATCCGGGGCCGCCTGCGGGCGGCCGCCCCCGCAGGCGGTCAGGAGGAGGGGGGCCAGCAGCAGCGGGGCGAACTTCAGGGCCTGCGTCGTCGGGAATGCGGTCATGGGGAACCTTCCTTTCGCGGGTACAGCCGGTGGGGGGCGAGGGCGAGGGCCTGCTGTTCTCCCGACGCCTGCCACCCGTCGAGGGCGGTCAGCGCGGCTTCGGGCGTGTTGGGAACGGTGTCCGCCGGAACACCGAGGAGTTTCTGGAGCCAGTCCGGATTGCGGGTCGCGCCCGCTTCCTCCAGCGCGGTGAACAGGGCCAGACCGAGGGGGAGCGCGTGTCGCAGCTCACCGCGCGTCTCGTGGAGTTGCACGCCCGCGCACCTCTTCCCGGCGTGCTTGCTGGTGGTCGGGGTGAAAAAGGCAGGCCGGGCGGTCACCCCGAGGTCCAGGGCATTCAGCCGCCGGGCCAGGGCCTGCGCGTCCATCCCCGGTGCCCCGGCCAGCCGGAAGGGCAGCGCAGTGCCGCGTCCCTCGCTGGCGTCCAGGGCCTCGACGAGCGCCGTGCCCGGATACAGCCGCACGCTCTGAAGGTCCGGGAGGTTGGGGCTGGGCGGCACCCAGGGCCGGTCCGCGTGCCAGCCGTCCGGCGCGTCCGTCCCGACCACCTCGGCCTCCACCCCCTCCTCGGCGGCCAGGACGCGGGCCACCTCGCCCAGGGTCAGGCCGTGGCGCAGGGGCAGCGCCGACGTGACCCCCACGAAGGAGCGGAAGGCCGGGTCCAGCGGCGGTCCCTCCACCGTGAAGCCGAGGGGATTGGGGCGGTCGAGCACCACCACCCGCAGCGGCCGTTCCCGCGCCGCCCGCAGCACGTCCCGCACGGTGCTGATGTAGGTGTAGAAGCGCACGCCGACGTCCTGAAGGTCCACCAGCAGCGTGTCCACCCCGGCGAGGCGCCGGGCCGTCTCCTCCGGCGTGAGGCCGTACAGCACCGCCGTCGGCAGGCCGGAGGCCGCGTCGCGCTCGACCTCGGGGGCCTCGCCGGGGGCACCGCTGCCGTCCACCCCGTGCTCGGGGCCGTAGAGCTGGGTCAGCCCCACCCCCGCGCGGAGCAGCGCGACCGCCGCCAGGGTCAGGTCACGGGTGACGCCGCTGGGGTTGGTGAGCAGGCCGACCCGGCCCCAGCCCGCCGCCTGCTCGGGGGACGCGAGCAGATGTTCCAGGCCGGTGCGGTGGGTCACTCCGGGCTCCCCAGTTCTTCCCCGGTGATCAGGAAGAAGCTCCTCCCAGCGTTGGGACGGCGTGGCCGTCCACCCCCCTCCCCAACCCCTCCCCCGCAAGGGGAGAGGGGCTTTTTGCTTCCTACACGCACTTCTCTTAAGCACTTGGAGGAAGGGGTGGCAGAGCTCACCGGACTGTGGATCACCCCAGCCTTTTTCAGGTCTTGAGGCTCTTTTACCCCTCTCCCCCCGTGGGAGAGGGGCGCTGCGAAGCAGCGGGGTGAGGGGGCACCCAGGCAGAACTCAAAACCCACCGTCCTCACGTCATCCCTCTCACTTCTCGAACACGCTGTAGTTGCTGGAAATCACCCGGTTGTCCTTGACATAGAAGTTGCCCAGGCGGTCGTGGAAGGCGGCCACCGAGTCGGGCTTGGCGATCAGGATGACCGGGAGGTTGCGGGCGAAGAGCCACTGCCACTCGGTATAGAGCCGCTTGCGCTGGGCCTGGTTTCCCAGGGCCTCGGCCTGCGCGAAGATGTCGTAGATGCGACGTTCGGAGGGGGTCATCGCCGCGAGGTTGGGCGTGCCCCCCTCCTGCGCGGGTTGCAGGCTGCGCCGCCAGTAGTGCAGGGCGCCGCCGGGCTGCCAGATGTCCTTGCGAAGCTGCGGGTCGGGCTGGTCCCCGAAGGTGTTCAGCACCGACTCGAAGTTCCCGGCGAGCGCGGTCGGCAGCACGGTGCTCCCGGTGATGCCCTGGAGGTTGACCTTGATCCCGATGCGGGCGAGGTCACTCTGGAGAATCACCGCGATGCCCGGCATGATCGCGTTGTCGGCGGCGTGCAGCAGGTTGAATTCCACGTTCGGCCCGCCGCTGGGAAAGTTGCGGATGCCGTCGCGGTTGGTGTCGCGGTAGCCCAGGCCGTCGAGCCGCACGCCCGCCTGCTGCAAGTTGTAGCTGCGCAGGTAGTTCCGGGTGTTGGTGTACCACTCGCTGATGGGCGCGACCCCGTGCCCCGGCAGGCTGGCGAGCCCGTTATAGACGGTGTCGATGATCCGCTCGCGGTTGACGGCGAGCTGCATCGCCTCGCGGAAGCGCAGGTCGGAGAAGGCTTTTTTCAGGTTGGCATCCTTGCTGTCCTGGTTAAAGGCCCAGTGGACCGGCGGGTTGTTCAGGCCGATGCCGCGAATCACCCGGAACTTCGCCCCGGCCAGTTCCTGCCGCTTGAGGTCCGGGAACTGCGCCCCGGTGATGGGCGCCGAGTCGAGCTGCCCCGCCCGGAAGGAGGCGATCTGCGCGTCGGGGCTCTTGATGATCAGGTATTCCAGGCGGTCCATGTAGGGGAGCTGGGTGCCGCGCGGGTCGCGCCGCCAGGAGTTGGGGTTGCGGACCAGCGAGACCTTCTGGTCCACCGTGTAGCTGCTCAGCATGAAGGGGCCGGTCCCCACGATCTCGGAGAGGGGCGCGTTCGTCGCCCACGCCTTCATGAAGTCCTCCGGGTCCTTGAGCGGCTGGTATTTCGCCAGCTTGTGCTGCGGCAGGATGGGCACGAAGGTCAGCGCCTGGAGCATCGCCCCGTAGGGCTTGGGCGCCGTCACCCGCACCGTGTAGGCGTCCACCTTGCGGAAGGTCAGCGGGTCCTTGCCGATCTTGAAGACGGCGGACTGGTTGGCCCGCAGCCCGGTGTTGCTCGCCACGTCCACCAGCGTGAAGATCACGTCGTCGGCGTTGAAGGCCTGCCCGTCGCTCCACTTCACCCCCCGGCGCAGCTTCAGCGTGGCGCTGCGGCCGTCCGGCGAGAAGGTCCACGACTCGGCCAGCGCCGGATAGAGCCGGTTGGTCAGCGGGTCCAGCGTGATCAGCCGGTCGAGGACGTTGTTCATCACCGCATAGGTGTTGTTGTCCAGCACCGCGAAATAGTTGAAGCTCTGCGGGCTGGACACGATGGAGAGGGTCAGGGTGCCGCCCTTCTTGCCGACCGTCTGGAAGAGGGAGGGGGGCACGTTGGCCTTTCCCTGGGTGCCCTGGGCCTGCGTGGGGGCGCTCAGGGCGAGGCTGGCAGTGAGGGCGGCGAGCAGTGGAGCGGGGCGAGTCATGGGAAACCTCCGGAGGCGGACGCGGGGTTAGCGGCTCTGGGTATCGGCGGCGTCCCGCAGCGCGTCGCCCAGGAAGTTGAAGGCCAGCACGGAAATCACGATGAACAGCCCCGGCGTGAGCAGCCAGGGATAGAGGCTCAGCGTCTCGAAGTTCTGCGCGTCCTTGAGCAACAGGCCCCAGCTTGTCATCGGTTCCTTGATGCCCAGCCCGAGGAAGCTCAGCGCACTCTCGCCCAGGATGTAACCGGGCAGCGCGAGGGTGGCGGTCACGATCAATATGGAACTCAGGTTGGGCATGATGTGGCGCAGGATCACCCGCAGGTCGGACGCCCCCACCGCCCGCGCCGCCTGCACGTACTCCACCGACCGGGCCGAGAGCACCTGCCCGCGCACCACCCGCGCCAACCCCGCCCAGCCGATCAGGGCCAGCACCGCGATGATGCCGAGATACACCCAGGTGCTGGGCCAGCGAGCCGGGATGATGGTGGAGAGGGCCAGCAGGATGGGCAGCCTCGGGAAACTCAGCAGCACCTCGGTCGTCCGCTGAATCAGGCCGTCCACCCAGCCGCCGAAATACCCGCTGAGCCCGCCCAGCACGATGCCGATGGAAAAGCTGATCGCTATCCCGATCACCCCCACCGTCAGGCTGACCTGCGAGCCCACCAGCGTGCGCGAGAGCAGGTCCCGCCCGAACTTGTCGGTGCCCAGCAGGAAGACGGTGCCCTCCGGCACGCCGAAGAGGTGCCACTGGCTGCGGAAGACGCCCAGGAAGGAGTATCCGTAGCGGGCCGGGTCGTCCCCCCGCACGAAAAAGAGGATGGGCACGGGGCGCTCGCGGTTTTCCGCGAAGGTGCTGGCGAAGGTCACCGGATCGCGCGTCTTTTCCACCGGGTAGATGAAGGGGCGCGTGAGCTGGCCCTGGTGAATCAGGTGGACCTGCTGCGGCGGCTGGTTGGGAAAGTCGGGATGCTGCGCGGTGATGGAATATGGCGCCAGGAAGCCCGACAGCAGCGCCATCAGGTACAGCCCCGCGAGCACCCAGGCGCTGAGCACGCCCACCCGGTTGCGCCGGAAGCGCCGCAGCGCCAGTGCGAGCGGGCTGGCCGCGCGGGGGGTGGCGGATGGGGCGGGTGGGGAGGAGGGAATTGCCGTCATTCGAACCGGATCCGGGGGTCGGCCCACGCGAGCGCGAGGTCGGCGAGGAGGTTCCCGACCAGCAGCAGCAGCGCACTGAACAGCAGCAGCGTCATGGCGACGTACTGGTCCTTATTCAGCAGGCTGTCGTACAGGAAGGGGCCGATGGTGGGCAGGTTCAGCACGATGGAGGCGATGATGGTGCCCGAGATCAGGGAAGGCAGGCTCAGCCCCGCGAGGCTGATCAGGGGATTGACCGCGTTGCGGACCGCGTGCCGCCACAGCACCCGGCCCCCGGCCAACCCCTTGGCCCGCGCCGTCCGCACGTAATCCTGGTTGATCACGTCCAGCATGGAGGCCCGCATCTGCCGCATCAGCCCCGCAACCCCCTCCAGCCCGATGGCGATCATCGGAATCCACAGGTGGTTGAGGAGGTCGAGAAACTTCGCCAGGCTCCACGGCGCGTCGATAAACTGCGGGCTGAAGAGTCCGCCCACATTCGTCCCGCCGAAGTTGAGCACCAGCGCGATCAGGAGCAGCGCCACCAGAAAGTCCGGCGTGGCGAGGCTGACATACCCGAAGAAGTTCAGCACCGTCGCGCCGGGACCGTAGCGGTTCAGGGCCGTGTAGATGCCCAGCGGGATGGCGATGGCCCAGCTCACCAGCAGGGTCAGCAGCGCCAAAAACACGGTCCAGCCCAGCCGTTCCCAGATCAGCGAACTGACGGGGCGCCCGTTCACGAAGGAAAAGCCGAAGTCCCCCTCGGTGACGATCCCCTTGATCCAGGTCAGGTACTGCACGTAGGCAGGCTGGTCGAGGCCGAGCTGCCGGGTGATCGACTCCACCGTCTCGCGGGTCACGCGCGGGTCTTCGAGGTACTGGTCGATAAAGCTGCCGGGTTGAAGCCGGATCACCACGAAGCACACCACCGAGATCAGCAGCAGCGTGGGCAACATGCCGAGAATGCGGCGTAGGGCGTAGGTCAGCATGGGCGTGTCGCCTGTGGCTTGTGGCGTGTGGGGAAGAACAAGGGCGCAGCTCCATCTTTTCTCCCTCCCCCCTTGTGGGGGAGGGCCGGGGAGGGGGGTGGCGGGCGAAGCTCGCCCTCAAAACACGGGATGTTCTCCCCCCTCAGACCATCAACCATTCACCGCTCCCTACTTCTGGTAGATCAGCGGCACCGGGTTGTAGCCGGGAATCACGCCGAGGTTGTAGATATAGTTGCCGAACTTGTTGCTGACGGCGCCGATGTTCTCCGGCTTGGCGATGGGCGTGACCGGCAGGTTCTGGGCAAAGAGGAGTTGCCAGCGGGTGTACAGCGCCTTGCGGCGGCTGGCGCTGGTGGTGACGGCCGCGTCCTCGAAGATGTTGTAGATCTCGCGCTCCCAGGGGGCCATGCGGGTCAGGTTGGGCCGTCCGCCGTCCTGGGCGGGCTGGAGGCTGCGGTGCCAGTAGTACAGGGCGCCGCCGGGCTGCCAGATGGGCTTACGCAACTCGGGATCGGGCTGGTCGCCAAAGGCGTGCAGGATCATCTCCCAGTCGCCGCTCTGCCCGGTCGAGAGCAGGCGCGAGGACAGGATGCCGCGCAGGTTGACCTTCACGCCGATGCGGGCGAAGTCGCTCTGGAGGATGGTGGCGATGGCCGGGTACACGCTGGAATCGGTGCCGTAGGTGAGGTCGAATTCCAGGTTGCCGCCGCCGGGCAGGTTGCGGATGCCGTCGCGGTTGGTGTCGCGGATGCCCATCGCGTCGAGGGCCTCGCCCGCCGCCGCGAGGTTAAAGGAGCCGAGCTGCCGGGTGGTGTTGGTGTACCACTCCTTGTTGATGGGCGCGACCCCGTGTCCCGGCAGGCTGGCGAGGCCGTTGTAGACGGTGTCGATGATGCGCTCGCGGTTGACCGCCTGCTGCATCGCCCGGCGGAAGCGCACGTCGCTGAAGACCTTCGCCAGCGCCGCGTTCTTCGCGTCGAAGTTGTAAGCCACGAAGGGCGGCGAGCCGAACAGCGCCGTCGAGCGGAAGACCTTGAAGGGCGCCCCCGCCACCTCCCTCTGCTTGAGGTCCGGGAACTGTGCCCCGGTGATGTTGAGCTGGTCGAGGTTCCCGGCCAGGAACTGCGCGACCTGCGCCTGGGGGTCGCGGATAATCAGGAATTCCAGCCCGGCCAGGTAGGGCAGCTTGGTGCCCCGCCCGTCCACCTTCCAGTAGTTGGGGTTGCGGGTCAGGGTGACCTTCTGTCCGGCGGTGTAGTTGCTGAGCCGGAAGGGACCGGTGCCGACGACCTCGGACTCGCGGACGTTGCTGGGCCAGGCGCTGTTGATGTCGGCGGGCTTGGCGCCGCCTTCTTGCGAGTATCTGAGCAGCTTGTGCTTGGGCATGATGAAGGAGCGCATCTGAAGGAGGAAGGCCGGGCTGGGGCGCGGCAGCACGAAACGCACGGTGTTGGCGTTCACCTTGCGGACCTCGACCTGCTTGCCGTCGAGCTTGAAGGAGGCGGCGTCGCCTGCCCGCGCTTCCGGATTCATGATGATCTGGCTGTAGGTGAAGACCACGTCGTCGGCGTCGAACGCCTGGCCGTCGCTCCACTTCACGCCCTGGCGCAGCCGGAAGGTGTAGGTGCGGCCGTCGGGGCTGACGGTCCAGCTCTCGGCCAGCGCAGGCTCGACCTTGTAGGTCGCGTAGTTGAACTCGACCAGCCCGTCGAACATCTGCTGCGAGATCAGCCCGAGGTTGTTGTCGATCACCCCGTAGTAAAAGAGGCTCTGCGGGCTGTCCCCCAGCGCCAGGGTGTAGGTGCCGCCGGGCTTGCCGTTTGTGATGCCGAGGTTGCCGTAGCCCGTGACTTTCTTGGGGGCGGCCAGGGCGCCGCCGCACAGGGCGAGGGTGACGAGACCGGCGAGGCCGCAAAGGCGCGGCAGCGGGGAGCGCGTGGGCATGGGGATCCTCCAGGGAACGGGGCGAATTGTGGTTGAGGTAACGTCCCCAGCATAAGACCACTTAGAGACCTCTGCAACCCTCTCCCCAGATTGGTCTGCAAGTGGTACGGTGGACAGGATGTCCCTGACCGCCCTGCCCTGGCTGGTGCCTATCGACGCTGGGAGCGCCACCCCCGCCTACCTGCAACTCGCGCAGGGGCTGGCCGCCCGCATCGAGGGGGGCGAGTTGCCGGGCGGCACGGCCCTGCCCGCCGAGCGCGAGCTGGCCGGGACACTGGGCGTCTCGCGGGTCACGGTGCGGCGGGCGCTGGACTGGCTGGCGCAACGGGAATTGCTGACCCGGCGGCACGGCAGCGGCACTTTTGTCAACGCGCCCCACGAGGACCCCGCCCGGCGCCCGCGTCCGCTGGGGCTGCTCAGCAGCTTTTCGGAGGACGTGCGCTCGCGGGGCGGGACGCCGGGGGCGCGGGTGCTGAGCTTCGAGGAGGGCCGTCCCACCGGGCAGGAACTGCTGACGCTGGGCCTCTCGCCGGGAGACGCGGTGTACCGCCTGCGCCGCCTCCGCACCGCCGACGGCGAGCCCCTCGCGGTGGAGGAAAGCACCCTGCCCGCCGCGCTGGTGGGCCGCCTGACCGAAGCCGAGGTGACTGACGCCAGCCTCTACGCGCTGCTGGCGGGGCGGGGCCTCAGCCCGGTGCGGGCGGTGCGGCACCTGCGGGCGGTAAACGCCCAGGAGCCGCTCGCGGGCTGGCTGGCTGTCTCTCCCGGCGCGGCGCTGCTCGCCACCGAGCGGGTGTCGTGGGCGGCGGACGGGCGCCCGGTCGAGTACGGCCGCGCCCATTACCGGGGCGACCGCTACGACTTCGTGATGGAATTGCACGCCGGGGGCACCTCTTGACCCCTCCCCGCGTCCTGGGCCTGATGAGCGGCACGAGCGCCGACGGCATCGACGCCGCGCTGCTGGAGCTGCCGGGCTGGCCCACGCTGGGGGCGGGCGGGCGCTTTCCCCGGTTGCCGGGAGGGGTGCCGCGTGGCCGGGTGGTGGAGCACGTCTTCACCCCCTACCCGCCGGAGCTGCGGGCCGCCGTCCTGCGGGCGATGCGGAACGAGGCGGACACGGCCGATCTCACCCAGTTGCACTGGTGGCTGGGCGAGGCGCTGGCCGAAGCCGCCCGGCCCCTCGCCGGGGACGCGGACCTGATCGCCTCGCACGGGCAGACGGTGGCGCACCATCCCCGGCCTGACCCCGCGCGGGGCTGGGCGCGGCCCGCCACCCTGCAACTCGGGGCGGCAGCGGTGATCGCTGAGCGAACCGGGAAGCCCGTCGTGGCGGACTTCCGCCCGGCCGACCTCGCGGCGGGGGGACAGGGGGCGCCACTGGTCCCCTTCGCGGACTGGGCGCTGTTCGCGCAGGCGGGGGTGCGCCGGGCGGTCCACAACCTCGGCGGGATCAGCAACCTGACCCTCCTGCCGGGGGAAGACCCCGGCGGCGTGCTCGCCTTCGACACCGGCCCCGCCAACTGCCTGCTGGACGAGGTGGCCGCCCTCGTCGGGCAGGCGTGCGATGAGGGCGGGCGGCTGGCGGCGGCGGGGACCCTTCATCCGGAGACGCTGGCCGCGTGGCTCGCGCATCCCGAACTCCAGGCCCCGCCGCCCAAGGCCACCGGGCGGGAGGTCTGGACCCTGGGGCGTCTCCCCTCCCCCCCCGCCCTGTCCGTGCCCGACCTTGCCGCCACCGCGACCGCCTTCACCGCGCGGACGGTCGCGGACGCCTACCGGCGCTGGGTCCTCCCGCGCGGGCTGGACGAGGTGGTCGTCGCGGGGGGCGGGGCGCGGAATCCGGTGCTGCTGGCCGCCCTGCGCCGGGCTCTTTCACCCGTCCCTGTCCGCACTTTCTCGGAGGTCGGCTGGGCCGAGCACGGCTTCACCGACGCCACCCGCGAGGCCGCCGCCTTCGCCCTGCTGGGCTACGCGCGGGCGCAGGGCTGGCCCAACACGCTGCCGGGGGCGACCGGGGCGCGGCGGGCCGCCCACGCCGGAAGCCTCCTCGCTCCCCCTCCCCCGGAGACCCCCGCATGACGACTCCCCCCCTGACTGGCCCCGCCACGCCGCCCCTTCCCGCCGACCCCCGCCGCACCGAGGCGGTTCATCCGGGGCACCCCGACCTCGACCGGCTGGGCGTGGACGCGCTGGTGCAGGCGCTGGTGGACGACCAGCACGCGGCGCTCGCGGCGGTGAAGGCGGCGGCCCCGGCGCTGGCGCGGGCGGTGGAGGCGGCGCTGCCCCGGCTGCAAGCGGGCGGGCGGCTACTGTACCTGGGCGCGGGGACGAGCGGGCGGCTGGGCATCCTGGACGCCTCGGAGCTGCCGCCCACCTTCTCGTGGCCGCCGGAGCGGGCCGTGGGACTCATCGCCGGAGGGGACGGGGCGATTCGCCGGGCGACCGAGGGCGCCGAGGACGACCCCGCGCGGGGCGAGGCGGATGTGGTCGGCGCCGGGGTGGGGACGGGGGACGTGGCGCTGCTCCTCGCGGCGAGCGGCACCACCCCCTACGTGCTGGGGGCGGCGCGGGGGGCGCGGGCGGCGGGGGCGCTGACGGTGGGCCTCGCCAACAACCCCGGCGCTCCCCTGCTGGCGGCGGTGGACTGCCCGGTGCTGCTGGACACCGGCCCGGAGGTGATCAGCGGCAGCACCCGGCTCAAGGCCGGGACCGCGCAGAAGATCGCCTTGAACACCCTGTCGAGCGCCCTGATGGTCCGGCTGGGCAAGGTCTACGGCAACCTGATGGTGGATCTGCGGGCCAGCAACGCCAAGCTCGAAGCCCGCGCCCTGGCCCTGACCTGCCACGCGACCGGCGCGGGGGAGGCGGAAGCCAGGGCCGCCCTCGCGGGAGCCGGGGGTCACGTCAAGACGGCGGTCGTGATGCTGCGGCTCGGCGTGGACGCACCGGAGGCGCGGGCGCGGCTGGAGGCGGCGAACGGCCACGCCCGCCTCGCCCTGGGGGAAGAATGATTTCCAATTGCACCCGCGAGGTGCTACGCCGGGCGGTGGAGGAAAGTGGCCTGCCCGGCGCGGCCCTGGGGGTGGTGGACGCGGCGGGCGAGCGGGCGACCCTGGCCCTGGGCCACGCGGCGCTGGAACCGGAGCCCGTGCCGCTGGACGAGGAGTTCTGGTGGGACCTCGCCAGCCTGACCAAGCCCCTTTTCACCGCGCGTGAGGTGCTGCGTGGGGTGGAGGCGGGGGTGCTGGACCTGGGCGATCCGCTCTCGACCCATCTCCCCGACCTCGCCTGGATGCAGGAGACGGAGTTGAGGACGCGGACGCTGCGCCAGTTCCTGACCCACACGGCGGGCCTGCCCGCCTGGGCGCCGATCTATGCCTGGGGCGAGGCGGGGACGATCCGGGCGCGGCTGCTTCAGGAACCCTGGCCGGTTTCGGCCCCCGGCGAGGTGGTGTACAGCGACCTGGGGTATCTGCTGCTGGGGACGGTGCTGGAGCGGGTGCGGGGACGGCCCCTGCGCGACTTCGCGCTGGACCCCGGCCTGACCTTCACGCCCGACCCCGAGCGGACGGCGGCCACCGAGTGCTGCCCCTGGCGCGGGCGGGTACTTCGCGGCGAGACGCACGACGAGAACGCCTGGGCGCTGGGTGGGGTCGCCGGACACGCGGGGCTGTTCGGGACGCTGGCGGGGGTGCTCTCCCAGGCCGAATCCCTGCTGCGGGGCGGGTGGCTCTCCCCGGCGGGGCAGGCGGCGGCGCTCTCCCCGCAGGCGCCGGGCCGCACCCTCGCCTTCGTGGCCGCGCAGCCAGGCTGGAGCGGGGGCAGCCTGGCGGGCGCGGGAGCCTTTGGGCACACCGGCTTTACCGGGACCGGGCTGTGGGTGGACCCCGCGCGGGGGCTGGCCTGGGTGCTGCTGACCAACCGGGTCCACCCCAGCCGCCACGGCCCCTTCGACATCCAGACCCTGCGCCGGGCGGTGGGCAACACGCTGCTCGCGGGAAGGGAGTGACCATGCTGCCTGATGCCCCCCACGCCGGACCCCTCCTGATGGTGGACCTCCCCGGCCCGGACCTCGACCCCGACACCCGCGAGCACCTGCGCCGCTGGCGTATCCGCGCCGTGTGCCTCTTCCGGAAGAACATCGGGACCCAGGAGCAGTTCGCCCGCCTCGTCGCGGAGGTGCGGGAGGTGCTGGGCGAGGGGGCCTTGATCGCCATCGACCAGGAGGGCGGCGGCGTGTACCGCACCCCCTTCTGGCCCTTTCCGCCCAGCGCGATGAGCCTGGGGGCGGCGGACGACCCAGCGCTGGCGCGGGCGGTCGGCGCGGCGGTGGCCCGGCCGCTGGCGGCGCTGGGGATCAACTGGAATTTCGCCCCGGTGCTCGACGTGAACGTCAACCCGCACAACCCGGTGATCGGGGACCGGGCCTTCGGGTCGGAGCCGCAGCGGGCGACCGACCTCGCGCTCGCCTGGCTGGAGGGCTCGCTCCCCGAGGGCGTGGCCGGATGTGTCAAGCATTTTCCGGGGCACGGAGACACCCACCTCGACAGCCACCTCGCTCTGCCGAGGGTGGACAAGCCCCGCGCCGCGCTGGAGGCGGGCGAGTTCGTGCCCTTTCGCCGCGCCCTGGGGGAGGCCGACGTGCCCGCCGTGATGACCGCGCATATCGTCTACCCCGCGCTGGACCCGGAGCATCCCGCGACCCTCTCGCCCGCCGTACTGACGGGCCTACTGCGGAAGGAGTGGGGATATGAGGGTGTGGTCGTCACCGACTCGATGGGCATGAAGGCCATCGACGACCATTACGGGCGCGGCGAGGCGGCGGTGCGGGCGCTTCAGGCCGGGGCCGATCTGGTGATGGCGCTGGGCCGCCGCTTGGCGCAGGAGGAGACGTTGCGGGCGGTGGAAGAAGCTCTCGCCGCCGGGCGGGTGCCGGACGTGCCCGGCAAGCTGGTCCGGCTGGACGCGCTGGCCCGGCGCTTTCCCAGCCGCCCGCAGCCCGGCGGGTACCCGGCGCGGGAGCAGGCCGCCAACCGTGCCCTCTTCCGCGAGGCGTGGGGACGGGGGCTGACCGCCTGGGGTGACCCGCGGCCCCCGCCGCCCGGCTCGGCGGTCACGCTGGTGGCCCTGGACGATGTGCCGGGCCAGAACGTCACGGAGGCGGGCGTGACCGGGCACGACCTCGCGCGGCGGCTCTCGCGCCTCTACGACGTGGAGGCCTGCCTCACCGCCAGCCCGGAGACGCTCGACTGGGCGGCCCTGCGGACGCCGGGGCGGACCCTGATTCTCGCCACGACCTCCCGGCACCGGCACCCCGCGTGGCGGCGGGCCACCCCCGACCTGCACCTCGCGCTGTGGAATCCGTACGCGATGCTGGACGTGGACGCACCCGCCCTGCTGACCTACGGCGTGCGCCCGGAGGCGCTCGACGCCCTGGAGGGGTGGCTGGCGGGCAAGGTGACGGCGGGAGGCCGGGCCTTCCTGTAGCACCACCTGAGTGGGATCACCCCACCCGCACGCCCAGCAGCCCGGCGCCCCCGGTGAGGACCACCGCGTCGACCTGCACGGCGTAGTCGGCGGCGAGTTCCGGCAGGTTGGGCAGCAACAGCGGCAGGCCCCCGGCGAGGCGGACGGCCTCCGCGGAGCGGCGGGGCCTGCCGTTCACGTCCTGCGGTCAACCTGGAGAAGTTGCGAGGTGCCGAGGCCGAGCAGGGGCCGGGCGCTTACCCCTCCCTCCGCAGGGTCACCGCGACCCCGTCGGTCACGAAGGTCATGCCCGAGGGACCCGGCCGGAAGCCCAGCAGGGCACCGGGGCCGAGGTCGAGGCTGTGGACCCCGTGCGCGTCGTAGACCTGCCCCGCCGCCCGGACAAAGGCCTGCACGTCGGCCATGCCGCGCGGGCCGTCGCCGGGCACGGGCACGAGGCCCAGCGCCCCAGCGGCGGCCCGGTGGTCGGCGGGGGCCAGGAACTCGAACGCGAGGTCGCGGGTGACGAACTCGCCGCTCTCGGTCAGGCCCAGCGTCCCGCCCCCACCGTGGGGCCGGATGGCCGCGACCCCGTGCCCCACCATCAGGGTCATCAAAGCCTGCGCGAAAGCACTCATGCGGTCGGTCCGGGGGTCGGCGGTCATCGCCTCCCAGAGTACCCGTCACCGCCGCCGGGCGAGATACCGGCCATCCGGCGGCTGCGGTGAAACCTGCCCACGGATACCCTGGCCCACTCATGGGTTCTTGAGGGCAGCTTTGCGCAACAGAACGGCCTCATCTCCAGTACGGGCCACGGCCCGGCAGCCCGTTTTACGACCACCTTCCACTTCAGCCTCCCGGACGAACCCGGCCCGCCCGACACCGCACGTCCGGCGCCGTGACCCCCCAGGGGACGTGAGAAGGGCCACCCCCCCACCGGGTCAGCGCCCACCCGCCGCCGTCAGCAGGGCCACCATCCCCCGGAAGCCGCGCCGTTTCGCGTGGGCCAGGGGTGTCACCCCGTCGCGGTCGGCCAGGTTGGGACTGGCTCCCGCCGCGAGCAGGAGGCGCACGATCTCGGTGTGCCGCGCCCCCCCGTCACCCAGGATCACCGCCTCCAGCAGGGCGGTCCAACCCAGGTTGTTGACGTGGTCCACGTCGATGCCCGTCTTCAGAATCTCGCGGACGTACTCGGCGTGCCCCCGGTCGGCCGCCGGAATCAGGGCCGTGCCGCCAAAGCGGTTGGTGCGGGTGAGGTCCGGCCTTGCCCGCAGCACCTCGCGCAGCATGGGCACGCTCCCGGTCTCGCCGGTGACGAGCAGGGCGTTGTTGCGGTCCGTGTCCTGCGGGTCGGGATCGGCCCCCGCCGCGACCAGCAGCCGGGCCACCGCGACGTGGTTCCCGAGGGCGGCGGCCGTCAGGGCGGTGCGGCCGTCCGGGCGCCGGGCATCCGGCGAGGCACCGCGCCCCAGCAGGTCGCGGACGCGGGCGGCGTCACCCCGTTCGGCCGCCGCCCACAGGGCCGTATTCAGGTTCGGCTGACTCATCTGTCCCAGAGGGGTGGCCGCCCCCCCTGCCCCCGCGACGGGGAGCAGCAGCAGGGCGGCCAGCAGGGCTCGTCTCACCGGCCCAGGACGGCGGTCAGGGCGTCTACCGCGCACTTCTCGTCGGTCAGGCCGCTGGGAGCACCGCCCACGCCGACCGCGCCCACCACCACGTTATTCACGCGCACCGGCACCCCGCCCGCCAGGATCAGGAAGCCGGGGATATCCGCCAGGGTGGGGGTGTTCGCCAGGTTCTGGGCCAGCGCGGAGGTCAGGTTGCGGGCCGAGGCACTGGTGTACGCCTTGCGGTAGCTCGCGTCCACGGTGTGCGGCCCGGCGTTCTCGGCGCGGGCGACGGCCAGGGTGATCCCGGCCCGGTCCACGACCGTCGCCGCGACGTTGTACCCCTGCCGGGCACAGTTCTGCACGGTGAGCTGGGCGACGCGCAGGGCGGCGGCGAGGCTGAGGCTCGCCTGCGTGACGGTCGCGGTGGTGGCGAGCTGCACGGGCGGCGGCGCGGGCTGGGCGGCGGGGGCCGTCTGGGCGAGGGCGGCGGCGGGCAGGCTCAGGGCGAGCGCGGCGAGCAGGGTCCGGTTCATGGCCCCACTCTGACGTGGGGACCCAGCCACGCACCATTCGGGCGAGTGCGGGGCGGCCTCCGTAGAATTACGGACCCTCCCCGGCGCTGGCCCCCGCGCTGTCCCCGACACTGGCGAGGTACACCCGCACGAGCTGCGCGAGAGAGGCCACGCCCAGCTTGCCGAGGATGCTCGCGCGGTGCGTCTCCACCGTCCGGGCCGAGATGCCCAGGGTGCGGGCAGCCTGCTTGTTGCTGGCCCCGTCCACGATCAGCCGCAGGACCTCGCGTTCCCGCGCGGAGAGCCCCGCCAGGGCCTCGCGGGCTTCCCGCGCCGCGGCCTGCCGCGACCGCCGCGCGAGGTGGGTCCGGATGCCCAGGCCGGTGGCCTCCAGCAGCGCGAGTTCGTCCACCGGCTTGGTGAGGAACTCCACCGCGCCCGCTTTGAAGGCGCGGCGGCACACGTCGATGTCCCCGTGTCCGGTCATCACGATCACCGGGAGGTCCACCCCCTCGCGCGTGAGCTGCTCCTGCAGGTGCAGGCCGCTCACGTGCGGCATCCGCACGTCGAGAATCAGGCAGCCGATGGCCTCGCGGTCGAGCTGCGCGAGAAAGGTCAGCGGGTCCCCGTACTCGCGCACGCGCAGGTCCACCGTCCCCAGCAGGGTGGCGAGGGCGTCGCGCACCGCGTCGTCATCGTCGACGAGAAACACGGTGGGCTCGGTGGGCGGGAGCTCAGACATACTGGGGCGCCTCCACGTCCAGGGGGAGCGTCACGGTGAAGATGGCGCCCCCGCCGGGGCCATTCTCGCCCCGCAGGTCGCCGCCCATGCCCTGCATCAGCGTCTGCGACAGCGAGAGGCCCAGCCCCAGTCCGCCCGGCTTGGTGGTGGTGAACGGGGTAAAGAGCCGCCCCCGCACGCTGTCGGCCAGGCCGGGGCCGGTGTCGCGCACCTCCACCTGGGCCTGGGCTCCCTCGCGGCGGGCGACGACCTCCACCCCGGCCCCAGGGTGCCCCCGCGCGGCCTCCACCCCGTTGCGAACGAGGTTGAGCAGCACCTGCTCCAGATGCACCGGGTCGGCGGGCACGATCAGGGGCCGCGAGCTGGCCCGCGTCACCAGGGCCACGGCGGCCCGCTCGGCCTCGTGGGCCATCAGGGCTGAGACGTTGTCCAGCACCTGATTCACGTCGACCGGGCGGGTCTGGGTGGGTGCGCGCCGCACCAGAGTGCGCAGGTGCGCGATCACGCTCGCCGCCCGCTTGGCCTGGGTCACGGTCGCCTCCAGCGAGCGGCGCACGCGGGCGTCGTCCCGCTCGGGGTCGTCGAGCAGGCGCAGGGCTGCCTGCCCGTGGCTCACGATGGCCGTGAGGGGCTGGTTGAGTTCGTGGGCGAGGCCCGCGCTCATCTCGCCCAGGGTGGAGAGGCGGGTCACGTGCGCCAGCGTCTCGGCGTGCTCGCGCACCCGGCGCTCCCCCTCCTCCAGCGCCGCGACCACCCGTGCCCGCAGCGGCCCCACGTCGCGCAGCACGAGGACCCACCCGGCGCCCGCGCCCGGCACGGGCACGGGCGCCAGCGCTCCCTCCACCCGCCGTGCCCCGCCTTCCGTGACCAGCGTGACCCCCTCGGGCAGCTCCACCGGGATGGGCTGGCCCCAGAAGGCGCCGGGGTCGAAGGGCGCCTGGTCGAGCGTGGCCCGGAAGTGCGTGACCTCCCGCAGGTCGCGGCCCTCGGCCAGGGCGGCGCCCAGCAGGGTCCGGGCGGCCGGGTTGGCGAGGCGGACCCGGTGCGCCCCGTCGGTCACGATCAATGCCTCGCCCACCGCGTGAAAGGCCCCTTCGGCGCGGGCACGTTCGGCCGCCAGGGCGCGTTCGGCCGCCTGGGCGGCCCGGCGGGCACGCTCGCGGCCCTCGACCAGGCGGACCCCGCCAATGGCTGCCAGGGCCGCCAGCCCGGCGAGGAGCGCCAGGCCCGCGAGGGGCACCTCGGCCCAGCGCAGCGGGTGCTCGCCCTCGAAGGCGAAGGGCTGACCCGCGCTGCCCAGCACCTTGCCCACCCGCAGGACCGGCAGCGGCCCGCCCGCCCGGCCCGCCGGGGTCTCCCCGGCCCACTCGGCCAGCAGCCGCCCGTCGCCGGGGCGGCGCAGGCGAAAGGTCGAGGTCAGGTCCGTGAAGTCGTCGGCCCGGAAGAGGCGCCGGGCGTCGACCCACACCCGCACCTCTCCCCGCGAGAGGGCGTACAGGGTGGGCGAGGTGGGGTGCCAGCGCAGGCCCACCCCATCCGGGGCGAGCGGCGTGTCCGGCAGCGCCGCCCCGCCCGGCCCCAGGAGCTCACAGCGGGCGCGGCAGCGCTGCACACCCACGATCTGCGGGTACTGGCCGCGCATGGCGGCGGCGTACTGGTGCAGGGCGGCGTCCCCGACCCCCGCGCGGGTCAGGGCCGTCAGGCTGGCGAGCACGGTCTCCTGCTGCTCGCTGCGCTGCGAGAGCACCCGGTGCAGGATGCGTGCCCCGGTCTCGAACCGGGCCTGGGCGTCCCGGACCGAGGCCGTCCACCCCAGCCATCCCACGGCCAGCGTCGCCCCCAGCCAGGCGAGCAGCGCGGCGCGGCGCAGAGGCTTCACCCGCCCATGATGGCGGCGGACGGCGCGGGCGTGTCAAGGGAGGCGGTGGGGCGCCCCGCCCACCCCTGCCCCGCTCCCTCATGACCGGGCGTTCGCAGGCAGGCAGACTGGCCCCATGTGGCTTTTCCCGCTGGTGCTCGCGGGTGGCCTGGGCACGGCCCCGGCGCCCTCCCCGGAACGCCTGCTGTATCCCACCCAGGCCGAGCGCCTGCGGAGTTGCCGCACACCGGACACGCCTTCAACAGAGGCGGAGTTGAACGCCGCGAGAGAGCGGGCCGGAGAGCGGCAGGTCTGGTTCACGCCGCCCGCCGAGTCGCTGCGGGGAGCGTGTACCCGGACCGACCCCAGATACCCCGAGGCCGTCCGGGCGGCCCAGGAGTTCGAGTCAAGGCTCAGCTCCGGGGAGGCCCTGCCCGCCCCGGTCGGCGTGACCCTCTGGGCGCCCCCATCCGGGACTTTCAGGAGGTCGGGCGGTGGCAGGCCTGGCTGGTGTTACGCGACGGCTCCGGGAAGGAGGTTCTGCACTGGAGGCCGCGCACCGGCATGAACCGGCAGCTCGTGCCCGGCATGGGGATGTCCATGCTGATCTTCGGTTCCCCCGCCGAGGCGCAGCGGGCATTGGTCCAGCAGGCGACGGCCCTGTGGGTGGAGGTGGACTGGGGAGACGGGCGCCCTCCCGTGCCCTACAACGCGGCCTCCCTTCCCAGGCCCTGACGGGGGCGGTCAGGGGATCGACGGCCCAGACCCGCCGGGTTCCGCATGAGCCGGGGACGGCCCGCCCGGTCTTTACCCTGCCCTCACGCCCCGTCAGGCCCGGCCCCGGACGCTGGGGCATGTCCTCCAAGTTGCTGGCCCTGCTGGGTGCGCTGGTGTTGTCCTCGGCCCTGGCCCAGACTCCCGCCGCCTCGCCCGAGCGTGAACTTCTTGGGCGGGTCGTCACGCCGCTGTGGGGACCCGCCTCGCTCCGGAGCAGCGTGCTGGTGGGACAGCTTCCGGCGGACCTCGGCTTTTCCCTGCCCCAGGGCAGCCGGGTGATCGGCAGCGTGGTGACCGAGACGCCCGATCCCGCCTACCCCGCTGGCGTCACCGTCTACTTCGACACGGCGCTGTCCCCCGAGCAGGTCGACGCCCACTTCGCCCGCGTGCTGGCCCCGGCAGGCTGGAAGGTCTTTCCCCTGCCCCCCGGCGGGCCGTCCCCGGAGGGCGGATTCCTGCCCAGCACGCCGGTCGGGGGCCGTCCCTACTACCGCCAGAACCCCGACCAGCAACTGACCATCCAGACCCGCGTGGTCGGCGGGGTCACGCAGGTCACGCTGGGTCGGCAACGTTCGCCCGAACTGGCGCAGATTCTGCGCTACGCCCAGGACGACCGCTTCGACCCCACCCGCTTGCTGCCGAGACTGACGCCCCCGGCCCAGGCCACGGTCTCCCCGCGTGGGGGCGGGGGCGGCGGCGATAACGTGACCCAGTACGCGGGGATCGAGAGCACGCTCTCGCGGGCGGCCCTCTTCGACCATTACGCCGCGCAGCTCCGGCAGGCCGGGTGGACCCTGCGCAACCGCGCCGACGCGGGCACGTTGACGAGCAGCCTGTGGACCTTGACCCAGGACGGGAAGGCGCGGGTGGGCCTGCTGCTGATCGGGGAGTCGGCCAAGGGTCAGTACCGCGCCACCCTCGGCATTCAGGGCCTGGAGTGACCTACTCCCCGCGATTCATTGCGGGGCTTCTCGGTGAACGCATGAATGTTCAGAGCGGCGTTGTGGTCGGCATTCGCCGTATGGCCGCGACTCTGACACACAAACCGCGATTGACTGACCCGGTTCTCTCGGCAGGTATGCCCACACTGGGAACACGCCTGTGAGGTGAATCGGGGGTCTACGCGGACAACTGCCCTTCCGGCACTTGGGCACAGATGCACAGATGCAGACGCACGCCAGCGCGGGCCACGCCATGGCGCTGCGGATGCCCGCCCTGGCACCCGGCGCCCTGCTGGTCATCCGGCACCACCACGAGCGCTGGGACGGCACGGGCTACTCGGACCGCCTGGCGGGGGAAGCCATTCCCCTGCTGGCGCGGATTTTCGCGGTGTGCGACGTGTACGACGCCCTCATCAGCCAGCGGCCCTACAAGCGGGCCTGGACGCCCGAGCAGGCCCTGGCCGAGCTGCTGGCCCAGCGCGGCCAGCAGTTTGACGCGGCGGTGGTCGACGCTTTTGCCGGGGAGGTTCAGAAGTGCCCCTCCCCCGCGCCCACCCCGGACCCGGCAGGCGAGTGATACGGATTCCGGTTGAACAGGTACGAAATCTGTTCAATCCGAGCAGAGCGAGGAGGAAAAAACGGTTGCCGGGAAAGGAGTTAGCCCATCAGCGCTCTCCCGGTTGGATAACGGAGTGGACGGAACCCGTATGAGTCCCCGCGCCGCAGGCGGCGGGACGGGCCAGGCGGGAGACGGGACGGCCCCGCTCACGCCCGGTCAGCTTTTCCCGCCCAGACTGAGCCCATGCGCCTGCTGCTGACCTCGCTTCTGCTGGCCCTGCCTGTCGCCGCTGCCGCCGGTCCCACGGGCACCTTCACGGTCCAGGGCCACTCGGCTGGTACCTTCGGCCACCTCGCCCTGCCGGAATGGGTCCCGGCGGGCGGCGCCGCGTGGTCGCCCGACAGCCGCGAGGTCTACACCCTGGATACCACTGGAGAACTGCGGCGCTGGCAGGCCGCGACGGGGGCTGCGCTGGGGCGTCAGGTCCTCGCCATGCCGAGAGAGGTGGGAGACGCGCCCACCTTGAGCCTGCGGGGCATGACGGGCGAATTCCTTCACCTGGAGGCGCGTGGGTGGCGCCAGAACCGCCCAGTGCGGCTGGGGTATACCTTCAGCCCCCGCAGCAGGAAGACCTTCCGCAGCGACCCCTGCCCCATCTCCAGCCTGTCGTTGCAGGTCTGCACCCAGGCGGGGCAGGTCCGGGCACGGGTCGAGGGCCAGGACCTCGTTCGGATCGAGGTGGGCAAGACCACCCGCTTTCCCCTGCCCAAGGGAGTCAAGCCGGTGGCCCTGGCCCTGAGTGACAACGGGGGGCGGCTCGCGCTGCTGGCGATCCTGCCGAAAGACTCCTACGGCCTGCACGGGACCGCCACCCTGTTCCTCCGGGAAGGAGAGACGTGGCGGCCGGTGGCGCTGGGCCAGCTCTTGCTGGAAGGCACCTCGCCGTCGCTGACCTGGGTGGGGAACACGTCAGAAGGGTACGGCCTGCTGATGGCGGTCAATGCCCACGACCGCCAGACGGGGGCGCTGCGGAACGGGCAGTTCCTGGCCCTCTACCGCGAGGACGGCGCCAGGGTGTGGGACCTCTCGCCGCAGGTGGGTCTGCGGGGCGCGTGGCCCTCGCCCGACGGCCGGGCCTTCGTGACCCTGCGCCAGGGGAGCGTGCCGGAGGTGCGCCGCCTCGCGGACGGGGGCTTCCTGCGCGGCCTGGGCGAGGCCGTGACGGACGCCGTGCCCCTGAGTGGGCAGCGGGCGCTGGTCGCGCTACAGCGGGGTGGGGGGCTGGGCCGGGTGGCGCTGCTGGAGGGAAAGGGCCTGCGAACGGTGGTGCCCCTCAACGTGAACGCCCTCGCCGCCCTGCGTGGGGACCGCTTCGCCTCCGCTCAGGCCAACCTGATTCGCCTGCACGACTTCCGGGGCCGGGTCCTGCGGCAGTGGAACGCCGCCGGGAACGTGCAGCGGCTCGCCTTCAGCCCCGACGGGACGGTGGTGTCGGCCCAGGTCTGGAACCCAAGAAGCGGGCAAGAGCAGGCTCAGGCGTGGACGGCGGGGGGCCAGCCGCTCCCGTTGACGGCCGGGGCCACTTTCCCTGTTTCGCGCGTGGTCCTGACGGTGGCGGACGACAAGAACGGCCCCGAACAGGGGTACCGCGAACGGCTCTCGGCCACCAGCCTGAGCGGGAAACCCCTCTGGAGGACGGACTGGCGGCGGGGCGGCTTCGGCTTGAGCGTGTCCGCCGACGGACGCTGGGCGGCGCTGTCCAGCATGGCCCCGGACGCCCGGCGCGATCCGGTGGAGATGGAGTTCTGGCGGCTGAACACGGCCACCGGGCAGGCGGGGCCGGTGCTGCGCCTGAAGCCGACGACCCCCGATCCCAACTCGGGCTGGGGCCTGGCGGCGCTGAGCGCGGACGGCCGCCTGGCCCTGCTGCGCGAGGGCAGCGGGGACGCGTGCGGCTGGGCGCTGTACGGGTACGCCCTGGCGGACCTCAGCCGTGGCAGGAGGCTGGCAGCGCCCGCCAGCCTCGCGGGCGGCTTCAACCGGCTGGGAGGCTGCGGGCGGGACCTGCCCTTTCCCGACGCGGCGTTTGCCCCGGATGGCCGCCTGCTGGTGCGGGACGGCAACACGCTGACGTGGTGGCGGCCCTGAAAGAAGGGGGAGGCGGGTTCCGGCGGGTGGTGCGGGGGGCAGGGGCGCGTCTACGGGGCCGCGTGGCCCTGCCCGGTCCAGTGGCCCCGCGCGGCACCCGGCTCGCCGGAGGGCGGCCTCCCTGCGTGGGCTGCGCGAGCGGCGGCCTCGGAGGCTGGTTCCCCCAGGGTGACGGACGGAACATGAGAGCGCAACAGGCCGGATGGCCCAGGTTGGGGCCGGGTGAAGGGAGACGGCGGCCCCGGCTCCGTCCCGTCACCCGGCCAGAGGGGCCTGCTCCAGCGCCGCCGTCTTGGCCCGGCGCTCCTCCACGTCGCGCTCCAACCACAGGTACAGGGCGGCCCCGGCGAAGGCCAGGCCCGCGATCACCAGCCACATGGGCTGTGGACCCAGGCGCGTGAGCAGCAGGCCCCCCAGCAGGGGCGCGAGCAGGGTGGCGAGGCCGCTCATGCTGCCGACCAGACCGATATAGGTGCCGCGCTGCTCCGGCCGCCCCAGTTCGCTGATGATGGTCTTGCTGATGCTGTAGGCGACGATTTCCCCGACCGACCACACCGCCACCGCCAGCAGGTGCTGCCACAGCGCCGTGGCAAAGGCGTGCCCCAGGAACCCCACTCCCAGCAGCGCCGCCCCCACCGCTTGCCAGCGCGGATGGTTGCGGCGCGAGATCCACCCGCCGACGGGCAGCCCCAGCAGGATCACCAGCGCTCCGTTGACGGCCAGAAGCTGCCCGTACTGCACGGGCGTGTAGCCCTCCTGCGCGAAGACCAGCGCGAGCAGCTTGTAGCTCTGATAGGTCAGGCTGTAGAGCAGGGTCGCCAGGCAGAACAGCCCCAGCAGCCGGTCGCGGGGCAGCAGCCGTCGCCGCGAGCCCGGTGCGGGGGCCGGGCGGGGCCGCCGGGGAAAGAAGAGGGCGATCAGCAGGGCATAGGCCGCCATTGTCGCCGCGTCGAGGTAGAACAGCAGCCGATACGACAGCCCGGCGAGCCAGCCGCCCAGCACGGGCGCGACCGAGGCGCCCACATTGATCGCCCAGTACAGCAGCGTGTAGGCCCGCGTCCGCTGTGCCCCGCTCGTGAGGTCCGCGACCGCCGCGCTGGAGGCCGGTTTGTACATCGCGGAGAACAGGGAAAAGCCCAGCACGCCCAGCACCAGCGTGGAAAAGCTGCCCGCCGCAGACAGCGCGAGCAGCATCACCGCCCCGCCCGACAGCGCCAGCGTCATCGTGAAGGCCGGGCCGCGCCGGTCGCTGAGCGACCCGCTGAACCCCTCGGCCAGGAAGCGACCGGCGCCCAGCATCGCCAGAATCACGCTGACCTGCGCCACCGGCAGCCCCCGCTCGGCCGTGAGGTAAAACCCCAGCAGCGGGACCACGAACTCGCCCACCCGGTTGAGAATCGTGCCGAACCACAGCACCCAGAACCCCGCCGGGTAGGCGTCATAGACGCGGCGCAGGGAAGCCGGGACGGAGGTCACAGCAAGGAGCATAGGCGGCGCCACTCTTGGGCCTATATCACCACCTTGGAGACAACACCAGGCGAGAGCAGGAGATGCCGTGACACGGGTCTTGTCCGGACGGTTCTGGGAAGGTGGACGCAGGCAGCAGGCACGAGGCCGGATTCAGCCAACCTTGGGACTCGCTCGCCCCCGCGCCGGAGGCTCTCCATACTGCGGGGCGATGACCTTCTCGCGCGAGGATTCCGGGTTCGTGGAGGTGCGTGGGGCGCGGGAACACAACCTCAAGGACGTGTCGCTGCGGATTCCGCGCGACGCCCTGGTGGTGTTTACCGGGGTGTCCGGCTCTGGCAAGTCCTCGCTGGCCTTCGGGACGCTGTATGCCGAGGCCCAGCGGCGGTACCTGGAGTCGGTGTCGCCCTACGCCCGGCGCCTCTTTCATCAGGTGGGGGCGCCCGACGTGGACGCCATCGAGGGGCTGCCCCCGGCGGTGGCCCTCCAGCAGCAGCGCGGGGCGCCGAGCACCCGCTCCTCGGTGGGCAGCGTGACCACCCTGTCGAATCTGGTGCGGATGCTCTACTCGCGGGCCGGGGACTACCCCCAGGGGCAGCCCATCGTCTATGCCGAGGGCTTTTCCCCCAACACGCCGGAAGGCGCCTGCCCGCATTGCCATGGGTTGGGACGCGTCTACGAGGTGACCGAGGCCTCGATGGTGCCCGACCCCTCGCTGACCATCCGCGAGCGGGCGGTCGCCGCGTGGCCGCAGGCGTGGGGGGGGCAGAATCAGCGCGACATCCTCGTCACGCTGGGCATCGACGTGGACGTGCCCTGGCGCGAGCTGCCGCAGGAGACACGCGACTGGATTCTCTTCACCGACGAGCAGCCCGTCGTGCCCGTCTACCCCGGCCGAACCCCGGAGCAGACGCGGCGAGCCGTGAAGCGCGGGGACCCTCCCGACTACATGGGCACCTTTTCCAGCGCCCGGCGGCATGTCCTGCACACCTTCGCCCATACCGAGAGCGCGGCCATGAAGCGGCGGGTGCAGGAGTACATGATCGCCACGGAGTGCCCGGTCTGTCACGGCAAACGGCTGCGGCCAGAGGCGCTGGCGGTGCATTTCGCGGGGCACGACATCACCGAGTTCTCGCGGCTGCCGCTGGCGCAGGTGGCCGACCTTCTGCGGCCCTACGCGGGGGAACAGGAGCACGGCAGCAAGGCGCAGGCCCACCCCGAGCAGGCCCTCGCCCGGCAGCGCCTCGCCGGGGACCTCGTCGCGCGGCTGGAGGTGCTGCTGAATCTGGGGCTGGGGTACCTGCACCTCGAACGCTCGACGCCCACCCTCTCGCCGGGGGAACTTCAGCGGCTGCGCCTCGCCACGCAGCTCTATTCGCACCTCTTCGGCGTGGTGTATGTCCTCGACGAACCCTCCGCCGGGCTGCATCCCGCCGACACGGAGGCGCTGCTCGCGGCGCTGGCGGGGCTGAAGGCCGCCGGGAACTCGCTGTTCGTGGTCGAGCACGACCTCGACGTGGTGCGGCGGGCCGACTGGCTGGTCGACGTGGGGCCGGGCGCGGGCGAGGGGGGCGGCGAGATTCTCTACAGCGGGCCGCCGGAAGGGTTGCGGGCGGTGGAAGCGTCCCAGACGGCCCGCTACCTCTTCCGGGAGGAGGCCCGCGAACCGCACGACCCGCGCTCTCCCTTCGGCTGGCTGGAGCTGACGGGCGTGACCCGCCACAACCTGCGGGGCCTGTCCGTGCGCTTTCCGCTGGGCGTCCTGACGAGCGTGACGGGGGTGTCGGGGTCGGGCAAATCGACGTTGGTGAGTCAGGTGCTCGTCGAGACGCTGGCGGCCCGGCTGGGGCAAAACCTGGCCCAGGGGGACGAGGAGGAGGACACCGAGGATGCCCCCGCGCCGACCACCGCCAGCCTCGGGGGCGACGTAGACACCGTCTCGCGCCTCGTCCGGGTGGACCAGAAGCCCATCGGCCGCACGCCGCGCAGCAATCTGGCGACGTACACGGGGCTGTTCGACCAGGTTCGCAAATTGTTCGCCGCCACGCCGCTTGCACGGGAACGTGGCTATGGGGCGGGCCGATTCTCCTTCAACGTGAAGGGCGGGCGCTGCGAGCACTGCCAGGGCGAGGGCTGGGTGATGGTCGAGCTGCTGTTTCTCCCCAGCGTGTACGCGCCCTGCCCGGTGTGCCACGGCACGCGCTACAACGCCCAGACGCTGGAGGTCGAGTACCGGGGGAAAAGCATCGCGGACGTGCTGGGGATGACGGTGGACGCGGCCTGGGCCTTTTTCCGGGACGACGCGGCGGTCTTCCGCGCGCTGGACACCCTGCGGGAGGTGGGGCTGGGGTACCTGCGGCTGGGGCAGCCCGCGACGGAGCTCTCGGGTGGCGAGGCGCAGCGCATCAAGCTGGCGACCGAGTTGCAGCGGGCCGGGCGCGGCCACGCGGTCTATGTCCTCGACGAGCCCACCACCGGCCTGCACCCCGCCGACGTGGAGCGGCTGACCCGGCAGCTCGGGCGGCTGGTGGACGCCGGGCACACCGTGATCGCCGTCGAGCACGATATGGGCGTGGTGACCGTCAGCGACTGGGTGATCGACATCGGCCCCGGCGCGGGCGAGGCGGGTGGGCGGGTCGTGGTCGAGGGCACGCCGGGGGAGGTGACGCGGGTGCCCGGCAGCCGGACGGCCCCCTACCTGGCACGGGCGCTGGGCCTGGGCTGACCCCCGCTCAGTGGGGCGGAGGCCAGTCCCTACACCGAGGCCTGCGTTACCTGGCGGCTCTTGCCCATTCCAGCGACGACCTGATTCACGATCCGCAGCCAGGCGCGGGCGCTGGCCTCGACCACGTCGGTGGCGACCCCCGTGCCGTGGAGGCTGATCTCGCCGTAGCGGGCGCCGATGCTGACCTCGCCCACCGCGTCGCCGCCGCCCGTGACCGCCTGAATGCGGTAGCTCTCCAGCACCGGGCTGATCCCGGTGAGGCGCCCGATGGCCTGAAACGCCGCCTCGACCGGGCCGTCGCCGTGCGCGGTGGCCTCGGCGGAACCATCGGGAGTCTTCAGGCGCACAAAGGCCACCGGAGTCATGTTCATGCCGGAAGTGATCTGGAAGCCCTCCAGCGCGAAGGTCTGCGGCACGTCGCTGCGGCTGTCCACCAGCGCCCGCAGGTCGTCGGCGGAGACCTGCCCCTTGCGGTCGGCGAGGTCCTTGAAGCGGGCGAACAGCGGCCCCATGCGCTCCTCGTCCAGCGCGTACCCCAGGTCGGTCAGCGCCTTGCGGAAGGCGGCGCGGCCCGAGTGCTTGCCCATGACCAGCACGGCGGCCTCGCGGCCCACCTGTTCGGCCTGCATGATCTCGTAGGTCTCGCGGGCCTTCAGCACCCCGTCCTGATGGATGCCCGACTCGTGGGCAAAGGCGTTGTCGCCCACGATGGCCTTGTTGGGCTGCACGGGCATCCCGCTCAGGCGGCTCACCAGCCGGGAGGCGCGGTACAGCTCGCGGGTGCGGATGCCGGTCTCGTAGCCGTACACGTCCCCACGGGTGTGAAAGGCCATCACGATCTCCTCCAGGCTGGCGTTTCCGGCCCGCTCGCCGATGCCGTTCACGGTGCATTCGATCTGCCGGGCGCCCCCCTCGGCGGCGGCGATGGAGTTCGCCACCGCCATTCCCAGGTCGTCGTGGCAGTGGGCCGAGAGAATGACATGTTCCGGCAGCTCGGCCTTCAGGTAGGCGAACAGCTCGCGCATCTCGGCGGGCGTGGTGTAGCCCACCGTGTCGGGCACGTTGATGGTGCTCGCCCCGGCCTCCACCACCGCGCGGAAGATGCGGACCAGGAAGTCGCGCTCGGAGCGGGTGGCGTCCTCGGCGCTGAACTCCACATCGTCCACGAAGGAGCGGGCCAGCCGCACCGCTTCCACCGCCCGCTCGACCACCGCGTCCGGCTCCAGGTTCAGCTTGCGGGCCATGTGGATCGGGCTGGTGGCGATGAAGGTGTGAATCCGGGGTTTATCGGCAGCCTCCACCGCCCTCGCCGCCGCCTCGATATCGGCGCGGCCCGCGCGGGCCAGCCCGGCGATGACCGGCCCCCGCACCTCGCGGGCGATGCGCGACACGCCTTCGAGGTCGCCGGGGGACGCGATGGGAAACCCGGCCTCGATCACGTCCACGCCCAGCCGGGCGAGCTGGTGGGCGATCTCCAGCTTCTGCCCGTGGTTCAGGGCCACGCCGGGCGACTGTTCGCCGTCGCGCAGGGTGGTGTCGAAGATGCGGATGCGGCCTTGCTGGGACTGCTGGGTCATGGGGTCTCCTGTCGCGCGAGGGGAAAAAGAAAAAGCCCCCGGAGAGGCTTTCCTCCGGGGGCCGGGCGGGCGCTGCTTTCCGCCGCTCACTCCACCGGAGGAACGGGAAGAAGAAGCAGGCCGCTGAACATGGGCATAGGTCACTGTACGGGTCAGGCCGCGCAGCGGGCGCGAGTTGTCTGCACGGGCCGACGCAGTATACGGACGGTGCCAGAAATGCGCCCGCCCAGCTTCGGGACGGAAGGCTGGGCGGGCAGCGTCAGGGGGTCAGTTCGCGTAGCGTTCGGCCGTGGTCTGCGCCTCCAGCCGGTGATGGGTGCGGACCTCTTCCTCGGTCACGACCAGGGCGCGGCTGGTGATCTCCTCTCCCCCACGCTCCCAGCTCAGGCGCGGCTGGGCAGGGCGGCGAAAGAGGTGTTCTGAACGGAGTTTTTTGAGAATCTGCGAGGTCTTCATGGCCTGAGTGTGCGCTCTGCACCTGGACCGCACCACCCCCAAAAACGGAAGCGTTCCGCGAGCGTGGACGGCGAGAGGCCGCCTCACCCATGGGCAGGCGGCCGGAACGGGAGGAAATTAAACTTCCAGTTCCTTCTTCTCGATAAAGGGCATCTTGCCCCGCAGCTCGGCGCCCACGGTTTCCAGCAGGTGGCCGCGCATCTTCCCGCGCTGCTCCCGCATGTACGGGAATCCGGCCTCGGCGTCCTCGATGAAGCGCTCGGCGAAGCGGCCCTGCTGGATGTCGGTCAGCACGTCCTTCATGGTGGCCTTGGTCTCGTCCGTGATGATGCGCGGGCCGGTCACATAGTCGCCGAATTCGGCGGTGTTGGAAATCGAGTGGCGCATGCCTGAAAAGCCCTTCTCGTAGATCAGGTCCACGATCAGCTTGACCTCGTGCAGCGTCTCGAAATAGGCGATCTCGGGCTGGTATCCGGCCTCCACCAGCGTCTCGAAGCCCGCCTGGATCAGGTGGGTAACGCCGCCGCACAACACCGACTGCTCCCCGAAGAGGTCGGTCTCGGTCTCCTCCTTAAAGGTGGTTTCGAGCACGCCCGCGCGGGTGCAGCCGATGCCGCGTGCGTAGGCCAGGGCCAGGGCACGGGCGCCGCCGCTGGCGTCCTGCGCGACGGCGAAGATGCCGGGCATGCCGCCGCCGTCGGCATAGATGCGCCGCAGCATGTGCCCCGGCCCCTTGGGCGCGACCAGAAACACGTCCACGCCCTCGGGCGGCGTGATACGCCCAAAGTGGACGTTGAAGCCGTGCCCGAAAGCGAGCGCCTTGCCGGGCGTGAGGTGAGGAGCGATGCTCGCCTCGTACAGGCCGGGCTGCGCCTCGTCGGGAATCAGGAGCATGACCACGTCCGCCTCGCGGGTGGCGTCCTCGACGGTCGCCACGCGCAGGCCCGCCTGCTCGGCCTTGGCGCGGCTCGCGGACCCCTCGCGCAGGCCGACGACCACGTTCAGGCCGCTGTCGCGCAGGTTCTGGGCGTGGGCGTGGGCCTGAGAGCCGTAGCCGATAATCGCGACCAGTTTGTCCTCGATGGGCGAGAGGTCAACGTCGCGGTCGTAGTACATGGTTGCGGCCATACGTGCATTGTCCTACAGAGTGCGGTCGGGGGGCGGGGGTGGGCTAGGAGAGGTGCGCCGCAAAGAAGCGGGGCAGGGGTGCCTCTTTCGGCCCTCCCCTGCCCCGCTAGGCAGGCCTACTCGTCCCGGCCGTGAACCTGGGCGGGCGGGTGGGTGGCCTCGACGGCGGTGAACGGCTCCAGGATCTGGTAGCGGTGCTGGGCGCCCTCGGGCACGACCCACGAGTTGCCGGGTTCCAGCAGCAGCATCGACCCCTCGACGTGCAGCTCGGCGCGGCCCGAGATCACGAAACCGACGGTCTCGTAGGGGCGGGCGTGCAGCTCGTCACCCCCGCCCGGCTGCTGGTCCTCCCACAGCCGCATGGAGAGGGACTTGCCGCTGACGAGGTATTTCTGGCCGTCTGGACCCTTGGGCGAGTGGCGGGAATCGACCTTCTGAGCGGTGGTGTCTGACATGGTGCCCCCAGTATTCATTCCCCGCCCCGACCGGAAAAACAGAAAAAGGTCATGAATGTCTTCGCAAGTCAGCGGGGCTACAGTCGCGCTAGTCCTCGGCAGCGGAGGCCAGCAGAGGCCCCAGTGCCCGCTTCTCGCCGTGGTAGACGTGGCCCGGAATATCGGCGTTGGAGCCGCGTGTGAGGGCCACCCGGCCGGTTCGCATCGTCTCCAGAATGCCGAAGGGCCGCATCTGCTCGATAAAGGCGGTGACCTTGCCCTCGTCGCCCGTCACCTCGAAGGTCAGGGCGCGGCGGCCCACGTCCACGATGCGGGCGCGGAAGTCCTCGGCGATCTGGCGGACCTCCACCCGGCTTTCGGGGGTGATGGCGACTTTCACGAGGACGAGTTCGCGGTCCACGAACTTCTCCAGGCTGTGATCGATCACATGCAGCACGTCGTGCAGCTTTTCGAGCTGTTTCATCGCCTGCTCGACGATCGCGCGGTCGCCGGTCACGACGAAGGTCATGCGGCTGACCCCCGGCTGCTCGGTGCTGCCCACCGACAGGCTGCGAATGTTGTAGGCGCGGCGGCCGAAGAGGGACGTGATGCGGGTCAGCACGCGCGGCTCGTCGCGCACCAGTGCACTGACCAGATGGTCCTGCGGCGCGGCCTGCTGGTCGGCGGTCATGCGGGGCCTCCCGGCACGGGTTCGGTCTCGATCATCTCGCTCAGGGCCGCTCCGGCGGGCACCATCGGGAAGACGCCGTGCTCGTTCGGGACCACGACTTCCAGGAGGGCGCTGCCGTCGTGCGCGAGCCAGGCGTCGAGGGCGCCCTCCAGGTCGGCCGAGTTGTCGGCCCGCCAGCCGGAAATCCCGTAGGCGTCCGCCAGCTTCAGGAAATCGGGATTGGAGTCGCCCAGGTAGACCTCCGAGTAGCGGCGCCCGTGGAAGAGTTCCTGCCACTGGCGGACCATGCCGAGGTAGGAGTTGTTCACGACGCAGATCTTGACGTTGCGAATCCCGTACTTGGTCAGGGTGGCGAGTTCCTGGGCGGTCATCTGGAAGCCGCCGTCCCCGGCGATCACCATGCTGGTCACGCCGGGTTCGGCCAGCGCCGCGCCAATGGCCGCCGGGAAGCCGAAGCCCATGGTGCCCAGGCCACCCGAGGTCAGCCAGCGCCGGGGCTTCTGGAAGCGGGCGAGCTGCGCGGCGAGCATCTGGTGCTGGCCCACGTCGGTGCTGAGGATGTCGTCCGGCCCCAGACGCGAGACGACCTGCCGCACCGCCTGCGCCGCGCCCCAGTGGCTGGGGTGCTCGCCGCGCGTGCGCCACTCGGCCAGCGCAGCGGTCCACTCGGGATGGCTCAGGGGCTGTGCCCGTTCGGTGAGCAGCCGGGCGGCCTGCCCCGCGTCGGCACGCACCGGCACATGTGCCCGCACGATCTTGCTGATCTCGGCGGCGTCGAGGTCGATATGGATGATGCTGGCGTGCGAGGCAAAGTCCTTCACCCGCCCCGTCACCCGGTCGTCGAAGCGCAGGCCGATGCCGACCAGCACGTCCGCCTCCGAGATCGCGCGGTTGGCGGCGACCGAGCCGTGCATGCCCGGCATCCCCAGCCACAGCGGATCGGAGGCGGGAAAGGCCCCCAGGCCCATCAGGGTGGTGATGGTCGGGAGGCGCCAGGCCCGCGCGAAGGCGGTGACCTCGGCGGCGGCTCCCTGGGCACCCCCGCCGACCATCAGGACGGGCTTGCGGGCCTCCCGCAGCAGCGCGGCGGCGGCTTCCAGCGCCTCGGGCAGGGGGGCGGGCGCCTCGGGCGGGGCGTGCGGGCCGTGGACCTCGCCCGAGAAGGCCGCGAGCTGCACGTCCTTGGGAATGTCCACCAGCACCGGGCCGGGGCGCCCCGAGCGGGCGATGCGGATCGCCTCGGCCACGATGCGCGGCAACTCGGCCGCGTCCTGCACCACGTAGTTGTGCTTGGTGATCGGCAGGGTGATCCCGGTGATGTCGGCCTCCTGAAAGGCGTCGGTGCCCATCAGGTGCCGGGCCACGTTGCCGGTGATCGCCAGCAGCGGCACCGAGTCCATCATCGCATCGGCCAGGCCGGTGACCAGATTGGTGGCGCCCGGCCCGCTGGTCGCCAGGCACACGCCAAGGTCGCCGGTCGCCTTGGCCCAGCCTTCGGCCGCGTGGATCGCGCCCTGCTCATGCCGCGCGAGAATGTGACGGATGTCCGGGAAGAGGGTCAGCGCGTCGTACACCGGCATGATCGCGCCGCCGGGATAGCCGAAGACGGTCCCGACCCCGTGCGCGGCGAGCGTCTGCCAGAGGGCCTGGGCGCCGTTGGGCGTGGGGCCGGTCACCGGGGGCTCCCGGCTCGGAACGGGGGGGACTGGGTGCAGGCGTTCATCGTTTCCTCCTGTGACAAGACGGAAAATCCCGCCCTCGGACTCGGGGGCGGGGTGTTCTGTGGGAACGCGCGGACGCTCAGCCTCCAGAAACCCCGGAGCCAAGAAGAAGCGCGATCACGGTGCGCGGCGGCATAGCAGCACCGTACGGCGCGGGCGGGGGCCGGGCGCGGCGGCGACCTAGACGAGTGGGGCAGTGTAGGGAGGGGGGTCAGGTCCGGAGCAGCGCCGAATGGCTGATGCTGAATCCGGTCAGACGTAGATCGGCACCAGAAACCACGCCGCCACGCCGCCGATCAGTACCCCTAACGCCCCACCCAGCACGGCGGCCCTTCCCGTGCTTTCCGGCCTGAGCCGCAGCGCGAGCAACAGCAGAGCCGCTCCGGTCCCGATCAGCCCACCCGACACCGCCTGAAAGCTGTCGATCCTCTCTCCCACGGTGAGGCCCGGCAAGGCGGAGCCGACCAGCACATGCAGCCCCAGCGTCATGAAAAAGGCGGGAAAGCCCACGCTGAAGGCGAGCAGGAAGCGGCGGTCACGGGCGCGGGTCATGGAAGGCGCTCCAAGTTATCACCCGTCTGATCAACTGCCAGTCCACGCCCCGCCCCGCGCGTTAGGGTGGTCTATGGGAGACTCCGCGCCAGCACGCCGCAGCGACACCATCAAGTCGGGCTTCGAACGCGCCCCGCACCGCAGCCTGTTGCGGGCGACCGGGGTGATCGAGCGCGAGAGCGATTTCGGCAAGCCCTTTATCGCCGTGTGCAACAGCTATATCGACATCATTCCGGGGCACGTGCACCTTCAGGAGTTCGGGCGGGTGGTCAAGGCGGCGGTCCGGGAGGCGGGCGGCATTCCCTTCGAGTTCAATACCATCGGCGTGGACGACGGCATCGCGATGGGCCACGCGGGCATGAAGTACAGCCTGCCCAGCCGCGAACTGATCGCGGACTCGGTGGAGACGGTCGTGCAGGCCCACCAGTTCGACGCGATGATCTGCATTCCCAACTGCGACAAGATCGTGCCGGGGATGCTGATGGGCGCGATGCGCTGCGACATCCCCACCATCTTCGTGAGCGGCGGGCCGATGCTGCGCGGCCTCACGAAGTCGGGGCGGCGGGTAGACCTCGCCTCGGTGTTCGAGGGGGTGGGGGCCTTTCAGGCGGGCCGGATGGGCGCCGACGAACTGCGCGAGCTCGAAGAACAGGCCTGCCCCACCTGCGGGAGCTGCTCGGGGATGTTCACCGCCAACTCGATGAACTGCCTGTGCGAGGCGCTGGGAATGAGCCTGCCGGGCAACGGGACCATTCCCGCGACGGACCCCCGGCGGCATGAGCTGGCGCGGGCGGCGGCGCGGCAACTGCTCGTGTTGCTGGACAGGGGCATCACCCCCCGCCAGATCGTGACCGCCGAGGCCATCGACAACGCCTTTGCGCTCGACATGGCGATGGGCGGATCGACGAACACGGTGCTGCATACCCTCGCCATCGCGCACGAGATCGGGGTGGAGTACCCGCTGGAGCGGCTCAATGAGGTCTCTGACCGGGTGGCGAACCTGTGCAAGATCGCGCCCAGCAGCGACTTTCACATTCAGGATCTCGACGAGGTGGGCGGCGTCAGCGTGATCCTGCGCGAACTGTTTCAGCGGGACGGCATCTTGCACCGGGGCTGCATGACGGCGACCGGGCAGCCGCTGGAAGCCAACGTGGAAGGGGCGCCCGCTCCCGACGGCGACGTGGTGCGGCCCTGGGAGCGGGCCTACTCGGCCACCGGGGGACTGCGGCTGCTGTTCGGCAACCTTGCGCCGGAGGGGGGCGTGGTGAAGTACGCGGGCGTGGTGCCCGCCATGCGCCGCTTCGAGGGGCCAGCCATCGTTTACGACTCCATGGAGGCCGCCAACGCGGGCATCCTGGGGGGCGAGGTGCAGGCCGGGCACGTCGTCGTGATCCGCTACGAGGGGCCGCAGGGCGGGCCGGGAATGCAGGAGATGCTCTCTCCGACGGCCAACCTCGCCGGGATGGGCCTGGGCGAGAGCGTCCTGCTGCTCACCGACGGCCGCTTCAGCGGGGCCACGCGCGGGGGGTCCATCGGCCACGTCTCGCCGGAAGCGAGCGCGGGCGGTCCCATCGCCCTGGTCGTGAGCGGCGACCGCATCCGGGTGGATATGGACGCCGGAACGCTCGACCTGCTCGTCCCCGACGAGGAACTGGCGCGGCGCCGTGCCGGGTGGCAGCCCGTCGTCAAGCCCATTCCCGGAAGGTGGCTCAAGCGCTATGCCCGGCTGGTCACCAGTGGGAGCCGGGGGGCGGTGCTGGACGACGGGACGGGGCCAGGGGTCGCCGCCGCGCTGCCGCGCCGGGAGGCAGCGGCCGGACGGTAGTGCCCCGCCCCCCTGGCTTGAGCAGACAGGCTCTCCCCGGCCCCGTCCCCGCCCCGGTAGGCTGCCCACATGTTCACCGTTCCCGGCCACAGCGGAGGCGCCCCCAGCGGGCAGCTTCTTCTTCGGTGGGGGCGCTGAGCGCGAGCACCCGCGTTCACCACCGGCCCCCGGAGTCCACACGGCTCCGGGGGCTTTTCCTTTTCTCCCGGCAGGAGGTCTTTCCAGATGGGCATGACGATGGCACAGAAGATTCTGGCGGCGCACAGCGGTCACGCGGCTGTGGTTCCGGGGCAACTGATCGAGTGCGCGACCGACCTCGTGCTCTGCCACGAGATCACCACCCCGGCGGCCCTGCGAATGCTGGAGGAGCGCGGCATGAACCGGGTGTTCGACCCGGAAAAGATCGTGGCGATTCCCGACCACTCGGTCCCCGCCATGAACATCAAGGCTGCCAAGATGTACCAGAAGCTCAAGTCCTGGGTGCAGGAACAGGGCATCCGCCACTTCTACGACGTGGGGCGTGGCGGAATCGCCCACGTGGTGCTGGAGGGGAGCGGCCTGCTGCGGCCCGGACAGACGCTGGTGAGCGGCGACTCGCACACCTGCAACGGCGGGGCGCTGGGGGCCTTTGCCACCGGGGTCGGCAGCACCGACCTCGCCGGCGCGATCTACGCGGGCCGGGTGTGGTTCAAGGTGCCGGAAACGATGCTGATCCGGGTGACGGGAGAGATGCAGCCGGGCGTGACGCCCAAAGACCTCGTGCTGGAGGTCATCCGGCGCATCGGCGCGGATGGCGCGAACTACCTCGTGATGGAGTGGGCCGGGGACACCATCGACCGCATGGACATGGAGGGCCGCTTCACCCTGACGAACATGGCGATCGAGGCGGGCGGCAAGACCGGGATCATCGCGGTGGACGACACGACGCGGGCCTACCTCGCCGCGCGGGGCGTCACGCCCGACGGGTACACCGAGTACGCCTCCGACCCGGACGCGCCGTACAAGGTCGTGATCGAGCTGGACGCCTCGCAGGTCGAGCCGACGGTCGCCTACCCGCACATTCCCAGCAACGGCCGCGTGGCGGGCAGCGACCGCATCCCGGTCACGCACGCCTACGTCGGGAGCTGCACGAACGGGCGCATCAGCGACCTGCGCGAGGTGGCCCACATCCTGCGGGGGCGGCGGGTCGCGGACGGCGTACAGATGATCGTGGTCCCCGCCACCCAGGCGATCTGGAAGCAGGCGGCGCAGGAGGGGCTGCTGGAGGTCTTCGTGGAGGCGGGCGCCAGCGTGAGCTATCCGAGCTGCGGCGCCTGCCTGGGGATGCACTCGGGCGTGCTGGGACCGGACGACGTGTGCATCTCCAGCTCCAACCGCAACTTCGTCGGAAGGATGGGCGACCCCTCGGCGCAGATCTACCTCGCCTCGCCCGCGACGGTGGCGGCAAGCGCAGTGGCAGGTGTGATCTCGGACCCGCGCGAGTACGCGGGGCTGCCCCGCGTGGAGGTGGCGTGATGCCCAGAGTCCATGTCTTCGCCCGCGACCACATCAACACCGACGAGATCATCCCCGCGCGGCACCTCACCAGCGACGTGGAGAGTGAACTGGCCCGCTACGCGATGGAGGACTACGACCCCAGCTTCGTGCGGCGGGTGCAGCCCGGCGACATCGTCGTGGCCGGGGCCGATTTCGGGTGCGGTTCCAGCCGCGAGCACGCCGTCTGGGCGCTGCGTGGAGCCGGGGTGGGGGCCGTGATCGCGCCCAACTTCGCCCGCATCTTCTACCGCAACGCGATCAACAACGGCTTCCTGGCGCTGGAATGCGCGGGCATCGTGGAGGCCTTTCAGGACGGCGACGAGGCCGACCTCGACCTCGCGGGCGGCACGATCACCAATGCCCGCAGTGGGCAGCGGCTCAGCTTCGTGCCCGTGCCCCAGTTCGCGCTGGACGTGCAGCGGGCGGGCGGCTGGCTGGAGTACATGCGCGAGCAGGACGCGGTGGCCGCCGGAACCCTGAACACCCCCAGCACCGAGGCCGGACACGGCCACCCCGGAACCCCCACCCCCCAGGAGGACCCCCATGCCTAAGATCGTCACGCTGCCCGGAGACGGGATCGGCCCCGAGGTCACCGCCGCCGCCGTGCAGGTGCTGCGCGAGGTCGCGCCCGACCTGACCATCGAGGAGCATCTCATCGGGGGGGCGGCCATCGAGCAGACGGGCGACCCCTTTCCCGCCGCGACCCGCGAGGCCGTGCGGGAGGCCGACGCCGTGCTGCTGGGCACCGTGGGCGGGGCGCAGGACTCGCCCTGGAACAGCCTGCCGCGCCCGCAGCGCCCCGAGTCCGGCCTGCTCGCGCTGCGGCGCTTGATGGGCTGTTACGCCAACCTGCGCCCGGTGCGGGTGCTGCCGGGGCTGGAGCACCTCTCGCCGCTGAAGCCCGAGCTGGCACGCGGGGTGGACATCCTGATCGTGCGCGAGCTGCTGGGCGGCCTCTACTTCGACGGGGACCGGCGGCTGGACGGCGACGCGGCCCACAACACCATGCGCTACACGCGGGCCGAGGTCGAGCGGGTGGCGCGGGTGGCCTTCTGGGCGGCGGCGCAGCGGCGGGGCCGGGTGACCTCGGTGGACAAGGCCAACGTGCTGGAGGTCTCCGAGCTGTGGCGCAGCGCGGTGCAGGACGTCCACGACCGCAAGTACCGCGACCTCTCGCTGAACCACGAGTACGTGGACAGCGTGGCGATGCTGCTGGTGTCCAACCCCGGCCGCTACGACGTGGTCCTGACCGAGAACCTGTTCGGGGACATCCTCTCGGATCTCGCGGCGGTGATTCCGGGCAGCCTGGGGCTGATGCCCTCGGCCAGCCTGGGGGACGGGGCGGGGCTGTTCGAACCGATCCACGGCTCGGCCCCCGACATCGCCGGACAGGGGGTGGCGAACCCTGCCGCCGCGATCCTGAGCGCGGCCATGCTGCTGCGCCACGGGCTGAATCGCCCGGCGGCCGCCAACCACATCGAGGGCGCGGTGGCGCGGGCCTTGCGGGCCGGGCCGACCGCCGACCTGGGGGGCCGCGCGAGCACGGGCGCCTTCACGGACGCCGTGCTGGAAAACGTGCAGGTCATGAGCGGAGCGTAGGGCGGGTCCGGGTGGACAGGCCTGGGCCTTTAGCCGATCACGATGGACCTGTCGGCGGGAGAGCGCACGGCCCGGTGTTCAAGAGATGGAACAGGGTGAACAAGGCCCGCAACAACCTTGACTTCGGAAGTTCGGGAGTTCATTCGGCTTTGGGGGTATATACTCTTTGGTAGATACGGAGGCAGACCATGACCACAGCCAAAGTCTTTCGGAGTGGCAACTCCCAGGCCGTCCGTCTGCCCCGCGAGATGCGGTTGGATGTCCGCGAGGTCGAGATCATCCGCCACGGTGATCTGCTGATCCTCAGGCCCATTCGGAGGGAGGCGACCCTCGCCTCCGCCTTCGATGCGTTGGCCGGGATCGGGGACGACTTCCTGCCGGAAGGCCGTCAGCAGGGCGAATCCCAGGAGCGAGAAGCCTTTTGACCCTCCGTTACCTCCTCGACACCAACATCTGCATCTTCATCATCAAGAACAAGCCCGCCGCCGTGCGGGAGCGGTTTGCCAGGCTGCATTCTGGCGAGGTGGGCTTGAGCGCCGTCACCGAGGCCGAGCTGCTGCACGGGGTCTACAAAAGCATGCGGGTGGAGCACAATCTCGCGGCCGTGCTGGACTTCGCCTCGCGACTGGTGGTGGTGCCCTTTGGTTCGCAGGTGACAGAGACCTATGGACGCATCCGGGCTGAGCTGGAAAGGGCCGGGCAGCCCATCGGTCCGCTGGACGTTCAGATCGCGGCCACAGCGGTGGCCCACGGCCTGACCCTCGTGACCAACAACACCCGTGAGTTCGCACGGGTACCAGGCATTCAGCTCGAAGACTGGACCCGGTAGGGCTGGTGTTGCAGGAGAGGGCGATCATACGAATTCCGGCTGATCAGTTGCAAAAACTGTTCAGCCCGAGCGGACTTGTAAAGCTGCGCAGCAGAGCGAGAAGGAACAAAACGGTTACCGGAAAAGGAGTTATCGAACCGGCGCCCTCCCGGTTTGATAACGGATTGGACGGAAACCGTATCACCCCCCGGCCAAGAAGGGCGACAGTGCCCAGGTGCTCCGGATAAGGGGGAAGGCTCGGAGCTGTCGGGGCTTAACCGAGAACCATGACGGAGGGGCCAGGCCGGTCTCCCAGTCGCCCCTCCGTCATGGTCCCGGATGCGGCCAAACCCCGGAGCCTGACCTGCGAAGGGTTCGGCTCCTTCCTCAGTCATTCCACAACGCGGGCACACCTCTCCAGGGGAGAGGTCTTCACCCGCCGGTTCAACTCGGAACAGAGCGGCCCAGGTACGAACCGTTCCGTTCCGCCCGGAAAGCTCAGCGCGGCAGTTCGCTCGTCCCCATCAGGAACTCGTCCACGGCCCGCGCCGCCTGCCGCCCCTCGCGGATGGCCCAGACGACGAGGGACTGACCCCGGCGCATATCGCCTGCCGCGAAGACGCCTGGCACGTTGGTGACGTAGCCGCCCACCTTGTCCGTCCCCGCCTTCGCGTTGCCCCGCTGGTCGCGCTCGACGCCGAACACGTCGAGGATGCTCCCCACCGGGCTGACAAAGCCCATCGCCAGCAGCACGAGGTCGGCTTTCAGAAGCTCCTCGCTGCCGGGAATCTCGGTCATCTTGCCGCCCTGCCACTCCAGGCGCACGGTCTTGAGGGCCGTAACGCGCCCGTCCTCGCCGATAAATTCCTTGGTGGCGATGGCGAACTCGCGCTCGCCGCCCTCCTCGTGGCTGGACGACGTGCGGAGCTTGTGCGGCCAGTAGGGCCAGGTCAGCGGCTTGTTCTCGTGCTCGGGGGGCATGGGGAGCAACTCGAACTGGGTGACGTGCGCGGCGCCGTGGCGATGCGAGGTGCCCATGCAGTCGGAGCCCGTGTCGCCGCCGCCGATCACGACGACGTGCTTGCCCCCGGCGTGAATCTGCCCCTCCACCCGGTCACCCGCGTTCACCCGGTTCTGCTGAGGCAGGAACTCCATGGCGAAGTGGACGCCCCCCAGATCCCGTCCCGGCACCGGCAGGTCGCGCGGCTGTTCGGCCCCGCCCGCGAGGAGGATGGCGTCGAACTCGGCACGCAGTTCCTCCGGGCTGACCATCTCCCATGCGAGGTTGGTCACCTTCGATCCCTCCGGCAACTCGCCCACCAGGACGCCCGTGCGGAAGGTCACGCCCTCGGCCTCCATTTGGCCCACCCGGCGGTCAATCAGGTGCTTTTCCAGCTTGAAGTCGGGAATGCCGTATCTGAGCAGGCCGCCCGGTCGGTCGTTCTTCTCGAAGACCGTCACGTCATGTCCGGCGCGGGCGAGTTGCTGGGCGGCGGCGAGTCCGGCGGGGCCGGAGCCGATCACTGCCACCTTTTTCCCGGTCTTGAAGGGCGGCGGCTGGGGAGCCACCCACCCCTCTTCCCAGGCGTGGTCGATGATCGCGCGTTCAATGGACTTAATGCCCACCGGCTCGTCCGTCGTGAGGTTCAGCGTGCAGGCGGCCTCGCACGGAGCGGGGCAGATACGCCCGGTGAACTCGGGAAAGTTGTTGGTGGCGTGCAGCGCGTCGATGGCCCGGCGCCAGTCATTCCGGTAGACGAGGTCGTTCCAGTCGGGGATCAGGTTGTTCACTGGGCAGCCGTTGTTGCAAAACGGAATCCCGCAGTCCATACAGCGGGCCGCCTGCACCCGCGACTGCTCGACGGTCAGCTCGTGGACGAACTCGTTGTAGTTCCTTAGCCGCGCGTCGATGGGCTCGTAGGCCTCCTTGACGCGCTGGTATTCCAGAAAGCCGGTGACTTTTCCCATGGTCGCTCCTCAGCTTCACTTCGTCAGGACGCCCTGGCCGGTGGGCTGACCAACCTCTGCCGGGCCATGCCCCGCGTCCTTGCCCAGGTCGCCCAGCGCCCGCTCGTACTCGCGGGGGAAGACCTTGACGAACCGTGGCAGCGCCTCCTCCCAGTTGTCGAGGAGTTCGCGGGCGCGCAGCGAGCCCGTCCAGCGGTGGTGTTCCTCGATCAGCCCCCGGAGCTGCGTCTCGTCCGTCTGCCCCCGGTGCCAGAAGCGGCACTCGATGGTGGCCTCCTGCTCGGCGCCCGGCACCACCCGGTCGAGGGAGACCATCGCCGCGTTGCAGCGGCTGGCGAAGGTGCCGTCCTCGTCGTACACGTAGGCGATGCCACCCGACATGCCCGCCGCGAAGTTGCGCCCGGTGCGGCCCAGCACGACCACCGTGCCGCCCGTCATGTACTCGCAGCCGTGGTCACCTGTACCCTCGACAACCGCTGTCGCCCCCGAGAGGCGCACCGCAAAGCGCTCGCCCGCCACCCCCCGGAAAAACGCCTCGCCCGAGGTCGCGCCGTACAGCACCGTGTTTCCCACGATGATGTTCTTCGTGGCGTCCCCCCGGAAGTCGATGGAGGGCCGCACCACGACCCGCCCGCCCGAGAGGCCCTTGCCGGTGTAGTCGTTCGCATCCCCGATCAGGTAGAGGGTGATCCCGCTCGCCAGGAAGGCGCCGAAGCTCTGGCCCCCGTTCCCCTCCATCTGGATGAAGACCGTGTCGTCGGGCAGGCCGTCCGGGCGGCGGCGGACCAGCTCTCCGGAGAGCATCGCGCCCACCGTGCGGTTGACGTTGCGGGCGGCCTCCAGCACCTTGACCTTCTCGCCGCGCTCAATGGCGGGGCGGCACTTCTCGATCAGGGTCACGTCGAGGGCGCGCTCCAGGCCGTGATCCTGCGTGGTCACGTGGCGGCGGGCCACCTCGGCGGGCACGGCGGGCTGGTGGAAGACGCGGGTGAAGTCCAGGCCGCGTGCCTTCCAGTGCTCCACGCCCGTGCGGGTGTCGAGCAGGTCCGTGCGCCCGATCAGGTCGTCGAAGCGGCGAATACCGAGCGAGGCCATCAGCTCGCGCACCTCCTCCGCCACGAAGAAGAAGTAGTTGATAACGTGTTCGGGTTTGCCCGCGAACTTCTGCCGCAGCACCGGGTCCTGGGTCGCCACGCCCACCGGACAGGTGTTCAGGTGGCACTTCCGCATCATGATGCAGCCTTCCGCCACGAGCGGCGCGGTGGCGAAGCCGAACTCGTCTGCTCCCAGCAGGGCGCCGATCACCACGTCGCGCCCGGTCTTCATCTGTCCGTCCGCCTGCACGCGGATGCGGCCCCGCAGGCGGTTGAGCACCAGCGTCTGCTGCGTCTCCGCCAGCCCCAGTTCCCACGGGGAGCCCGCGTGCTTGATGGAGGACCACGGCGAGGCGCCCGTGCCGCCGTCGTGCCCCGCGATGACCACATGGTCGGCCTTCGCCTTCGCCACACCGGCCGCAATCGTCCCCACGCCGACTTCCGACACCAGCTTCACCGAAATGTCGGCCTGCGGATTCACGTTCTTGAGGTCGTGGATAAGCTGCGCGAGGTCCTCGATGGAGTAGATGTCGTGGTGCGGGGGAGGGGAGATCAGGCCCACGCCGGGCACCGAGTGGCGCAGCATCCCGATGTACTCGCTGACCTTGCCGCCCGGAAGCTGCCCGCCCTCGCCCGGCTTGGCCCCCTGCGCCATCTTGATCTGGATTTGATCGGCGGAGACGAGGTATTCGGTGGTGACGCCGAAGCGTCCCGAGGCGACCTGCTTGATCTTGGAACGCAGGGAATCGCCGTCCTGAAGCGCGTAGTCTGCCGGAGCCTCCACCCGGCCTTCGCCAAGAATGTCCCTCAGCCGGGTCCCCGCCGTGATCGTCCCGCCTTCCATCTCCCTGCGGTACCGCGCCGGGTCCTCGCCCCCCTCGCCCGTGTTCGACTTGCCACCGATGCGGTTCATCGCGACGGCGAGGGTAGTGTGCGCCTCTGTGGAGATGGAGCCGAGGGACATGGCGCCCGTGGCGAAGCGTTTGACGATCTCGGAGGCGGGCTCGACTTCCTCCAGCGGGATCGCCTTCTCCGGGTCCGCCTTCAGCTCGAACAGGCCACGCAGGGTCATGTGCCGCCGCGACTGGTCGTTGATGATCTGCGCGTATTCACGGTACGTCTCGACCTTGCCCGAGCGTGTCGCGTGCTGGAGCTTGGCGATGGCGTCCGGCGTCCACATGTGCTCCTCGCCGTGCGCCCGCCAGGCGTACTCGCCGCCGAGGTCGAGCATGTTCGCCAGGAACGGGTCCTCGCTGAAGGCCGCCCGGTGCAGCCTCAGCGCCTCCTCCGCCACCTCGAACACGCCGATGCCGCCGACCTGGGTGGAGGTGCCCCGGAAGTACTTCGTCACCAAGTCCTCGCTCAGACCGATGGCCTCGAAAATCTGGGCGCCGCAGTACGACATGTACGTGCTGATGCCCATCTTGGACATAATCTTCGAGAGGCCCTTGCCCACGCCCTTGATGTAGTTGAGGGCGGCCTTTTCCGGCGTCACGCCGCTCGGCGCATCCCGGTACAGGTCCGCCAGCGTCTCCAGCGCAAGGTAAGGATGAATCGCTTCCGCCCCGTACCCGGCGAGGACCGCGAAGTGGTGGACCTCTCGCGCCGAGCCCGTCTCCACGACCAGGCCCGCCGTCGTCCGCAGCCCTTGATGAACGAGGTGCTGGTGAACGGCGGACAGCGCGAGCGGCGCGGGGATGGCGACGTGCTCGCGGTCCATCGCCCGGTCGGTCAGAATCAGGATGTTGTGCCCCTCGCGGACGGCGTCTACGGCCTGCGCCCGCAGTGAGGCGAGGGTGGCTTCGATGCCCTCACGGCCCCAGGCCGCCGGATAACAGATGTTCAGCTCAAAGGGCCGGAACTTGCCCCCCGTCTGCTCCCCGATGGAGCGCAGCCGCGCCATGTCCGCGAAGTCGAGGACGGGCTGTGAAACCTCCAGCCGCATCGGGGGATTGACCGCGTTGATGTCGAGCAGGTTCGGCTTCGGCCCGATAAAGGACACCAGCGACATGACAACCTGCTCGCGGATGGGGTCGATGGGCGGGTTCGTGACCTGCGCGAACAGTTGCCGGAAGTAGTTGTACAGCGGCTTGTTGCGGCTGGAGAGCACCGCCAGCGGCGAGTCGTTCCCCATCGAGCCGACGCCCTCTTCCCCGGCGGCAGCCAGGGGGCCAAGCAGAAACTTCAGGTCCTCCTGCGTGTACCCGAAGGCCTGCTGGCGGTCGAGCAGCGTTTCGCGGAAGGTGGGCGCCTCCGCATCAGGAGCGAGGTTCCCCAGCTCAACGCGCACGTTGTCGATCCACTGCCGGTAGGGCTTGGCCGAGGCGTAGCGCGACTTCAGCTCTTCGTCGTCGAGAATGCGCCCCTCGTCGAGGTCGAGGAGGAACATCCGCCCTGGTTGCAGGCGCCACTTCTTCACGATCCTGTGCTCGGGGACCGGCAGCACGCCCGTCTCCGAGGCGAGGATCACCAGGTCGTCCCGCGTCACGATGTACCGGGCGGGGCGCAGGCCGTTGCGGTCGAGGGTGGCGCCGATCTGCCGCCCGTCGGTGAACACCATCGCGGCGGGGCCGTCCCAGGGCTCCATCATCGCGGCGTGATACTCGTAAAAGGCGCGGCGGCGCTCGTCCATGCCGGTGTGCCCCTCCCACGCCTCGGGAATCAGCATCATCGCGGCGTGGGCGAGGGGATAGCCCGCCATCGTCAGCAGTTCCAGCGCGTTGTCGAAGGTCGCCGTGTCCGACTGCCCCCGCAGGCTGATGGGGTAGAGCTTCTGGAGGTCGTCCCCCAGCACCGGGGACTTCATCACGCCCTCGCGTGCCCGCATCCAGTTGAAGTTGCCCTTGACGGTGTTGATCTCGCCGTTGTGCGCGACCATGCGGTAGGGGTGCGCGAGGTACCACTCGGGGAAGGTATTCGTCGAGAAGCGCTGGTGAACGAGCGCCAGGGCCGATACCACCCGCTCATCCTGAAGGTCCAGGTAGTACTCCCCGACCTGCCCGGCCAGCAAAAGCCCCTTGTAGATCACCGTGCGGCAGGACATGGAGGGCACGTAGTATTCCCGCCCGTGGGTGAGCTTCAGCCGCAGGATCGCCAGCGACGCCCGCTTGCGGATCACGTACAGCTTGCGCTCCAGCGCGTCGGGCACCAGGGTGTCGGACCCGTGGCCGATGAACACCTGGCGGATGACGGGTTCCTTGTCCCGCACCGCCGGGGACATGGGCATCTCGCGGCCCACCGGCACGTCACGCCAGCCGAGGAGCACCTGCCCCTCGGCCCGGATTGCACGCTCCAGTTCCTGCTCGCAGGCCAGGCGGGAGGCGTGTTCCTTGGGCAGGAAGATCATGCCCACGCCGTAGTCGCCGGGGCGGGGCAAAGTCACACCCTGCTTCGCCATCTCGGCCCGGTAGAACTCGTCGGGAATCTGAATCAGGATGCCCGCCCCGTCGCCCATCAGCTCGTCGGCGCCGACGGCCCCCCGGTGATCGAGGTTCTCCAGAATCCCCAGCCCCTGCGTGATGATGCCGTGGGACTTGTTGCCCTTCAGGTGGGCGATAAAGCCGACCCCGCAAGCGTCGTGCTCCTGGTCTTGACGGTACAGGCCCTGCTGGCTGAGCGCTGCTCTCTCCTGAGGCGTGGGGTGATGCATCGTGTCATGGTCCATCAGGCACTCCTCTCCGGTCGGCGCCAGGCGCTGCGGAGTTAAATCATACAAAGCGTGTATACGCACGCCCTTCAGTTGTCCATGTGTGCTCCGTACGCAAGACCCGCGCTAGACAACTGGCAGCGTTGATCGACAGGGCGGTGAAGCTCCTGTGTTCTTTCGTAGGTATATTCATAGATCTGCATAGTTTTGAACCCGCTAGGGTTCTGCGCGGCTGGTCGCCCGTTTCGAGGGTCCCTCCTACGCGAGTGCGCCCCGCTTCCGCTTCACGCTGGAGGCGCCCGCGAGCGACCACCTGCTGGTGCGCCGGGAGAACCCCCTGATCTTTCTGGCGCTGGGTGCCCTGCTGACGCTGGGGGTCTACCCCCTCTTTCTCTACAGCGTCACCCGCGACCCGGCGCAGGCGTTGTACGCGGCCTACGTGCTGGCCCCTGATGCTGCTCGACCTCGACGGCTTCAGGCGCCTGAACGACCAGTACGGTCACGGGCGTGGCGCCCTGCTGCGCGACTTCTCGGCCGCACGGCGGGCGCTGGAGGATGAGGGAAGCCGCGTCTACCGGCTGGGCGGCGACGAGTTCGGTGTGCTGGCCCCGGCCGCCCGCGCCCCTGCCCTCCGGCACCGGGCCTGAGAAGGGGGTCTCCATACCGGTCCAGACAACCCGCGAGGGGATGCGTTCCGGTGCGCTACCTTCTCCCACGGCCCGCAGAGGGCCACTCTTATCCAGAGCGGCGCGAGGGATCTGGCCCCAAGACCGCCGCAGCAACCGGCCCTCATCACGGCATCGGTGCTGACCAGCCCGCACGCGCCAACGATGGTGTATCCGCGTCGGGACCGATAAGGGAAGGGTCTAGCTCGACACGGTCGCGTCCCCTTCTCCGTTCTCAGCCTCGGGAGGGGACGTGTGCTTTTTGTTCCCCTCCGGCCTTTCCAGACGGAGGATTTCTCGTTTGTCCGCTTCATCCCCCCCACCCGCCCTGCTGTTCGAGGGCGTGGGCAAGACCTATCCGGGGCAGACCACCCCGGCCCTTCAGAGCCTCACGCTGGCGGTGCCGCGCGGCTGCCGGGTCGGCATCATCGGCCGCAGCGGGGCGGGCAAAAGCACCCTGGTGCGCCTGATCAGCGGGCTGGAGACGCCCGACACGGGCCGCCTGCTGGTGCAGGGGCAGGACCTCTCGCGCCTCACGCCCGCGCAGCGGCGCCCGCATCAGGCCCGCATTGGGGTCGTCTTCCAGCACTTCAACCTGCTTGCGCAGCGCACGGCCCTGGGCAACGTGACCCTGCCGCTCGAACTCGCCGGGGTGCCCCGCGCCACCCGCGAGGCACGGGCACGGGAATTGCTGGCGCAGGTCGGCCTCGCGGACCTCGCGGGCCGCTACCCCGCGCAGCTTTCGGGCGGGCAGAAGCAGCGCGTCGGCATCGCCCGTGCGCTGGCGCTGGAACCGGACCTCCTGCTGGCCGACGAGGCCACGAGTGCCCTCGACCCGGAGACGAGCGCGGGCATCCTCGCCCTGCTCACCGAGGTGCAGCGCAGCCGCGACCTGACGCTGGTGGTGGTCACGCACCAACTCGAAGTCGTGCGGGCCGCCTGCACCCACGTCGCCGTGCTCGACGCGGGGCGGCTGGTGGAGACGGGCGAGACCCGCACCGTCCTGGCCCAGCCCGCCCACCCCGTCACCCGTGCCCTGCTGGACGCGCACCGCCCGCAGGTCCCGCTGCGCCCACACGAGACGCTGCGCCGGGTGACTCTGCCCGATCTGGACGCGGGCACGCTGGAGCGGCTGGCCGCCCTGGGCGCCCGGCTGGTGCAGGCCGAGCCGCACCCGCAGGGGGTGGACGCCTGGCTGGTCCTGCCGGAAACCGCGCCGGACCCGGAACTCTGGCCGCGCGAGGTCGCTTTTCCGCTGGGGGCGAGTGCCTGATGGACACCCTCGCGCCCCTGCTGTGGCAGGCCACCCTGGAAACGCTGTGGATGGTGCTGCCGAGTGCCCTGATCGCGCAACTGCTCGGCACGGCCCTGGGGGTGGCCCTGACCCTCACCCGGCCCGGCGGCCTGCGCCCGCAGCCCCTCGCCCACCGCGTGCTGGACGCGGCCGTCAACGTGGGCCGCAGCCTGCCCTTCATCATCCTGCTGGTCCTGCTGATTCCCCTGACCCGGCTGATCACGGGCACCAGCATCGGCAGCACGGCGGCCACCGTCCCCCTCACCGTCGCGGCGATTCCTTTCGTCGCTCGGCTGGTCGAAGGAGCGCTGCGCGACGTGCCCCCCGGCGTGACCGAGGCCGCCCGCGTGGTGGGCGCCACGACCGGGCAGATCGTCGGCAAGGTGCTGCTGCCCGAGGCCCGGCCCGCCCTGATTCACGGCTTCACGGTGATGCTGGTCAGCCTGATCGGGTATTCCGCGATGGCCGGGGCGATCGGCGGCGGAGGCCTGGGTGACCTCGCCATCCGCTACGGCTACCAGCGTTTCGAGACGGACGTGATGGTCGCCACCGTGCTGCTGCTGCTCGTGCTGGTGCAGGGCGTGCAGTGGCTGGGCGACCGCGCCGCCCGCCGCGCCGATCACCGCTAACTCTCTCTCCTCTCTTCCGGAGTCTCCAAATGAAAAACATCCTGATCCTGTCCGCCCTGGCCCTGACCTCGCTCGCTTCCGCCGGAACCCTGCGCGTGGGCGCCACGCCCGTCCCGCACGCCGAGATCCTGGAATTCGTCAAACCCACCCTCGCCAAGCAGGGCGTGAACCTCGTGATCCGCGAGTTCACCGACTACGTGCAGCCCAACCTCGCGCTGGCGGACGGCAGCATCGACGTGAACTTCTTCCAGCATCTCCCCTACCTGCAAGAGTTCCAGAAGAACCGCCCGCTGGGGCTGGTCGCGGGGGCAAAGGTCCACGTGGAGCCTATCGGCCTGTACAGCCGCCGGGTGAAGTCGCTGCGGGAGGTGCGCTCCGGCGCGACCATCGCGCTCCCCAACGACCCCAGCAACAGCGGGCGGGCCTTGAAGCTGCTGGAGCGGGCGGGGCTGATTCGCCTCAAGCCCGGCGTGGGCGTGCAGGCCACCGTGCGCGACATCACGGCCAACATCAAGCGACTGCGCTTCCGCGAGCTGGAAGCCGCGCAACTGCCCCGCGCCCTGGCGGACGTGGACGCCGCGATCATCAACACGAACTACGCGCTGGAGGCGGGCCTGAATCCCCTGAAGGACGCGCTGATTCTCGAAGACCGCCGCAGCCCCTACGCGAACCTGCTCGTCGCCAAGCCCGCGACCCTGAAGAACCCGGATTACCTCAAGCTGGTGCGGGCGCTTCAGAGCCCCGAGGTGAGGGCTTTTATCCAGAAAAAGTACGGCGGAGCGGTCGTTCCGGCGTTCTGAGACGGCAAGCTTCGTCCAACCACCGTTTCATACGGTGGTTTTTTTGTTCCGTCACTTCGGCCGTGTGGTCCGCAGGCGCTGGTAGTGCCGCACGATCAGGGGGTCGTTGGTCTGGGCACCCTGCACGCAGGCGTCGGCTTCGGCGGCCCACTCGCGCGGCGCACACGTCAGGGCCGCCACCGCCCACTCGAACCGCGCCCGGCCGTCCTCGGTGGCCTGCGCGAGGGGCAGGGTCCGGTGCAGCGAGGCCCGCGCCTCCCCACGCTCCCCCTGGCGGTGCAGGATGCGGGCCTGCACGGAAGCGGCGATCACCCGCAGGCTGAGCACCGGGTGCGTCTCATTGGCGTGCAGGGTCTGCCGGGCCTCGTCGAGGTCGCCCAGCCGGAACTGCGCCGTGCCCAGCGACTGGTGGACGTAGGCGGTCATGCTGAAGTCACCCTGGTCGAGCGCCTCGGCGGCGAGCATCTGGGCGCGGGCGCTGTCGCCGGTCGCGTTGAGGTGCCACAGGTAAAAGGTGAGCACCCCGCAGTGGTCCTGCGCGGACGGGGCGGCCCGCGCCGCCTGGAGGGCCAGCTCGTGCCACAGCCGCGCCGCCCGGAAGTCCTGGCGGGAGTCGTAGGCACTGGCGACCGTCGCGTACCACAGGGCGGGGGACCTTGCCGGGGGGAGGTGCGCGAGCCCCAGCAGGGCGAGGCGCTCGGCCCGCAGGGGGTCACCCAGCAGGTCGGCGAGGTACCCGGCCGTGTAGCAGATGTCGGCCTGCGGTTCGGGGGTGGCCCGCAGCGCCCGGCCGCAGTACTCGCGGGCCAGGGCGTACTCGTCGCGCTCGATGGCCTGGTGGGTCAGCACGTCGAGGGCCAGCGCCGCCCCCTCGCCCCGCGGCGTCAGGTCGAGCGCGGCGCGGGCAGCGGCCTCGGCCTCGCCGGGCCGGTCCTGCCGGGCGGCGCCCAGGGCCTCGTGACCCAGGTCCAGCGCCCGCCGTGCGGGGGGCGTCCGCCGCCGGGTGGGGGCTGGCGGGCCTCGCCCCAGCAGCCGCGCCTCGGTGCGCTCCGCCCACTCCAGCCACTGCTCGGGACCGTCCGCCCGGTGCCCGGCCATGAATTCGCGCCAGGTTCCCTCCAGCGCGAGGTCGGCGGAGGTCAGCTCCAGCACGTCGACCTCCACCCGCGCGAGGTCGAGGTGCAACTGGTGCCCGCGCTCGACCAGCACGTCGGCGGACGCCCCCAACACTCGGCGCACCTTGTAGAGCGCCATTCGCAGGTTGTGCAGGACGCGCCCGCTCTCGCCGCTCCACAGCAGGTCCGCCAGCCGCAGCCGGGGCTGCGGCCCGTCCAGCGCCAGCACCGCCAGCAGCCGCAGCGCCCGCTCCGGACAGCGCGGCCAGTCCTCCCCCACCCGTAGCGCGGCCCCGCCCAGCAGGCGGAGGCCCACCGGCCTGCCCTCGGACATGTCGCCTTTCCCCCCACCCAGCGTACCCACCGGGCACCCGCGCCAAAAGCAGGAGCGGGCCGCACCCGATGAGAAAGCTTTAAGGATGTGCTGTGAAAAGGGCGGCAGCGCAGGGCACTCAGCCCACGGGCGCCCCGCCGGTCAGGGAAAAGTGGTGTCGCCAGCCTGCCCCCGACCGGGGTGAGCATCGCCCCTTACACCTGAGCACTTGTTCAGATATAGTTTGGACATGAGCCGCGCTGCTTCCGCCTCCCCCGGACCGATCACGCTCGACTACTTCGTGGAGGGGATGGACTGTCCCACCTGTGTCCGCAAGATCGAGGGGGCGCTGGAGCGGACCCCCGGCGCGGCGAACGCCCGGACCAACCTCACCACACAGTCGCTGACCCTCACGCTGGACGAGACGCGGACGCCCCGCGCCGCGCTCGAACAGACCCTGCGCGACCTGGGCCATACGCCCCGTCCCCGGCACCACGGGGAGGGCGAGCGGCACGAGCACGGGGCCACGCCGTGGTACGCCACCCGGCAGGGTCGCCTGGTTCTGCTGAGCGGGGGGCTGCTGGCTCTCGCCTTCCTGTTCAGCCTGGCCCGGCCTCCCCTGGCCGTCTGGGGGTACGCGGCAGCCACCCTGGTGGGCACCTGGCCGCTGGCCCGCAAGGCCCTCGCCGCCGCCCGCGCGGGGGACCCCTTCAGCATCAACACGCTGGTGACGCTGGCCGCCCTCGGCGCCCTGGTGATCGGGGAGGCCGCCGAGGCCGCCGTCGTCGTGTTCTTCTTCGCGGTGGGCGAGCTGCTGGAGGGCGTCGCCGTGGGCCGTGCCCGCAGCGGCATCCAGGCCCTGACCCGCCTCGCGCCGAAGACCGCCCGCGTCCTGAACAAGGGGCAGGTCTCCGACCTTCCTGTGGACGCGCTCAAGGTCGGGAATCTGGTGCGGGTTCAGCCGGGTGACCGGGTGCCCGCCGACGGCACCATCCTGGAGGGCCGCAGCCACCTCGACGACTCCCCCGTGACGGGGGAGAGCGTGCCCGTGGGCAAGACGGTCGGGGACCCCGTGTACGCTGGCTCCATCAACACGGACGGAGTCCTGACCGTGCGGGTGGAACGGGAAACGAGGGACAACACCATCGCCCGCATCATCCACCTCGTCGAGCAGGCGGAGGCGAGCAAGGCCCCCATCAGCCGCTTTATCGACCGCTTCAGCCGGATCTACACGCCGGTCGTGGTGATGGTCGCCGCCCTGACCGCCCTGATCCCCATGCTGCTGGCCGGGCAGTACCTGCCGGAAGCGCTGTACCGGGGCGTGGCCCTGCTGCTGATCGGCTGCCCCTGTGCCCTGGTGCTGAGCGTGCCCGCCGCCATCACCAGCGGCCTCTCCGCCGGGGCGCGGCACGGCCTGCTGGTCAAGGGGGGTGCCCCCCTGGAAGCGATCGGGGCGGCCCGCGTCGTGGCCTTTGACAAGACCGGCACCCTGACGGAAGGTCGGCCGCGCGTCACGGACGTGGTGCCGCTGGGCGAGTTGCCGGAGGAGGAGGTGCTGCGCCTCGCGGCGGCCGTGGAGACGGGCTCGAACCACCCCCTGGCGCGGGCCATCGTGGAGCGGGCCGCCGGGCTGCCGCTTCCCGCCGTCACCGAAGCGCAGGCCCTGGCCGGGAAGGCGGTCACCGCCGTGATCGGAGACCGGCCCTACGCGGTGGGCTCCCCCCGCTACGCCCAGGAGACGGTGGGCCTGACGCCCGGAGTGCAGCTCCGCATCCAGGCGCTGGAGGAGCAGGGCAAGACGGTCGTGGTGCTGACCGGCAGGGACGCGGCGCTCGGCCTGATCGCCCTGCGCGACGAGCCCCGCGCCGACGCGGGGGAAGCGGTCACGCGGCTCCGGGCGCTGGGCCTGCGGCCCGTCCTGCTGACCGGGGACAACGCCCGCACCGGGGAGGCCATCGCCCGTGCCCTGGGCCTGGAGGTCCACGCGGAGCTGCTGCCGGAGGACAAGCTGCGCCTGGTGGGCGACCTGAAACGCTCCGGCGGGGTCGTGATGGTGGGCGACGGCATCAACGACGCTCCCGCCCTGGCCGCCAGCGACGTGGGCGTGGCGATGGGCGGCGGCACCGACGTCGCGCTGGAGACCGCCGACGCCGCCCTGCTGCACCACCGGGTCTCGGGGGTGGCGGACCTGGTGGGCCTTTCGCGGGCCACCATGCGGAACATCAAGCAGAATGTCGCCTTTGCCGTGGGCCTCAAGGCGGTCTTTCTGGTCACCACGCTGCTGGGCATCACCGGCCTGTGGCCCGCCATCCTCAGCGACACGGGCGCCACGGCGCTGGTGACGGCGAACGCCCTGCGCCTGCTGGGCTTCCGCCCCGGCGCAGGCGGCGGGAAGGTGCGAGCATGACGGACATGGCCGCTCCCGCCGCTTCGCCCGTTCCTCCCGCCGACCCCCGCCCCGACACCTGCGAAACCGGCTGCACCCACCCGGAGGCCGCCGCGCGTGCCCGGCAGGCCGTGCCGGACGACCGCTGCGTGGAAGACGCCAGCGCCCTGCTCAAGGCCGTGGCCGACCCCACCCGGCTGCGGATGCTCTCGGCCCTCTCCGCCGGGGAACTGTGCGTGCATGACCTCGCGCTGGTCGCGGGCGTCAGCGAGTCCGCGACCAGCCACCAGCTCCGCCTGCTACGGGCACACCGCCTGGTGACCTCCCGCAGGGAGGGCCGCACGGTGTACTACCGCCTGGCCGACCTGCACGTGACCCGGCTGCTGGAAAATGCCCTGGAGCACGCCCGCGAACGCTGACGCCCCCGCGCAGACGCGCCGCTGGCGTTCCGCGTGACCGTTTCCCGGCCGGTGCCTCACGGGCTCAGGGCTGAGGCCCGGTCAGGGGCTGTTGAGGCGGTGCTCACGCTCCGGCAACTTCAGGGCAAGCCGACCTGACGAACCGTCCATGCGGCGGCAGCCCCCGGAGCGCAGACTCCCTGGCGTTCGGCAAGGGAGGCGTCCACCTTGAAAAAAACGGACGCGCGAGCGGGGCGGAAGGAGGCCGGAATCCTGGTCCGCCGGAGCCGTCAGCCGGGCGTGACCAGAAGGGAGCGGGAGCTGACTACCCTTCAAAACGCGGCATGAGAGTCGCGAGGGTGTGCCAAGACGACCGAGAGGGATGCAGCAGCAGATCTTGAAGATGGTCGAGGCCAAGCCGGAACACGGACACCGCACGGTGTCCGTGTTTCTTGATCCGTACGCCTTTCTCGGTTACCAGCAGCTCCCCAGTTACACAGGCCCAGATAAACGCCACACCGACCACCGTCAGCAGGGTGGAGACCCGTTCAGCACGGGTTAGCCCGGTGTCTTCCAGATTGAAGCCCCTCGTTTTGAGCGCGGAGTGCAAGTTTTCTGCCTGCCAACGCTGGGCATACCGTCGGAGATTCGGTCCCACGTGCCCCCGATAAGCGAGGTACAGCGTCTCCCCGGCCGCGTTCTTCGTCGCGGCCACCCGGAGTGACACACCGTAGATCAGGGTCTGGCGTCGCCAGACCCTGACTTCGCCCACTTGGAGCTTGTTGAACACAGCCCACACGGGCAGACGGTGTTGGCCGATGGTGGCGCGTGCAGGCAAGCGAATACAGGGAGCGATGCTGTGCTGATCGAGGAAACGAAACCAGTGCTGGCCGATGAATTCTCGGTCTGCCAGCAGGCACCGGACCTGCCGATCCGGGCAAAACGTCAGGAAGCGCAACACGAGTGATTCCCGAGTACGGGAATCACTCGCCCCACCATGTGGGAGCAATGCCCACATGAGGGGCAGACTGAACCCGTTCCACACAGCAGAAAGCAGCAGGATGTTCACGTCCTGCTGGCCGAGTCGCCAGTTGGTCCGGTCGAGGATCAGATCGACGGGACCGTCCGGCAGGAAGGACAGCGCAAATCTGGGAAACAAACCCTCGGGGAAAGGAAATTGGACGAAGCGACAGAGTCGCTGGTAGCGAGCTGTGAGCGTACCTGGCAACGGAACATGGGTCTTGAGGGTGTAGAGGACGACCGTGCGAGCCTGAATGACCGCCAGGACCAAGGCGGTGAAGACCATCAAGCGGCGGGCATCAAGGGGGAAGGCAGACCGCAGAACGGTCTGCAAGGTATCGTGAGGGGGTCGGCTCTTGGGTGCTTTCATCGCAGAAACACCGTATAGGAGCCGACTTTCTGCTGCCTGTCATCCGTTTTGAAGAGTAGTCAGGAGCGGGAGTCCACGACCCTGACCCCGGCGGTCTCGAAGGCGGCGCGGGCTTCCGGGAGCGCCTCGTCGGTGGCCCAGCTTCCCACCTCCCCGAGGGCCGCGAAGGTGACGAAGCCCGAGTGCCTCCACTTGCTGCTGTCCGCGATCAGCACCGTCTGCCGGGCACGGCGCAGGATGGCCGATTTCTGCTGGGCCTCGACGAGGTTGCTGTTCGTCAGCCCCCGGTCCGGGTCGATGCTGGTGCAGCCCACCAGAAAGACGTCGTACGAGTAGCGGGCCACGGTCGCCAGCGCGTCTGGCCCGGTCAGGCTGTAGGTGGACCCGTACACCTCGCCCCCCACGACGTACAGCGGGCACTCGCCGTTGAGTTCGTAGGCCACGTCCAGCCCGTGCGTGACCACCCGCAGGGTCCGGGTCAGCGCGGGCGTGCGCCGCAGCGCCTGCGCGACGTGCCGGGCGGTCGTGCCCGCGTCGAGGTACACCGTCTGCCCCGGCCGCAGCAGGCCGACGGCCACCTGCGCGAGCCGGGCCTTGCCCGCCTGCCCGGTCTGCTGGCGGTCCGCGTAGCGCTGGTCCTGACTCGCCAGCGTGGCCCCCCCGTGCACCTTGCGAATCAGGCCGCGCCCGGCCAGCACGTCGAGGTCACGCCGGACGGTGGCCCCACTCACGCCCAGCGAACCCATCAGGGCGGTCGTCCGCACCGTGCCCTGCTGGGCCAGCAGGTCCAGAATCCGCGAGAGGCGTTCTTCAGCGAGCAGCCCGGTCATCAGGCCGATGCTATCCCACGGCTGTTCGTGACCGCTCAGAACTGCGCGTCGGGTGGTCACGGGACCGCCCTTGTTTGAACGTTTTGAATCATTTATACTCTCAATTGCTCAAAAGTAATCATGGAGAGAGGCGAGGCTCACGGACGCGGGGAGGGTGGACTCCCTGGAAAGGCGGGGCAGACAGGCATGACCACACTGGCTAGGCACCTCATTCGGCTGGGCGGGGCGGCCCGCGACAAGACCGACGCCATCACCCAGGTCGCCGCGCTGCTGGCCGGGGCCGGGAACGTGCATCCGGACTACCTGCGGGGCATGCTGGCCCGCGAGGAGCAGGCCAACACCTACCTGGGCAGCGGCATCGCCATCCCGCACGGTACGCCGGAGACCCGGCACCTGATTCACGAGACGGGCCTCGCGGTGCTGCAACTTCCCGGCGGCGTGCGCTGGGGCGAGGGTGGGGAACCCGTGCGGCTGGTGATCGGCATCGCCGCCGCGAGCGACGAGCACCTCGCCATCCTGCGCCGCCTCACCCGCGTGCTGGGGGACGAGGCGCTGGTCGAGCGGCTGAGCACCACCAGCGACCCCGCCGACATTCAGGAAGCCCTCACCGGGGAGCGCCCGGCCGCCGCCCCTGCGGCCGGGGCGGCGCTTCCCCACGCGGCGCGGGTCACGCTGCCTAATCCGCTGGGCATGCACGCGCGGCCCGCGACCCTGCTGGCGAACCTCGTGCGCTCGCGGGGCGGGCGGGTGCGGCTGGCGCGTGACTCCGGCGAGAGCGCCGACGCTACCCGGCTGATGGAGGTGCTCTCGCTGGGCCTCACGCGCGGCACGCCCGTCACCGTCAGCGCGGACAGCCCCGAGTTGCTCGCCGCCGTCACCGACGCCATCCGCGCGGGGCTGGGCGACGACCTCAGCGCGGCGCCCGCGAGCCCGGCCCCGGCCCGGCGTGCCCCCGAGTGGGAACCCCGGCAGGTCGCGGCGACGGTGGAGGGGGTCCCCGCCGCCGACGGGCTGGTGATCGGCGTGACCCGGCAGCACGCCCCCCGGCCGCTCGACGTGCGCGACGAGCCGGGCGACCCCGCCACTGAAGCTGCCCGGCTGGACGCGGCGCTCGCCGCCGCCTGGGCTGAACTGGGCACCGTGATCGCCGACGTGGCAGCCCGCTTCGGCGCGGACAAGGCGGCCATCTTCCAGGCCCATCAGGAACTGCTGGGGGACGAGGGGGTCGTGCAGGACACCGTGGCCCGCATCCTCGACGGGCACGGGGTGGCGTGGGCCTACCGCGAGGCGACCGGGGAGCGCATCTCGCACCTTCAGAAACTGGACGACCCAACCCTCGCGGCCCGCGCGGTGGACCTCAGCGACGTGCAGCGGCGGGTGCTGCGGCACCTGCTGGGCCTGCGCGAGCCGGAGATTCACGCGGGCGGCCCGGTCATCCTGCTCGCCCCCGACCTGACGCCCAGCGACACCGCCCGGCTGGGGCCGGACACCCTGCTGGGCTTCGTGACCGCGCAGGGCGGCCCCACCAGCCACACCGCGATCATCGCGCGGGGCCTGGGGCTCCCCGCCGTGGTCGCCGCCGGGGAGGGTGTGCTGGAGATTCCCGACGGCACCCGCGCGATTCTGGACGGGTCGGCGGGGCGACTCTACCTGAACCCCTCGGAGGCGGACGTGGCGTCGGCCCAGGAGCGCCAGGGCGTGCTGGCCCGCGAACGGGACGCCGCCCGCGCGGCCCGCTTCCAGCCCGGCGCCACCCGCGACGGGGCACGGGTCGAGGTCGCCGCGAACATCAACCGCGCCGCCGACGCCTCGGCCGCGCTGGAGGCGGGGGCCGAGGGCGTGGGCCTGATGCGCACCGAGTTCCTGTTTCTCGAACGCGACTCGGCCCCCTCCGAGGACGAGCAGGAACGGGAGTACCGGGCGATGGCGCAGGCCCTGGAAGGCCGCCCGCTGATCATCCGCACGCTCGACATCGGCGGGGACAAGGAGGTGCCCTACCTGGGGCTGGCCCGCGAGGACAACTCCTTCCTGGGCATTCGCGGCATCCGGCTGTGCTTCGAGCGGCCCGACCTCTTCCTCCCGCAGTTGCGGGCGGTCGCGCGGGTGGCGCGGGATCACCCGAATCTCCACCTGATGTTCCCGATGGTCGCCACCCTGGAAGAGTTCCGCCGTGCCCGCGCGATCTTCGATTCCGTGCGGGAGGAGGTGGGCGCTCCCCGCGTGCCCCTCGGCGTGATGATCGAGGTGCCCTCGGCGGCATTGATCGCCGATCAACTTGCCCAGGAGGTCGACTTCTTCTCGGTCGGCACGAACGACCTCACCCAGTACACCCTGGCGATGGACCGCCTGCACCCGCAACTCGCCCGCCAGACCGACGCGATGCACCCGGCGGTCCTCCAGCTCATCGCGCGGACGGTGGAGGCCGCCGAGCGCCACGGCAAGTGGGTCGGCGTGTGCGGCGGCGCGGCGGGGGACGAGGTGGGCGCCCTGATTCTCGCGGGGTTGGGCGTGGGGGAACTCTCGGTGAGCACCCCACAGATCGCGGGCGTGAAGGCCGCCCTGCGGGGCCGCACCCTGGCCGAACTCCGGACCCTGGCCGGGCAAGCCCTGGCCCAGCCCGACGCCGAGTCGGTCCGCGCCCTGGTTCAGGCCGCGCAGCCGGAAGGAGCCACGGCATGACTGCGGCCGTCCCGCGGGTCGCGACCCTCACCCTGAACCCGGCCCTCGACCTCACCGTGCGGGCGGACGGCTGGCGGCGGGGCGAGGTGAACCTGGGCCAGCATCTGCACTGGGCGGCGGGCGGCAAGGGCGTGAACGTGGCCTCCTTCCTGGCCGACCGGGGCCTGGCGGTCACCGCGACCGGCCTGCTGGGAGGCGAGAACCCCGAACCCTTCGAGACGCTTTTCCGGACCAAGGGCATCCGCGACGCCTTCGTGCGGGTGCCCGGCGCCACCCGCGTCGGCGTGAAGCTGGTGGACGGCGCGGCGCAGGAGACGACCGACATCAACCTGCCCGGCCTGGCCGCCACGCCGGAGGTGCTGGAAGAGCTGGAGAGCCGGGTGTTCGCCCTCGCCGCCGACCACGCCGTCTTCGTGCTCGCGGGCAGCCTGCCGCCCGGCGTGGACGCGGGCTTCTACGCCCGGCTGACCGCCCGGCTGCGGGCGGCGGACCGCTTCGTGGCGCTGGACACCAGCGGGGCGGCCCTTTCGGCGGCGCTGAACGCGAGCACCCTGCCCGACCTCGTCAAGCCCAACATTCACGAGCTGGAGGCCGCCCTGGGCCGTCCTCTGACGGGCGAGGCCGACGTGCTGGCGGCGGCAGGCGAGCTGATCCGCCGTGGCGCGGGCCTGGTCGCCGTGTCGCGGGGCGAGCGCGGCGCCCTGCTGGTCACCGACCGGGAAGCCGTGCGTGCCCGCCCCCCACGGGTGAGCGTGCAGAGCACCGTCGGGGCCGGGGACGCGATGGTGGCGGGCCTGGTCGCCGCCCACGCCGCCGGTCTGGGCCTCGCGGACGCGGCCCGGCATGCCACGGCCTTCAGCCTGGGGGCGATCACCCGCCTGGGCGCCCATCTCCCCCCCGAGGCCGAACTGGACGCCTTCGCCGCGCAGGTGCAGGTGGACGTGCTGGAGGGGGTCACGCGGGCATGACCGGCCTCTCCCCTGTCCCGAGCCCCAAGCCCTCTCGTTTCCCCAAGGAGACCCTGGTATGGCCCACCTGGTAGCCGTCACCGCCTGCCCGACCGGCATCGCCCACACCTTCATGGCCGCCGAGGCCCTGCGCCGCGCCGCGCAGGCGGCGGGACACGACCTGCGCGTGGAGACGCAGGGCAGCGTGGGGGCCGAGGGCACCCTGACCCCCGCCGAGATCGCGGCCGCCGACGGCGTGATTCTCGCCGCCGACGTGGCGGTGGACGAGGCCCGCTTCGCCGGAAAGCGCGTCGTTCGCGCGAGCACCGGGGAGGCCATCCGGGGGGCGGCGGGACTGGTCGCGCAGGCGGCCGGAACGGGGGCAGCGACCACGACCCCCGCCGCGCCCGCCGTGAGTCCCCCCACCCCCGACGCCGCCCGCCCCCTCCGCATCGTCGGGGTCACCGCCTGCCCCACGGGGATCGCGCACACCTTCATGGCTGCCGAGGGGCTGGAGAACGGCGCGAAGGCCCTGGGCCACCGGGTCAAGGTGGAGACGCAGGGCAGCGTGGGGGCGGGCAACGCGCTCACCGCGCAGGACATCGCGGACGCCGACCTGGTGGTGATCGCGGCCGACACGAACGTGGACCTCTCGCGCTTTCAGGGCAAGCGGGTCTACCAGACGGGCACCAAACCCGCCATCCAGAACGGGCAGGCCGTGGTGCAGCGGGCACTCGCGGAGGCGCCCGTGTACGGCACGGCGGCGGGCATGGCGGTCGCGGGTGCCCAGGGCGGGACCGACTTCGTGGCGCAGGCGAGCGCGGGCAAGGCCGCCAAGAACGCCGGGGTCCCCAGCGCCTACAAGCACCTGATGACGGGGGTGTCGCACATGCTGCCCTTCGTGGTGGCGGGCGGGCTGCTGATCGCGCTGGCCTTCGCCTTCGGGGGCATCAACCCGGCCCCCGGCACCTTCGGGGCGGCGCTGAGCCAGATCGGGGGCGGCTCGGGCGCCTTCGGCCTCTTCATCCCGGTGCTGGCCGGGTACATCGCCTACTCCATCGCGGACCGCCCCGGTCTCGCGCCCGGCATGGTCGGCGGCCTGCTCGCCGCGACGGGCGGCAGCGGCTTCCTGGGGGGCATGATCGCGGGCTTCCTGGCAGGGTATATCACCCGCACGCTCAACCGGGGCATCCGGCTGCCCCGCACCCTGGAGGGCCTCAAGCCCACGCTGCTGCTGCCCCTGCTGGGCACGGCGATCACCGGCCTGCTGATGATCTACGTGGTCGGCCGCCCGGTCGCGGCGGCGCTCACGGCCGCGACGAACTGGCTGCGTGGCCTGGGCGATACCTCGGCGGGCGTCCTGGGTGCCGTGATCGGCGGGATGATGGCCTTTGACATGGGCGGGCCGATCAACAAGGCGGCCTACACCTTCTCCACCGGGCTGCTGGGCTCCGAGGTCTACGGTCCCATCGCCGCCGCGATGGCGGCCGGGATGACCCCGCCGCTGGCTCTGTTCCTCGCCACGCTGCTGTTCAAGAACCGCTTCACCGCCGACGAGCGCGAGGCGGGCAAGGCGGCGGGCGTCCTGGGCATCTCCTTTATCACCGAAGGCGCGATCCCCTTCGCCGCCCGCGATCCCCTGCGGGTCATCCCGTCGCTGATGGTCGGCTCGGCGGTCGCCGGGGCGATCAGCATGGCGGCCGGGTGCCTGCTCCGTGCCCCCCACGGCGGCATCTTCGTGCTGTTCATTCCCAACGCCGTGACCAACCTGCCCATGTATGTCCTTGCCATCCTCGCCGGGACCGCCGTGAGCACCCTGCTGCTGGGGGTGCTGAAGCGCCCGGTGGAGACGGCCGTGGCGGCGCCCACACCGACGGTGGCGAACCCCGCGACCGACTGAGCGCCCCTCCGCGCCGAAGATGCCTCACCCTGCCAGAAACGGACAGGGTGAGGCGCTTTAGGGAGAGGAACGGGTGGAGTTTCCCGGCCAGGCGAGGGGCCGGGTTCAGCGCGTGAGGTGACCGTGCGGTGGGCTGGCCGGGAACCCTGAATCAGCCAACGGCACCGTGAAGCTCACCCTGGCCCCCTGGCTTGGCGTGCTCGTCAACTCAATGTGCCCACCGTGCGCCTCCACGATCGACTTGCAGATGCTCAGCCCCAGGCCGCTGCCGCCCACGCGGCGGGAGAGGTCGGCTAAGTACATGCGAGCGAACACGTGGGGCAGATGCGCCGGGGCGACTCCGCTCCCGTTGTCCTCCGTATGGGGGAACGCGTCGCCCCTGGCAGGGCGCGGCCCTCGTCAGCTCGCACGCAGCTACGCCCACGGCGGCCGCGCGAATCAACTTGAATGTGAGGAGGTGCCGCGTAAGCCACGGCTTGCCGCATCCAGCCAGCAGCGTGGTGTGCGTCACCGCCGTGATTGCGCTGGAAACCGCTACGGCCATCAGCGCGGAGGGGTCAAGGGAGGGCGCGAGGCATATGGGCCTCTACTGGAAAGCCCATGCCGGGTATCCGCCGAGCGCCGCGAGTTGAACGAACACCTGACCGCCTTCGACCCTCGGCCGGGCGGTCTGAATAGGGCGTGGTCTGCGCCGACCAGCACCGCCCGTTCAGGGAGCGCGAGTGCCCCCAGAGAGTCAACGTGACGACCTGCATGCCCCGACTGTTCAACGCTGAAATGGAGGCCCTTGCGGGTACGTTATCGCGGGCGCTGGCATTCAGCCCAGGTGTCCGGAGGTGGGAAGGGGTCGTGGTTTTGGCGGACGCTGGTGCTTAGGAGGATTTGTCGGGCCGGGTGGAGTTCATCCTGCGGCTCGGGGGGAACGGATCGCTGGCCTCGTCTACCACTCCCCCTTGCCTTTTGAAATGATCCCGCAAGTACCCCCCGATCGCGTCCATCTTGTCCAGCAGTCGGCGCTGAACTTCCTCTATCCGGAGCTGATTCTCCTCCAGCCGCAGTTGACTTTCCTCCATGTTCGTCAGGCGTTGCAAGATCACTTGGACCGACTCAGGTGGCACTGGCTCAGCCGCCTTCCCCAGCCGCAGCAGCAGTGCTTGACGGTAAGTCCAGCCTGGCCGTTCTCGCAGGGTGGCTCGGATGGCCCGGAGGTCAGTGATCGTCCTGTCCGAGAGAACGGACTCGACGTCTGTGCCCAGCTCGGCGTGATAGGCAGCCCGGCGTTTGCTCATGGACGAGGGTTCCCAGCCGAGTTCGCGGGCCAGTTCCGATGGCAACATGCCCGTTACCGTATGGACCAGGCACTTACAGCAGTCTGACTTTCCAGGATCTGAGTTGGACTTTAAAGGTGAGCTGCATTACTTAGGCTGGCGGACTCCCGTCTGCAAAACCACAGCCTTAACCACAACTTCCTTTCCATGTAACGCTCAAGATTCCCCGCCCCAGCCGACGCGCACCCTTGGACGTCATGGTCTTGTGATGACCTGCATGCCAGAAACGGGGCATGACCCTCCACCCGGCCACCCGCAAGGCCCACCTCCGGGCCTTCCTGACCCAGCATCCAGTCGCCACGACGGTGCAGCTCGAGCGGGCCGGGTTAACCGAGCCGATGAGGTGGCTGGACCTTCCGCAGGTCACGTACACCTGTCGGACCCGCACCATGCAGCCCCACTCCGAGACGGACCTGACCTTCGTGGCCCTGCAGAACCGCACCCTGGGGCGCCCACCGCGTGAGCTGATGCACGACGCGGCCCTGACAGAGATACGGCTGCGCCTGGCTCAGGAGGATCCCCGACTCGCCCGCTACGGCTGGCATGTCACGACGGCCAGAGGACGGGAGCGCGGCAATCGGCCGGACGCCGAACTGCGTTCCCCCAATCCGGACCGGCGCAGTGATTACGCGGTGGAGGTCGATGCCGGGTACTCGCAAGAGGTACGCCTGACGAAGATCGAGGCGTTTGGCGAGATGGGGTACTCCGGGGTGATCTGGGCGACCACCGTGCACGCCCGGACCCGGACCGTCCCGAATGAGGCCCTGACGATTCGGCACCTCAAGCTGCGGACACTGATGGCCTACTTCATCGATTTCTGGTCGGCGAACGATCCTTACCGCGACCGCCCACGCTGCCACAAGTGGATGGTTCACGGCTGGTGACTAGCGGCGCGGCAGCTCGATGATGCGCAGCCGGGGGATTCCCTGGCGCTCCTTGATGTACGACCAGCCGGTCCAGATGCCGGAGCCTTCCAAGCTGGAATCCGCGTGCTTGAGGGCCACGTGCCGCAGCACATCATGGGTGTCATGGTCCTGGGGAAGGGCCACGATCAGCGGGTGCTTCCAGCCAGGCGGGCCTTCCTCATGGGCTCGCAGCAGCGCTCGCAAGCGTGCGGACTTGATCCCGCCATTGCCGATCGAGGCATAAAGCGAGGGGTACCCGGTCTGGCCCAGATGGTGGTAGTCCTGCCGCCAATCGAACGGCTTGACCGGGAATTTGTTCTGGGCCATCAGCTCCGCGACGTGAGCGGGAACGCGCAGCATGTACGAGACGATGTGCCCTTCCGGCCTCCCATTGCCGACCACCTTCTTCTGCTTGTTCACATACTGGCGGGCGATGACGCGGTAACCTTCACGCTCCAGAATCTCCAGCGCGTCGTTCTGAAAGGCGCGGTCTGCCAGCAGGGTCGGCCCCGTGAGGTAGTCCACCCGTTGGTCGGCGGGGTCATCCGCGTCCTCGTTCTGGTACCGGAAGAACTGATAGGTGGCCTTGCTCAGGCCGACCACTTCGCCGTACATGGTCTGCGCCGCACGCAGGTAGCCCTCCCGGATCAGGGCGTCCCACGTCATCTTGGGACCGTGGCCGCGCACCAACCGGCGGGTGGTCAGTGAGCCGTGCTGGAGGACATCACGCAGCACCCTGAACTTGAACTCGCTCAGCGAATAGGGTTCGATCCTGGGGGGCATATCTCCAGGGTAGGAGCAGGGCGGGTTGGTCGGGGCGTGGCAGATCCGGACCTTGGCGTCGGCGGGCATCTCCACGCTCATCTCTCCACCAGCCTGGAACGGGTGGCCGGGGGGCACTCCCTCGACACAGCCCGCACCATCCCTCAGGAGTTGTCCCCCGCCCCTTCCCCGAGGACAGGCCCCGGCGATCACACCGGCGAGCCTTCCGGTTCGGGCCGCGCCGCATCTTCCTCGGGTTGTCCGGCGGCCGGGGTGCCCACCGCGTCCGGGTCCCGCTGGGTCAGCTTGATGCGCGAGAGCTTGCCGCGCAGCACTTCCAGCGTGTAGTCGCCTTCCCCAAACAGCTCCGCGTCCAGGCCGTCCGGCAGGATCACCCGCAGCTCGTGGGCCGTCGGCTCGTACCGGACCAGGACGGGCTTGCGGGCATGCCGCTCCCGGGTGGCCTCCAGGCGCCGCTTGGGGGCCGAGATGAAGCTGCCCCGGCGTTTGCCGGAATCCTGCAAGGCCACCACCTCCCCGGCCCGGGGTAACCCCACCTCGTACTTCGAGCCGAGGTACCCGGCGAGGTTGGATCTGGGGGCCGTTTCCCCGTGGGTCAGGAGCACCTTGCCAGGCTTGTAGCGGGCGATCATGGAAATCAAACCGCCCCGGTCCGCGTGGGCCGATAAGTAGAAGCGCTCGATGCGGGCGTGGGCGGGCACGGCTTCCCGTTCCCCCTGACGGGTGGGCAGCAGCACGTCCCCGCCTTGCTGAAGTTCCAGCAGTCGGCGGCCGGGCGACTCGGCATCCTGGTAGCCCACGACGAACAGGGCGTTGTCCGGGTCGGGCAGCCACGCCCGGGCGTACTGCGGACTTGCCCCCGCGTGCAGCATCCCACTTGACGCGATGACGACCGCCGGGCGGTCCTCCCCGATGACCCTGGCCCGGTCCCGGTGATCCGCGACGGGCCGCACGGGGTCACTCAGGAAGACCGGCTGGCCGCTCGTCTTGCGCCGGTTCTCCAGTGCCCGGGGGAGCAGGGGCAGCATCTCCTCGTAGGCCTCGGTGATGGGCCGGGTCAGGCCGTCGAGGTAGATCGGGACCTTCTGCACCAGGCCGCTCGCCATCGCCGTGACGAGGAGCTGGGTGATCTCCTGGGCGCGGCCCAGGGCGAACGACGGAATCAGGACCTTGCCCCCACCCCGCAGGGTCGCGTCGATGGCCGCGCTGAAAGCCCGCACCTGCTCCTTGCGGGAGGGGAGCAGGGTGTCGCCGTAGGTGCTCTCGGAGACCACCGCGTCCACGGGCATGACCTCCGGGGGCAGCCAGGCGGCGTTCACGACCGGCGTGTCCACGTTGCTGACGTCCCCGGTGTGGAAGACCGACTGACCCGCGCTCTCGATCAGGACGCTCGCCGCACCGATCAGGTGCCCGCTGGGGCTGAGGGTGAACGCGAACCCGTGATCCGCGCAGCGCCGGTGCCAGCCCAGGGGCCGGAGCCGTTCGAGGGTGCGCCCCATCTCCCCGGCGCTGAAGAGGTGCGCCCCCTGCTCGGTGCTGACCTTGAGGGTGTCGGCCAGCACCAGAGGAACCAGCCGGGCGGTGGCCGCCGAGCAGTAGATGGGCAGATCCGGGAAGCGGCGGATCACCACCGGGAGGGCGGCCACATGGTCGAGGTGGGCGTGGGTGAGAATGGCCGCCGTGGGGGGATGTTCCTGAAGCAGGTCGAGCTGAGGAAGGGCCGCCTCGCCGACTTGCCCGGGCCGCAACCCGGCGTCGATCAGGAGATTGCCTTCCTTGAGGAGGTAGAGGTAGGAGCTGGCTCCCACCTCGTCCGTGCCGCCCAGTCCCAGAAACTGCATGGCCCGATGCTAGGGGACTCGCGCGGCAGGGGGATGACGCTGCACCTGCCGCCAGGCTGGTTCATGAAACAGGGCAGGGATCGGCTGAGGTTGCCCCGTCTGCACCCCCGGACCCAGGCGCTTCGACCCCCGGCGGTCCCCACCGGGCCAGGGCTCACCGCCGCCAGGGTGGAGGGGCGCGGGGAGAAGCTGCGCGGAACGCCGTGGTTGGAGGACTGCCGACGCCAGCAGCCACGTGCTGAAGCCTGGGGGCGCCCTCTGAGCCGGGCCAGTTCCAGCACGAACAGCCCCCTCCAGGACACCCGACGGTCAATCGGCCTGGAACGAAGGCGCGCGAGGGCACCTGGCAGGAGGGCCGCAATCGTATCTCCTGGAAGGAGAGTGCCCGCTCTTCCCAGTTTCCCGCTCGTCAGGGAAGAGGCGCAACTTTCCAGAGACAGCTCCGCCGTGACGCGGGCGGGTGCGGTTGCTTACCGGCACATGGGGCCTTCACGCAAAGCACGGGGCATGTTCGCTGTCCCTCCCGCCCCGTTCAACCCTGACGATGATGGCCTATGAGGGGGTGCGGGCACGAGGCGCTCACAGGTGGAAGGTGGCGTGGCGGAACACATTGGAAGCCCGGCTTGGGGGGGAATCTGCAGCGGGACAGCGCAACGGCTGTACGCGGGGAGCCGAGCGGGGGTGTGCGGTCTATCGCCGTACCCGGCGGGGACCTACCCTATGGGGAGGAGGCAGGGGTGATGAGAGTGACCGTGACCGTGGACGAGCAAGGCCGCCTGATCCTGCCCCCAGAGGTCGCGCAGCAGCTTCAGGTCTGGCAGCACCTCGTCATCGACCTCCTGCTGGAGGGCGGTCCCTTCACGCGGTTCGTCGGGACCCTCCCCCCGCTGGAGGAGGACAGCGCCACGTACTACCGGCGCGAGCGGGGCCACAAGGAGTAACCTGCTCCCTGGACTTCAATCCAGACCTTTCAGTCCGCCCATGACTTCTATGTTCGCCCGTGAGCAGGATGCGCAGGGGCATCAACGCACGCTGCCAAACTTGTTCTCGGGAATCAGGCGGGCGAGGTGGGCGCGGATGGCCCCGTCGTCCTTGACCTCGGCCTGCTGCCGCAATGTCCGCAGTTCGCCCGTCAACCGCTGGGCATCCACCTGACCCAGCCGGGCGCTGAAGATCTCGCTGTGGGTGGTCGCGTCGGCGCCCTCGCTGGGGGTCAGCAGTTCCTCGTAGAGCTTCTCGCCCGGCCGGATGCCGCTGTAGACCACGTCCACGTCGCGGGCACCGCTGAGGCGGATCACGTCGCGGGCGAGGTCGGCAATCTTCACCGGGTCGCCCATGTTCAGGACATAGACCTTGCCGTTCTCGGCGAGACCTCCGGCCTGCAGCACCAGCCGCGCCGCCTCCGGGATGGTCATGAAGTACCGCACCATCTCGGGGTGGGTCACCGTGATGGGACCGCCCGCCCGGATCTGGGCCATGAAGGTGGGCACCACGCTGCCCCGGCTGCCCAGCACGTTGCCGAAGCGCACCGAGACGAAGGCCTGCGACGGCCGCGCCCGTGCCGCCCCCGCCGAGACCACCATCTCCGCGACGCGCTTGGACGCGCCCATCACGCTCGTCGGGTTGACCGCCTTGTCGGTGGAGATATTGACCAGCCGTCCCACGCCGTATTCCAGGCAGAGGTCCACCACGTTTTGCGTCCCGATGACGTTGTTCAGGATGGCCTCGGAAGGGGCTTCCTCCATCAGCGGGACATGCTTGTGGGCAGCGGCGTGAAAGACGACCTCCGGACGGTAGCGCTCGAAGACGGCCCGCAACCGGGCGGCGTCCCGCACGTCCCCGATCAGGCCCACCTGCTTGATCTCCGGCCAGTGGCGCATCAATTCCTGCTGAATGGAAAAGACGCTGTTTTCCCCACGCCCGAACAGCAGCACGGTGGATGGACCGAAGGGCGCGATCTGCCGGACAATTTCCGAGCCGATGCTGCCACCCGCCCCGGTTACCAGCACGACGCGGCCCCGCAGATACCCGGCGATCTCGGCGGTGTTGAGTTCGACGGGGGGTCGCCGCAACAGGTCTTCGAGATTGACGTCGCGAATCTGGCTGATCCCCACGTTGCCGCTGAGAATCTCGAACACACCGGGAATAATGCGGTAGCGCAGCCCTGCCTCGCGGGCGAGGTCCACTACCCGGCGCACGAACTGCCCGTCAGCGGATGGGACCGCAATCAGGATCTCCTGTGCCCCCTCACGGGCCGCCACGTTGGGCAGATCGGCCACCGGACCGAACACGGGCAGGCCCACCACCCGCGTGCGCCCTTTACCCGGCTCGTCGTCCAGAAAGCCGATGGGCTCCAGCCCGGCTTCCGGGTGCCGCTGCATCTCGCGGGCGATCAGGGTGCCTGCCTCGCCCGCCCCAACGATCAGCACCCGCTGCCGCTGCGGCGCGGCCTGGAGGCGCACCCGTTCATCGGCGACCCGTGCCGCCAGCCGCACACCACCCAACAGCAGGAACCCCAGCACCCCCGCCAGGACCGGCACGCTGCGGGGCAACTGCAGCCACCCCTGCAGGATGAAGCCCAGCGCGAACATCACCAGGGTAGCCAGCGCGACGGCCCGCCCTAGCCGTTGCAGGTCCAGCACCCCCACCCGGCGCCACGTTTGACGCTGCAGGCTGTAGTAGCGCTCCAGCGCGGCCATCACCATCACGCTGAGGAGCAGGTAGCCCCACACGTTGAGGGGAATCCCAAGCGCCAGCAGGTCCGGTTTGCGGAAGGCATAGGCGAGGAGGCCAGCTACGCCCCAGAGGGCGAGGTCGATCAGGAATTTGGTGGTTGCGGGAGGCATGATTGTTTAGCCGCGTGTGGCCTGCGCCAGCACGTCATCGACCGCGTCTGCCATCCGGTGCAGGTCTGCTGGCGAGAGGGTCGGGTGCACTAGGAACATCAGCGAGGTTTCCCCGAGTTCACGGGCGACCGGAAGGCGCTCCCCTGGCCCGTATCCCGCGTCCCGAAAGGCCTTTTCCAGATAGATCTCCGAGCACGACCCACTGAAGCAGGGCACCCCACGAGCGGCGATCTCGGTCATCAGCCGGTCACGGTCCCAGCCGTCGCGCAGCTCCTCCGGGCGAACATAGGCGTAGTACTTGTAGTAGGAGTGGAAGATGTCCTCTTCCGGCAGGGTCAGCCGCAGCGCCCGGTGATGGGCAAAGCGCTCGTTTAGCACGGCGGCGTTGGCGCGGCGCCGCTCAATCCAGTCCGGTAATTTGCGGAGCTGCAACCGTCCGATGGCGGCCTGGACCTCCAGCATCCGCCAGTTGGTGCCGAAGGACTCGTGCAGCCAGCGGAAGCCGGGCGGGTGCTCGCGCTCGTAGACGGCCTCGTAGCTCTTGCCGTGGTCCTTGAAGGCCCAGGCCCGCCGCCAGACTTCCGTGTCGTTCAGCGCAAGCAGGCCACCCTCGCCACCCGTCGTCATGATCTTGTCCTGGCAGAAAGAAAAGGCCCCCGCGTGCCCGATGCTGCCCACCGGGCGCCCCTTGTAAAACGCACCGTGGGCCTGGGCGCAGTCCTCGATCACCACGAGGTCGTGTTCGCGGGCCAGCTCCATGATGGGGTCCATGTCGCAGGGCCACCCCGCGAGGTGAACGGCGATGATGGCGCGGGTCTTCGGAGTGATCAGCGGGCGGATGGTCTCGGCGGTCATGTTGCCGGACTCACGGTCAACTTCCGCGACCACAGGCACGCAGCCCCGCATCACGGCCGCGCTCGCCGAGGCGATAAAGGTGCGGCTGGTGGTGATCACCTCGGCGCCCTCGCCAATCCCGAACGCGTAGAGGGCCAGTTCCAGCGCCAGCGTGCCGTTGTGCAGGGCGATGGCATGCCCCATGCCCAGGTACTCGGCGTACTCGCGCTCGAACTCGCGGGCCTCGGTACCCGTCCAATAATTTACTTGGCCGGACTGCAAGACCCCGGTGACAGCCTGTACCTCGTCGGATTCGAAAACCGGCCAGCCGGGAAAAGTGGGGACCGGGGCGGAAGGGGCGGGCTGATTCAATGTGTTCGTCATGGTCGTCTCCAAGGAGCAGGGAGGGCCTTTTCACAGCAGGGCTGCACAATGTTCTCAGTATTCCTCAGAGGCGGACGCGACTTCTGACGAACGCTTCACTTTTGAGTCACTATCTAGACGAGCTCCAGTCCTCCTGAACCCCATACGCTCATTCAGTAGGGAGTTAAGGTACGCACCGAGTCTAGGCGCCCCCTAGACTTACCTCCATGCGACCCCTGAATATCGTCATTTACAACATCACCCCGCCCGGAGGCGTTGAGCGGGCGGCGGTCAATCTCGCTAACAGCCTCGCAGACCACTATCAGGTCTATATCGTCAGCCTCTACAGTGGGGAGGGCCAGCCCTTCTACCCTCTGGACAAGCGCGTAACGATCACCCACCTGGGCGTCCCCTTCACGCCCGGCCTCCGGCACTACGTGGCGCAGAATGCCCGGACCCTGCGGGCGCTGCGTTCGCGCCTGACCTTCACGCCGGACACCATTACTCTGGGTATGAGTGTCAATCCCAACGTCCTGCTCGCGCTATTGAAGGCAGCAGGGACGTCGGGCCGCTTTATCGCCTGCGAACACATGAACTACGAAGACGCGCCTCGCCTTGCCCAGATGCTGCGCCGGGTAGCGTATCCCCGCTTGGATGATGTGGTGGTCCTAACCGAGGCAGACCGTGATACCTTCCAGCGGCAGCTTGGGGTGACCCCACACGTTATTCCCAACCAACTGCCCTTCTTTCCCGATGCGCCTGCTTCCCTGAGCGCCAAGCGGCTCATTGGGGTAGGACGCTACGTTCCGATGAAGGGCTTCGACCGCTTGATCGAGGCGCTGGCCCCCGTCCTGCGCGAATTCCCCGATTGGACCCTGGACCTGTACGGCAAGGGGGAACAGGAGGCCGATCTGCGGCACCTGATCTTGCGGGAGGGCCTGAGCAACGTCCGGCTGTGTCCGGCCACACGAGAGATTGAGCGAGCGTACTTGGGCAGTTCAGTCATGTTGGTTCCTTCGCGCCATGAGTCGTTCGGAATGGTTCTACTGGAGGCGCAGGCGTGTGGGGTGCCGGTCGTGGCCTTCGACGTGCCGCATGGTCCCCGCGCCATTCTGAGTGGTGGGGGTGGCGTGCTGGTGCCGGACGGGGACGGCGCTGCATTCGCTGAGGCGGTGCGGTCGCTGATCGTGAATCAGGAGCGGCGCCGTGAGCTGGGAGCGCAGGCTCGGCAGAACGCCATGAGATATGCACCGGAGCCTGTGCGGCAGCAGTGGCTGGACCTGCTGGGCACGCCGCCGTCCTCTCACGACCTATAGTCCTGCCGTGTCTGCTCCCTCTCTCACGCAGGCGGCCTCTCCTCCATTCTGGGTGAGGGTCTGGCTGGCGCTCCTGGCTCCCCTGTACGTTCTCTCTCCACTGGCCCTCCTCGCCCTGCCTGCCCTCCGTCGCCTGCCCAGGGCAGCCTGGATTCTTCTGGGCATTTATGCGGTCAGTCAGCAGCTTCCGGCCCTGTTGGCCCCTGCTCCCATCGAAGCAAGCGTGCTGGCTCTGACCCGCACCCTGCTGCTGGGCGGCTTGATGGGTGCGGGCGTGATGCTGGGGCGCTCGGGACGGCTGATGCCTCTGGGTGTGGGGCTGCTGGCCGTGCTGGCAACCGCCGTGGTGGTGACTGTGGTCAGCGGCGTTCCTCTGATCGGCCAGCGGCTGTCACATCCCTATATGACGTCCATCACTCTGGGCCTCGCGGGAGCTTGCGGCCTGTGGCTGGGGCTGTTTGGCAGCGGGCACAGAGGGTGGCGGGTCCTGCTGGGGGGGGCGGGCGTGGCCCTGCTGCTGCTCTCGGCCAGTCGGGCACCGCTGCTGGCGGCTCTGATCGGGGTCGGGGCCGGGGTGCTGGTCCGGGCGGATCGGCGTGTGGCGCTGGTCTCCGGGGGCATCCTGGCAGCCCTGGGGGCGCTGGTTGTGTTGGGCATCCGCAACGGGGACGCCCTCACGCAACGCCTGATCGACCTCGAAACCAATGGACGTGACCTCGTCTGGGCCGGGACCCTCTCCGTCATCCAGAGTTCGCCCCTGGGAGGGGTTGGTCCCTACCTGCTGGGGCGTTTCCTGCAACCGCCCAGTGCCTATTGCGAGCTGTGGATTGGACCGGGCGGAACTTCCGCCTGCCCTGAGTGGGTCAGCAACCTGGGCAGTCCCTGGCTGATCGCCCACAATGGCGTGCTTCAGCCCCTGGCTGAATCGGGGCCGCTGGGGGTGCTGGGCCTCTTTCTGCTGCTCGGAGCGGTGGTCTGGACTGCTCTCCGGACAAGAGACGCCCTGAGTACCGCCGTCCTGGTGGGCCTGCTGGTGGCGACAGCCACTGACAACACCTTGATCGTGCCCAGCCCCTTTTTCGGAGAGGTGTTCTGGATCGTGGCCGGAATTCAACTCGGGCGCCTAGAGGCCATCCGCCCGGCCCACGGGTGGATCGGGGGTGGCCTGCTGGCGGCCCTGGCCTTCCCGGTGTGGGCCGCCAGCAGCGCCGCGCCACCTGACTTTCCGGGCAGGCTGCTGTTCGTCCGGGCCGCCCCTCAGGTCAGCACCAGCCGCGACTACACGGTCTACAGCCAGTGGGCTTTGCCCCCAGGACAGCGCTACCGTCTCCTGCTGCGCAGTTGTACCCAGGGCTGCGCCATCGTCAACAGCACCATCCTTGACACCAGTCGCGGTCCCCAACCCAGCCTCGCCCTGTCCGGTGAGATCCGCAATGTTCCTGAACAGCGTCTCCAGCTTCAGGTCTATCCGGCCCGCGCCGGGCTCCAGCCTATCCCCCTGGCTACCCACGAATGGACGGTCAGACTCCGATGAATGGTTCTGTACGCCCCGGTCCGCTTCTGGCGGCCAGTGTGCCCATGATCCTCGTGGCGGCCCTACTGGGCTGGCAGGCGCAGCGGCTTGCGCTTGGGGGAGCGCCCCTCAAAGCCGACGCCACGCCCCGGACCTGCACCACCCCACCCCGGTTCCGTGTGGGGTATCCGGCCGAGGCCGCCCCGCCCTCCCTCCCTGACCAAGCTTTCAACTTCATGGGCAACTCGTGGCTGGTCGCGGACATCTGTGCGCCCGGCTCCCTCCGGATCACGGCCGAGGGCCAGGCGGCAGGAGGAGATGCCCCACACCTAGAGGTGGCCCTCAACTCGCAGGTGATCTGGCAGGGCGAGTTCACTGGGCGGCGCGAAGTCAATATTCCGGTGCCGGGTCCAGGGCACCTGACACTGGGGTACTTCAACGACTATTACCGCTCGGAATACCGCAACGCTGTCCTCGAACGAGTGAACTTTGAGGGGCGAGACGGCTGTGAAGCCGTGGAGGTCACCGTGCCGGAAAATGCTGGAGGTGCCTGGGACCCGAACGGCCGGACCGTCAGTTGGCTCTTTGCTCCCCAGGTGACCCTGCGGCCCTGCGCCGCTGGAACCCTGACCTTGCAAGCTTATGGGCAGTCTGGGGGAGGCACCTTCTCGACGCTTGCCTTTGCTCAAAATGGCCGTGAACTGCGAAGGGTACGCCTAAGTGAAGTGCATAAAGAACTACGCCTGAATGTTGCTTCCTCGCCTGTTCAGATACGTATTTTGAATCCGTACTTTCAGGAGTTGGGCGATCGCAACCTCTATCTCAAGGCTGTGGTTTTTTCCCCCAACCAATAGACCTCCTGCGAAAGTCAGGGTGAGCGGCCTGGCCACCTGACAGATTTTATGAGTACGAGCGAAAAACGAGCTTCCAGCCTGAGGGTGCCCCAATTGCGGTACCAGCCGATTTGCAAAAGTCAGCGTACCTCAGCCCGCCTGTTCGAGGCGGGCGAATTCGTTCGGGGTCCGTCCACCGAGCGAGGTATGCGGCCTGACGGCGTTGTAGTCCTGGCGCCAGGCAGAGAGGATCAGGCGTGCCTGATCCAAGCTTTGGAACCAGTGCAGATTCAGACACTCGTCCCGGACACGGCCGTTGAAACTCTCGATGTAAGCGTTCTCGACGGGCTTCCCCGGCCGGATGAAGGTGTGCGTGATGCCACGCCCATGGGTCCAGAGATCCAGGCCCTTGCCCGCGAACTCTGGGCCATTGTCGGTGGTGATCGACTGCGGTGCCCCCCGGAAGCGGACCACCGCTTCCAGAGCGCGGACGACGTCATGCCCGGTGATGGAGGTCCCGACGTGCATCACCAGGCACTCCCGGGTGAAGTCATCCACGACGTTCAGGACCCGAAACCGCTGCCCGGAGGCCAGCTGGTCCGACATGAAGTCGAGGCTCCACCGCTGATTGGGCGCAGAAACCGCAGGTTTCTGCTGTCGCTCTCCTACACTGAGCTTGCGGCGCTCCTTCTTTCGAACGGCCAGCCCTTCAGCCCGGTAGATCCGGTAGACGCGCTTGTGGTTGACGGTCTCGCCCTCTCGACCCAGCATCAGGTGAATCCGCCGGTACCCGAACCGAGGTCGCTCTCGGGCCAGTGTGCGGAGACGCTCGACCAGGCGTTGGTCTTTTTCCCTTTTGGGGCTGTTCCGTCTTTGCGTGGTCCGGGAAAAGCCCAGCACCCGGCAGGCCCGACGTTCGCTGACCGCAAAAGAATCCCGCAGCAGGGTCACCATCTGCTTTTTGAGGGGCGTCTGCGCCTGGGACGACGTCCCAGGCGTCACCACTTTCGCCCCACCACCTCCTTCAGCATGGCGTTGTCGAGCGACAGATCCGCTACCAACTTCTTCAGGCGCTGGTTTTCTGCTTCCAACTGGCGAAACTTGCGGGTCTCGTCTTTGGTCATCCCACCGTATTTGGCTTTCCAGCGGTAGATGGTCGTCATCGCGACTCCATGGAGTCGCGTCAGATCGCTCAGCGGCGTGCCTGCCTCAAGCTGCCCGAGGATGTCCAGGATCTGTTGTTCGGTGTACCGTTTGCCTTTCATGTGCCTCCAAGTTTGCTGCTCGATTTGCAATCAGACTGGCACCGGAAACAGGGGCAAGGTCAAGCCAACTTCCAGGGTCATCAAAGGGGCAGGGCGCTTGCTCGCCCGTGTGGGTTCAGGGTCAGGACCACCCGGAAGGGTCAGGCGGGTGAAGACCGCCTGACCCCGGCTCAAGGCGTACTGAACCGCCCGGAGACCGAGCTTGAGATAGCTCAATCCGCGCTGCCAGTGGGGATCAATCCTTCGGCGGGCTCCTTGCTGCACGACGTGAAGCCCTTCCGACCTGACTACTCACGCCGTTTAGGGCTGAGCAAGGTTGTGCGCGAGGACGGCTAGGACGACACGGAAGCGAAGTGAGGTGAGCGTCTTCGACTGAACGGAGCGGATCTGGGCTTCCACCAGTTGGGAGAAGACGGTTTCAATGCGCTTGCGTAACTTTGGGTGGCGGTCTTCCCGCCACCCGGTGTCGTAACGGGAGTTTTTCTTGGGTGGGAACACGTATCCCAGGCAGCAGTAGCCCTTATCACCGATGATCTTTGGCCCGCCGAACTCCGGCCATCTTCGGTTCAGCTCGTAGCTCACCGTGGTGTCGTGAAGGTTGGCGGGTTTCAGCAGGTACTGAACGATTTCACCCTCCGGCGTCACCCAGGCGTGGAGCTTGTAGCCGTACACGTCGCCCTGCGTCCCAAAGCCCCACCGAGCGCCAGGAAACGCGCAGCGTTTCCCTCGTTTGGGTCGGCAGACGGGCAGTGGCATGGAGTCGATGATGACCTCTCCGCACCATTTGGGAGGGCTGACGATGGCTTCGAGGCGCTCCAGGAGACGGAGGCCACGGGTGTAAGCCTGGGTGTACGAGGGAAGACCGCTCCGATCTTCCCTCAGTATCTGCCACCAAATCGACGGAAACGGATGCTTGAAGACAAGACGGCTGAGCAACAAGGCCACCAGCAGCGCATCGCTGAGCTTCTGGTGTTTGCAGCGCTTCTGGTCGCTGAAATGCCGTTTGGCCCAGCGGTGAAGCTGACGAATGACAGTCCGCCGACCTAAACTGTGGTGGAGACGGTATCTAGCCATACCGTCTCCATTTTTTCTCGTCTCCGCGCTGCCCGAGGCCGTTTCACTCAAGCCCTAAACGGGGTTACTCTTCAAAACGGGTGACGGGCAGCAGAAAGTCGACTCCTGTACGGTGTTTCTGCGATGAAAACCCCTGGGAGCCGACCCCCCCACGATACCTTGCAGACTGCCTTGCGGTCTGCCTTTCCTCTTGATGCCCGCCGCCTTGTCGTCTTCACGGCCTTGGTCCTGGCGGTTATCCAGGCTCGCACGGTGGTCCTGTACAGCCTCAAAACCCACGTCACGTTGCCAGGCACGCTCACGGCTCGCTACCAGCGGCTGTGTCGCTTCGTCCAGTTTTCCTTTCCGGATGGTCTCTTTCCCCGCTTCGCCCTCTCTTTCCTGCCAGAGGGTCCCCTGGACCTGATCCTGGACCGGACGAACTGGAGATTCGGGCAGCAGGACGTGAATATCCTGCTGCTTTCTGCTGTATGGAACGGGTTTAGCCTGCCCTTGATGTGGACGTTGCTCCCACACGGTGGAGCGAGTGATTCCCGAACCAGGGAATCACTCGTGGCGCGCTTCCTGACCCTCTGCCCAGATCGGCAGGTCCGGTGCCTCCTGGCCGACCGCGAGTTCATTGGGCAGAACTGGTTCCGTTTCCTCGATCAACACGGCATCGCGCCCTGTATTCGACTCCCGGCACGCGCCACCATTGGCGCGCATCGTCTGCCCGTCTGGGCCGTCTTCAAGAAGCTCCAGGTCGGTGAAGTCAGGGTCTGGCGCCGCCAGACCCTGATCTATGGGGTTTCGCTTCGGGTCGCTGCGACGAAGAATGCGGCTGGAGAGACGCTCTACCTCGCGTACCGGGGTCACGTGGGGCCAAATCTTCGACGGTACGCTGAACGCTGGCAGGCAGAGAATCTGCACTCCGCCTTGAAAACCAGGGGCTTCAACCTGGAGGACACGGGCCTGACCCGCGCAGAGCGGGTGTCCACCCTGTTGACGGTGGTCAGCGTGGCCTTCATCTGGGCCTGCCGAACGGGGGAAGTGCTGGCTGCCCGCACAGCGGTGCAGATCAAAAATCACGGACACCGTGCGGTGTCCGTGTTCCGACTCGGCCTGGACCATCTCCAGGACCTCTTGCTCCACCCGTCCCCGTCGTCCTGGCGCTCCTTGATGACCCTCATGCCGCGTTTTGAAGAGTAGTCAGCCTTCCGACACCAGCAGCAGGGTGGCGACCGATAGGACCAGGACGAGCCGCTCCAGGCTGGCCGCGTCCCGGAGCTTCGAGTGCTCCAGATCGAACAGGCCGCTCTTGTCGTCCAGAAAGCCCTCTTCGATCTGGAAGCGCTGGCCATACTCAGCGAACGTCTGCAGGCTGGTCGGTTCGTCACTCACCACCTGCCACAGCTCTGGGCCGTCCGACGGACGGCCCAGAGCCACATGCACCGGACCGAAGTGCTGCCCGGTCAGGGTGATGTTGTGAAGGCAGCGGGTCTCTCTGGGGGCGAGCCGCACCTCCCCGACTTTGCACACCCGCTGCCCATCGGGAGCAGCCAGGATCAGGCTGGATTTGATGCGAATCCGGTAGTGCCAGCCACAGACCCTCAGCCAGGCCATCAATTCGGTATCGCAGAATCCCCGGTCCGCCAGCAGGCGGACCTCTGGCCGACCGAGGAAATCAAGCATCCCTTTGACCTCGGCCAGCACGGGGAGCAGCTGGGCCGTGCTGACCTGAGCGCTCGAGTGCCGGATCACCCGGGAGACGAGCGGGACCGCTCGTCCCCGGAACAGCACCGCCACCCGGATCAGGCAGAACTGTTCGAACAGGACGCTGGTGTCCAGGGCCAGGACCAACGGGTGTTCCCCCCCGTCCCGCAGGGCACGGGTCACCAGGGGACCGTAGATGGCGGTGGGGTCAATGGCAGGGTTCTCCAGCCAGCGGCGACAACGGCGTTCCGTGCTCTGCGCCAACGTGGCGCTGGAGTGAATGTGCGGGAGCCAGGCAGGAAGGGAGGGACACTGGGAGAGCACCAACCCAGTGACCATCCAGCCCAGGGTCCGCGCATTGCGCAGGTCGTTCCACAGCCCCCTCTGGAGGTGGGCGAGGACGGCTTGATAGAGTCGGGGAGCGTCCCCGGCGGTACTTTCGGTTCTCACAAGCAGAAAGTGTCCCTCACCGGGGACGCTTTCTCATACTTTGTGTCAGGCGGTCAGCCCCAGTACGTCGCCGGAACTGCGTGCGATGCGTACGCTGGCGTAATCCGGCGGGGGGCGCTGGAGTTATCCGGCACCTTCCGCTGGTCTAATCCGGCACCCTGCGCTGGAGTTATCCGGCACCCTCTGCTGGTGGAAATCGGCACCCTCCCGCCGCGGACGAGACTCCCCTGGTCATCCTTGCAGGATGACCAGAAAGCGAGCGTCTATGCGGAAAATCAGGGAAGTCTTGCGGTTGAAACTGGAGTTGAAGCTCAGCGACCGCCTCATCGGGCAAAGCGTCCGTCTTGCCCGCAGCACAGTGCAGGATTACGTGGCGCGAGCCAACCAAGCCGGCCTCACCTGGCCTCTCCCCCTGAGCTGGACGATGTCCAGCTCGAGGCGCTGCTGTTTCGCACTCGTGAACAGGCCGCCGTGAGTCCCGCCCACCAGCCTGACTGGGCCGCCCTTGACCGGGAACTGCGGCGAAAAGGTGTGACCCGCCAGTTGCTGTGGGAAGAGTACCGCCGGCAGCATCCGGACGGCTGGCAGTACGCGACCTTCAACGAGAATTACCGGAAGTGGAAGGCCACAACTGGCCTGTCCATGCGGCAGACCCACCGGGCCGGCGAGAAACTCTTTGTCGATTACGCCGGGTTGACCCTGCCGTTGACTGATCCCAGAAGTGGCGACGTCCTGGCCGGGCAGGTCTTCGTCGCCACCCTGGGGGCTAGCGATTACACCTACGCTGAAGTCACCCGCAGTCAGGGGCTTCACGACTGGATCGAGTCGCACATCCGGGCCCTGAACTTCTTCGGCGGTGTGCCCGAGATCATCGTTCCGGACAACCTCAAGGCTGGCGTGACCCACGCCAGCCGCTACGAACCCGAGCTGAACCGCACCTACCAGGAATTCGCGCAGCACTATGACATGGCCGTCATCCCGGCACGCGTCCGCAAGCCCAAAGACAAGGCGCTGGTGGAAGTGCATGTGCAGATCGTGGAACGCCGCATTCTTGCCCCCCTGCGCGACCGGGTGTTCTTCAGTCTGCCCGAGGCGAACGAAGCCGTCCGGGAGCTGCTGGACACCCTCAACGAGCAGCCCTTTCAGAAGAGACCTGGGAGTCGCCGCAGTGAGTTCGAGGCCCTGGATCAACCCGTGCTGCGCCCCTTGCCCACTCAACCCTTTGAAGTGGCCGAGTGGAAGCAGACCACGGTCGGGTTGGATTACCACGTCACCGTGCAGGGGCACGCGTACAGCGTGCCCCACCAGTACGCCAAGACACGGGTGGACGTTCGCCTCACCACCCGGCTGGTGGAGATTTACCGCTCAGGACAGCGGATCGCTGTCCACCACCGGGTCTTTGGGGAGTCGACGGCTGCCCCACGGCACACCACGTTGTCAGACCATATGCCGGCCCATCACCGGCACTACCGCGACATCAGCCAGGAGCAGCTCATCCAGCAGGCCCAGAACATTGGGGAGTTCACCGCTGCGCTGGTCAGCGCCATTTTCGACGGGGACAAGCACCCTGAACAGAAAAAGCGCAGTGTGGCCGGTCTTCTTCGTCTCCACCGGGAGTACGGGGAGCGGCTGGAAGCGGCCTGTCGGCGCGCCCTGGCTCTGCAAGCGCACAGCTTGCAGAGCGTGACGTCCATCCTGAAACACCGCCTGGACGAAGCGGAACTCCCGGGCATCCCCCTTGAACTCCCGGTGGCCCAGCACAGCAACCTGCGTGGCCCCGGATATTTCGCCGAGCTCGACGAGCACGAAGTCGACCGCACCCTGAATTGAGGTTCCTATGCTGCCCCATCCCGTGATTCAACATCTGCGCGCCCTGAAGCTCGATGGCATGGCGCTCGCCCTGCAGGAACAGCAGGAACAACCCGATCTGCGCGAGTTGAGCTTCGAGGAACGGCTCACCCTGCTGGTCGACCGCGAACGGGCCTGCCGGGACACCCGCGGCTTGCAGCGCCGCCTGTCGGCGGCGCGCTTGAAGGTGCAGGCCAGCCTGGAAGAGGTGGATACAAAACACCCGAGAGGCTTGGACGCCCGGTTACTGCGTTCCCTGGCCCAGGGGCAGTGGATTGCCGAGAAGAGAGGCGTCATTATCACCGGCCCCACCGGGGTCGGGAAGACCTTTATCGGGTGTGCCCTGGCTCACCAGGCCTGCCGTCAGGGCTTCACGGCGTTGTACGCCCAGACTGGACGGCTGTTGCAGGAACTGACCCTGGCCAAAGGCGACGGACGGTATTTGAAGCTCCTGGCGAGCATCGCCAGGGTGAACGTCCTGATCCTGGACGACTGGGGGCTGGATGTGCCCACGGCGGAAGGACGAAGGATTCTGCTGGAGATTCTGGATGACCGCTACGAGCGGTCATCGACCATCATTACCAGCCAGTTCCCGACTTTGGCCTGGCACGCGAACCTGGGCGATCCCACCCTGGCGGACGCGATCTTGGATCGCGTCCTGCACAACGCCTACCGAATTGAACTCCGGGGAGAGAGCCTGAGAAAGAAGGGCCGGAAGTTGACCCCGGAAACGGTCAGCCTTTCATAATGGGGGCAGCTCGTCCGCTGGGGGGAAGGGTGCCGGATAACTCCATTCTTGGAGGCCGCATAACTCCAGCAGAGGGCGCCGGATTGACCAGCATACGCATGCGATTCATCCGCATTGTGCGTGCTAGACGGTCTTGCTTCATCTCACGAGCTTACTCCGCGACTTTCGCAAGAGGTCTAATCAACGTCACCCGTGCGAGGCGTAGAGAGCGAGAGCTGCCGCCAACGTCGCCGTATGTGTAATTGAGATAGTCAAGCGTCGCGACACTCCTTCAGGTACAGGCGTGAGAAACCGGATTCTAGGGGCTCCACTTGGGTTATGCACGACCTCCATTTCCCGGAGATTGACTGTCACTTCCTGTGACAGGGCCTTAAAAGCCGCTTCCTTGGCACACCATAGTCCAGCATAATGGCGCGCCGGGCTGGCCTTGGCTTCGCAGTGTGCACGCTCTGAAGGGGTGAAAAGAATATCCAGACGAAGCGGTTTTTCCCAGCGAGATACTTCCTCAATGTCGAACCCGACGCCTAAAGTGGCGGATGTAGACGCCTGAAACGACCACTCCCTGAGCCAGCAAGTCAAGTCAAGAAGTTCCGACTGTAGAGCTAGCGAATCACTCATCGAGCTGTGTGGCGAACATGACCCGGCCTTTGGCCGGGTTGCCGCTCACCAAGGAGCCAACCTCGACTGTGCGGGAAACGACCGATCCGGCACTGATCTTGCTGTTTAATCCCACAGTCTTGCCGGGCGTGACGCTGGCATGGGTGCCAAGAAAAACAGCTTCGCCCAGAGTCACGTGGCCGTTGACGACACTGTATGGCGAGAAGACCGTATGTGCACCGATACGGGCATCGTGACCTACCGAGGCATAGGTGTTGATGGCCGTATTCCAACCGACATGAGAGTGAGCACCGACCATGGCGAAAGGGCAGATGATGCAGCCCGCCTCCACTAGGGCATTCCGGGCAACATATGCGGTGGGATGAATCAAGGTGAACAGTTGCCCCCCCTGAGCGACAACCTGACGGGCCAACTTGCGCCGGACCAATGGATCGCCGACAGCGACAATGACGCGCTCCCCCTCTGCGAAGCGATGCTCAGACAATGTGCCGATTACGCCCACAGGGAGGCCAAAGTTTTGCAAAGCCCCAGCGTTCTCGTCGAGGAAGCCCGAAACTTTTAGTTCCATATCTTGGGCATAGGTCAGCACTTCACGACCGAAGCCCCCCGCACCGACAATTAATAGCTCAGTCATTTGTTCTCCAATTGCAGATATACCCGCCGGGTGAACGCCTGCAGGAGATCATGTCCATCCCAGTAACGGTTGAAATTCAGCGCTTCCCCGAAAGGCACCAGTCGGTCGAGACCGCGCCCATTGAGAGCTACGACGAGTTGCCGCAATTCTTCAGGCTCGAAGGAGTGGTAACTCAGCGTCTGATCCCGGCGCTCTATATGCGGCACTAGGTCAGTCAAGGCGTTACATTGCAGCTGGTAGAATAGGCCCGCTCCGCAGAACTCGCCGCGCACTTCCGCAAATTGCGCGAGAGGCAGAACTGCGACCTCGTTGCTCAGACGGTTGAAACGCTGGACCGGGTGATCGAGGGCGGCACGCATCGCAAACGTCAGTTTGTTAATCGCCGTGGCCGTATCCACCTGATAGCCCTTCGTCTGTGTGACCACCTGCAAGTGAGCGAAGAACGTCTGTGAAGCCTGCTGCACTGCCGCGCCCTCACCGACCCACACCAGCAGACGCGGTGAGGAGCAGCCCATCTGATCAAACCAGAACGCATCGTTGAAGAAATGCTCGGCAACGGTGCGGTGCTGATCATCCGTTTCCGCCAGATAGCGCTCCGCGTGAACGGCAGCCAATGAGAAGCGGTCCGGGAACGTCAATTCGGTGGCGTGCGGCGCGAGAGGCGACTGGCGAATGGTCGCTACCGTCCGATCACCGCCCCAGATGACGCGGACATCAGCGGCGAGGGACAGCGCGGTGGTGATGTCCCGATCGTGACCGTAGCTGAGCATGACCGTGTTACCACGCATCAGCTCGAAAGATTCTTCCTGAAGCGTCTCATTCAACACGTCCAGAATGAGATTCATCTGGTCGGTCTCGCGACTAGATAGACGAATCACGTTCCGATTTCCGGCCAGAAGCGACATCAGCCACGAGTAAATGAAGATGGTATCCACGTTGGCCGGCGGAACGTGGAATACGAGTCCGCGTGGCATCAGGACGGTCTGTTCGGTGGCGAGGACCTCAAAGTTGGCCTTTAGGCGGATCAACTCTGCGCGCCGCATCCAGAAGGCCAGGGCCTGCAATTCCGGGACGCCACGCGAACGGCGGCTCAGGCGCTGCGCAAACGCGGCGCAGAAATCCAGGATGATTGGGTCGTAAGGGGCCAGCGTGGGAGCGCCGCGCAGCTCTGCCAGAACGCTCTCCAGCGTCTGCTGCCCGCGCGTGGGCAGCCGAAGGAAAACCTGTGGGGTGTCCAAGGTGCTGCCTGTCATCGCGCCGCCCTCGCCTGCTGTACCTCGGCACCGTGCGTGTCACTGCAACCGCGCAGTTCGGCTTTCGGAACACGGCCGATCACCTGCAACTGCTTGCCACCCCAGCCGTTCGCCGGGTCACCTACGCCGTGCACGACCCCTAGATCCTCCGTGAGGATGGAATGCCCGGGGTAGCTGGTCGGCAATATACTCAGCACCTGAATCACGCCTACGGCGCCGTGCGGCGCTTCCTCCCAGGTCACCGGGTCACGGATGATCACGTCTGCGAAATTGGGCGGATAGAGGAAGCCATCGTCGCCTTCCATGAAGACGCTGCCGACCTGCTCGACCATGCCGTAGAAGTTATGGATGCGGTCAATCCCCGTTGCGGCATTGAACGCCCGCTTGAACTCGGCGTTGTCTACGGCTTCATCCACGAGTTTTTTCCAGCCGCCACTATGAATCAGGATGGCCTGCGATAGATCGACGCCGGCGTCCTTGAGCTGTTCGTAGAAGTACTTCCAGACCATAAATGTGAAGCCGAAAATCAGGATCGGCTGACCCTGATGCTTCGTCAGGAAACCCTTCAGTCCTTCAAGGTCAAGGTGCATGTCATCGTCCAGTGCGTAGAAGTGCTGGCGACCATAACTGATCATGCCGAGCACTCCCGCGCCGCGTGCGCTGAACATCTTGCGGTTCTTCACGACGTTGGGGGTATCGACAACGATCATCGGCAGACGCCTAGGCCCCAGCACGTGCGTCATGATGGCCGCCAGCGCCTGCGACTGCCGCCCAGCGGTCTTGCGATTCAGGATGACCTGACTCACCTGCTGCCCAGTCGTGCCGCTGGAGGTCATGATCTTGAAGATCTCTTCTTCGGAGACACTGCTTAACCGATGGCTCTTGAACAGATTGACTGGAACAAACGGGAGATCAGCCAGAGTGGACACCAGCCGATCCGGCAGCACTGAGAGCAGTCGGGCGTACTCCGAACTATCGTGCTGGTGATGCTCTGTCAGCGCCCTCAGTTCAGGAAGCAGAAGAGCTTCTTTCTCTACCTGGGTCAGACTATACTGAGGCCTAGTCAACAATTCCTCAAAGCTCATGCGCTTCCTCCATCCAGCACGCTCTGAAGGATTCGGTAATCAATCTTACCGCTGCTCATCGTGGGCAATTGCCCGACGCTTTTCAGGACGATGGTCTGAACGGGAATCTTTAGGTCCAGCGCCACCTGTTTGCGCGTAGAGACAAGCAACGCGTCGTCGGTGCTCTCGTGGAATACATGCAGTTTGTCGGCTGCGCCGAGGACCGCCACTGTCCCCAGGTTACGAAAGAGCGCCTCCACCTCGTCGAGATTGAGTCTCACACCGAACACCTTGGCAATGCGCTTGGATCGCCCGGTGATGAACAGGAAACCTTCAGTGTCCAGATAACCAAGGTCACCGGTGTACAGCTCTTCTCCCTGCACGTCTCCAAGGGCGAGATCGGTCCGGCTCTCGGCGTATCCCATCATCACGTTCGGGCCTCGGTAGACGATCTCCCCGGTGACCTCTGGGGCAGTCGTGCAGCCCTGGGCCGTCTCGATCAGCAATTCCCCTCCAGGGAGAGCCATGCCCGCCGAACCAAACTTCTCGGCCAGACGCTCCGGCGGGACGCAACTGATTCGGGGGGACGCTTCCGTCTGGCCGTACATCACGAAGAAATTCAACCTCTTCTCTCCTGCCAGGTCCATGAACTTGCGAGTGAGCGGCTCGGAGAGTTTTCCGCCTGCCTGCGTCAGATTCCGAAGATCGGGCAGTTCAGCGTTCGCGAACCCGAGCCGGTCCAGCATCTGATAGGTGTACGGCACTCCGGCGATAGATGTGACCCGCTCGCTTTTCAGAATGTCCCAGAACGCTTGCTCCATGACGCTCGCCTCGGTTACGACGACACTGGCTCCGGAGATGAGATGTGAATTCAGCACGGACAGCCCGTAACTGTAGTGAAAGGGCAAAGTAGTCACCGCGCGCTCGTCCCGCGTCAGTCGTAACGACTCACTGATGGCGCGCGCATTACTTACCACGTTTTCCCGGCTGAGCCGTACGAATTTTGGGCTCCCGGTGCTGCCAGACGTGGTCAGGAGTAGCAACAGGTCAGGATGAAGCTCATCCGCCACCCCGGCTTCCGCCTTCCAGAATCCGTCTTCGGTGAGCGAGTAACCACTCAACCAATCTGCGCTCCCTTCAAGGTAGATCAGATCGGGCTGGTAGTGGTCAACGAGATGCGCGGCGAACTCAGTCTTGAGCCCATCGTCGAGCAGCGCGATCGCATGACCCGCCTCGATTGCGGCGAGGTAGGCCAGAATGCTGGACACCGTGTTCCTCGCAAACAGGAACAAGAGGCCTTTGCCCCTGCTCAGTTTCAATCCGGACGCGAGAGCGCGCGTGCGCTCACTCAGTTCAGCGTGCGTGATCGTCGCGCTACCAGGCAGCATCAGCGCCGGGAATGCATCCTGAAATGGTAATAAGGTCATCGGCCTCCTCAGATCAACATGCCACCGTCCACACCGAGCACCTGCCCGGTGACGTAGGTGGAAAGGTCAGATACGAAGAACAGCACGCCCTTCGCAATGTCTTCTGGGGTGCCAATGCGGCTCATCTTGATACTCGCCATGCGCTCCTCGAACTTGTCCGTTGGCAGGGACCGGGTCATATCTGTATCGATGAAGCCGGGCGCGATCGCGTTCACGCGAATGCCTTTCGGAGCTAGTTCCTTGGCGGCAGACCGGGTCAAACCCACGAGGGCGGCCTTCGAGGACGAGTAGACAATCTGTCCTTCATTGCCATTGACACCCACGATGGACGTCAGGTTAACGATGGAGCCACGCCCGCCCCGCTGCATGAGGCGCGCGGCCCCCTGGAGATGGTGGATCGCGCCGAAGGTGTTCACCTCGTATGTGCGCGTCACGAGTTCATCCGACACCATGCCGATCAGAGCGTCGTCGAGGATCCCAGCGTTGTTCACCAGAATGTCGAGACGTCTGTAGGTCTTGAAGATCTGCTGGTACACCTGACGGATCTGATCCGGATCACGTGCGTCGCAAAGAATGCCGCTGCCCTGCACGCCGTACTGCGCTGCTAGCTCTTCGACTCGGCGGTCTAAGCCAGCCTGATCTTTCGCACCGTTCAGCACGACCGTTGCGCCTTGTTCCGCCAGCAATTGCGCGGTAGCCCAGCCGATCCCCCGGGTCGACCCTGTTACTAGGGCCACCTGGCCACTCAGGTCAAGCAGCATGCCTAGAACGTGATGCCGTACTTGGCAACAATCGTGCGCGCGACCGGGTAGCTGCTCATATCGATGACATCCTGCGTTTCCAACATGATGTCAAATGCCGTCTCAATTTCGCTGACCAGCTGCATATGCGCCACGGAATCCCATTCCTCGATACCTCGGTACTCCAAGCCCTCGAATTCGCTTTCAGCAGCGATCCCAAGGCCCTCGACAAAAGCGTTCTGAAGTTTCTGTTCGTTCGTCATGGTGAGTACTCCTTGAGTGCAGAGAGGCTATGAAAATCCAGGCCCCCACATTTATCCTTTAGCTCAATCGTTCAGCGGCGTAGAACTCTGGAAAGGCGGCATCGTAGCCTCCCCTGCCGCGCTGATCCCCTCGCGTTCGAAGACCTTGCGCAGGGTCATCAGCAATATTTTAACGTCTAGGACGAGCGATCGGTGATTAACATACCAGACATCGTATTCGAACTTTTCGTGCCATGAAAGAGCATTGCGCCCATTGACCTGCGCCCATCCGGTGACGCCGGGACGTACCTCATGTCGGCGAGCCTGCCTCTCGCTGTAAAGAGGCAGGTACTCCATCAGCAGGGGCCGTGGCCCCACCAGGCTCATCTCGCCGCGTACGACATTCAGAAGCTCAGGCAGTTCATCGAGACTGGTCGAGCGCAGCAACCGGCCAAACGGCGTCAAGCGGACGCTGTCGGGCAACAAAGCTCCACTGGAGTCACGTTCATCTGTCATGGTACGGAACTTGTACATGGTGAAGGGTTGCCCGCCCAGACCTGGCCGCACCTGTTTGAACAGGACCGGACTGCCCAGTTTCCAACGCACGAGTAGCGCCAGCACCAGCATAGGCATACTCAGGACAATAAGTCCGACGCCAGCGACTACCACATCGAATAGACGCTTCTCAGGGTGCTGCGACGAGAGTTGACGCCACTTCCACAGGTCGTCATACAGTTCGGCCCAGCGTTGCTGGACGTCCTCCGGACGGAAGTGAGCCTCGACCCGGCGGCGTCCAGCCTCCCCCCGACGCCGCGCCTCCAGGGGATCAGCCAGCGCCTCGGACAGAGCTGTCGCCAGGGCTTGGACATCGCCCACCGGAACCTGCCAGCCGGTCACGCCCTGCTGCACAGCATCCCGCGCTCCGGTGGCGTCCGTGGTCACTACCGGGAGTCCAAAGGCCGCTGCTTCCAGCGCGACCGTGGGAAATCCTTCTCGGTGGGTGGGGAGGATAAGCAGGGTCATGAGCGGATAATAGGGATACACGTCCGGCACAAACCCCGTCCGGATGATTCCCGGTATCGTCTCGATGGCCTCGCGCACTCGTGGCTCTACCGGGTCACCAGCCTCGTAATCGCCGATTAGCAGCAGCACAGCGGAGGGAAACCGGGCTCGCACTTGCCCAAAGGCCTCGATTAGCTCAGGAATTCCCTTGTCACGGGTAAAACGGCCCACGAAGCCGAGCACGGGCTGCCCGGTACCCAGCCCCAGAGATTGCCGGAATTGTTCAGTGACGCTGGGATCAGGTGTGGATGGAAGGCGCACACCGTTCACACTTCCCTCCCCCAGCACTAGGGTCTTGTGGACTGGGGCCAACCCCAGTTCGTGGACCCGTTCCCGCAGGCTGGGGCTCACGCATACCACGCGGTGAGCGCACGCCAGTGCGATCCTCTCGGTCAGGAGTAGCATCTGCCTGCTGGCTCCACGAGCGGTCTCCAATCGCAGGCCGTGCAAGGTGTACACCCGCACGGGGACCCTGGCTGCCACGGCGGCCAATCCACCCAGCAGCCCGGCCTTGGGCGTCCCTACATTGGTGACGGCAGGTCGAAAGCGGCGCAGGGTGCGGTACATCGTCATCAGCGACTTCAGATCATCACGTGGGCTGATCTCGCGGTGCATAGGGACAGGCAATGCCTCGGCCTGTTCCTGGTGGGCAAAGGTCTCCAACTGGCCGGGTGTGGTCGGATCACTGCTGACCCCGACGCGCCAGCCGCGTTGTGCCAGCAGACGCACCTGTCCTCGCAAGAAAGCCAGGCTGATTGAGGAAGTCACGGCAAAAAGGATTGCTCGTTGTACAGGTGGGGATTGTCTTTTGGATGTCATGAATCCTCTCTGGAGCGTCAGCGGGCCATCTGGTCTGAAAGGGTACCCACCCAAGCGTCAGTTCACAGAAGTCGGGTGTGGATCGCGCACTGCCGAACGCAGGAGGACTTCCGCAGTGCGGCGCTGCTCTGCGGTGAGGGGCTGGGAACGTGCCTGCACAATCCTCTGCTCGCCTCCGAGTTTATGGAGGACCCGCCGGGCCATGATCTTCACCTGAGCCATCTGGAGTTGACGCCGTATTACGGGCCGGTACTGCTCTGGAGCCGTTTGAAGAAGACGCCGCAACACCTGCCGGTATCCCCGCGAGGTCTGTTCTACCTTGGCCGCCTGATTCCCTTCCTCACGGTAGAACAACAGTGGCTCCTCAATCTGACCGAAATTCGACCTGTCGGCTGTCCTGAGCCACAACTCGATATCCTCGCATCGCTCGACCGTCGTGTCATAGGGATTGGCCCGGAACCACGCGGTCTTGCCCGTCACGGTGGGGTGGATGAAGGCGCCGCCCTGCAACACGCTCAGGAAACCCGATTCTGAGAACGGATTCCCTGAGCGTATCCCGGTCAACTCTCCCTTTCCATTGATGATATATGCCGACGCACCGACCACATCACACCCAGGATGCTTCTGTAAGAACTCTATCTGAGCCGACAAACGATGCGGCACCATCAGGTCGTCGGCATCCATGCGGACATAAAATTCGCCCCGTGCCTGTTGAACAGTCTCGTTCAGGCGAGCGCTAAGGCCACGGTTGGTACCATCGGCCAGCACCCTGATTCGGGAGTCCTGTACCGCCCGCACGATCTCTAGGCTGCGATCAGTCGAGCCATCGTCCAGCACGATCAGTTCCCAGTTGCGGTAGTCCTGATTCAGAACCGAGCGCAGGGCCAGTTCAACATAGGTCTCTGCGTTGTAGACCGGCAATCCAACTGTCACAAGAGGCTCAGGCATGGCTGGGTCGCACTCTACACGACGAATGCCCCGCCTGATCTGAACTGCGGGGCTGGCGACGGGTGCAGATTTTTCTGATCGGTTCAGGCCCCACGCAGATAGAAAAACGAGTTGACGAGCAGCGTCCCCACGACAATCACGAAGCTGAAAAACCTCTTGTTCTCCTTCTTCCTGAATGCCCTCTCATTGACATCTTTGACCATCAAAGTCACCAACAGTGGCAAAAGCGTCCAGGAAGATGTCAGAAATCGGTCAGAGTAAGAGACGAAATTCATCAGATGGCCGAACCCATTCATCAGTAGATATGCGTTGAAGACCCATCGGGTTTCGGGCGACATCTTTCGATAGGGGACGACCAACGCAAACAGGAGTGGTATGGCACTGAAGGCTACAAAGTCGGGCCGGAATCCAGTGCGGTAGTCTATGCCCGCCGTGAAGTACGCAGTATAATCAGATGGAATAAACTGCGATGCGATCGGCGCATACAGGCTACTGAATGCGCTTCCAGCTACAGCCAGAAACCAGAAGATTAGAGGAAAAGCTCTATATGTACCCCAGATCATTGGTAGAGCAATGAGACCCGCTACTTGGTGAAATAGAGCAGGTATATAAAATGTTATCAGCTTAGCAAACAGATTTCTGTATTTAATTGCTAAGGCCATCAGCAGAAAAGCTGCTGATGTGGCGAGCCCATGACGCAGAATATTTATATTTATAGAAAGATAGTATGGCGATATAAGCAGAAGAAAAACATACAGAATCAAATATTTATGGCTTCTGATAATAAATACGCCGCCAAAATAGAAGGTTGCTCCTATAATAAGGCAAATTGTTGAAAATAGTGACGATGGATTATGAGTAAACCTTCCCACCGTTCCCATTACTGCCAGAAAACCCTTGTCTGCGGTGGCCAAAAGCTGCTGATTGCCCAGCAGATATTGCTGAAACATCCATACATAAGCCGGGGTGTCAGACCCAGTGCCATAATCTCGCGCCCCCCAATAGGCAGCATATATCACTACGGGCAGAAAAAAAACGATGCTTGATAACGCCCGTAGCTTGGGACGCCTAAAATGGGGCACAAAATTAGCTACTCTTAATGCCACAACCGTCTTCCTAACACTGAAAAACTCACGACTAGAGAGTGCGGTAAAGTGTGAGCCACCGCTCAGCAGCACTGTCCAGACTATAATGCTCGACAATGCGGGCGCGAGCTTGCTTGCCTAACAATTGACGTTCCTCTTCGGACAAAGCCAGCGCGGCCTGAATTGCAGACCCCAGCGCGGCAGAGTCCTGAGGAGGACACAGAAAACCAGCATCGCCGATAACCTCACGTACGCCTCCAGAATCCGTGGCAACCACCACCCGCTCACACGCCATCGCTTCGGCAACTACCAGACCGAACCCTTCCCAAGCTGACGATAGAACGAAGATGTCCGCAGCCGAAAGTAGCGCTGGAATATCGCGGCGAACGCCAAGGAATATCACTTTGGTTCGCAGGTCAAGTTCACGCACCAGTCCTTCAAGCTGCTGACGTATCTCTTGAGGTCCGGTACCAACTATCAGGAGAAAAAGATTGTGGCCCAAGGCACCGCGGTTCTCGACCTCTTTGAGCGCATGCAGCAGGTTAGGAAAGTCTTTTTCCTGGCTGAGACGTCCAATGGCGACCAAAACTCTATCGTCCTCATGCAAGCCATTAATCCTCCGCAGCTCCCACCGACTTTTTTTAGAGAATTGAAATAACTCGGCATCAATTCCATTGCTGACTGTTATGACGCGATGAAGTGCTAATCCGGTTCGCTGAAGTACAGCGGATGTTGTTGAATCACTTATGGTGGTCATAATGTCTGACAATTTATCGGTCAGCCTGTATAATAAGCCTTCGAACCCTTCTCCCTCCCGCTGATGATGACCTGTTGAAATCAACTTTGGGTAACGAAGCAGAGGTCGGAGCAATCGTGCCAACATAATGGAGTGGAAAGAGTGAGCGTGAACCACATCAGGCTGGAAAGCACGTATAGCGGCAATGAAATAAGCAAGCCCAGCAAACCAAGTAACAGGCTTTCTCTTATCTATTCTGAGATTATGTACCCGAATCGACGTATCTTGGGGAAGCACCACGGGTTCGCCCAGCAAGGAGATCAATTGGACTCCATGACCTCGGGCGGCAAACTGATCGGCGAGATTGCAAACTAGATTTTCTGCACCACCCATTCCAAGCTGAGTAGAAATTAAGGTGACCTTCACTTCCACTCCAACAACTCACCCGCAAGCAATAAATGGTTGGCGTAAAATCTTTCTAATGAAAATTGGGCGTAAAATGCTTGCTTTACATTCTCCCTCTGTGGAGGATTCTGTAGACTCGATTCAATAACTTCAATCGCTTCAGATAAAGACCCATAAAGGTTCACACCACATTCCATGCTGGCGAAATATTTGTTACCTCCGACAAGAGAAGCCACGACTGGGGTTCCAAGCGAAAGGGACTCCAACACTGCTAGATCAAAGTAGCACACCCTATTGGGTGCGACGATAATATCAACCGCTGCCATATACTCATGTATATTCTCCGAA